>NZ_JAATJK010000001.1:3133333-3500000 GCF_011927785.1 Micromonospora profundi | reverse complement strand
GAGCGCGGCAGTGAGACTGCGGGGGATAAGCTTCGTAGTCGAGAGGGAAACAGCCCAGATCACCAGCTAAGGCCCCTAAGCGTGTGCTAAGTGGAAAAGGATGTGGGGTCGCATAGACAACCAGGAGGTTGGCTTAGAAGCAGCCACCCTTTAAAGAGTGCGTAATAGCTCACTGGTCAAGTGGTTCCGCGCCGACAATGTAGCGGGGCTCAAGCACACCGCCGAAGCTGTGGCATTCACATTTTAACCTCGCTTGGACTTGATTCCTTGTGCAGGTGTGTGGATGGGTAGGGGAGCGTCGTGCCGCGAGTGAAGCAGCGGGGTGACCCAGTTGTGGACGCGGCACGAGTGAGAATGCAGGCATGAGTAGCGAAAGAAGGGTGAGAAACCCTTCCGCCGGATGACCAAGGGTTCCAGGGCCAGGCTAATCCGCCCTGGGTGAGTCGGGACCTAAGGCGAGGCCGAGAGGCGTAGTCGATGGACAACGGGTTGATATTCCCGTACCCGCGAAAGAGCGTCCCTGATGAACCTCGTTGTGCTAACCACCCGAGCTGCCTGATGTCTTCGGACGGATGGTGGGGAGCGTGGGAACCTGGCGGGTAGTAGTCAAGCGATGGGGTGACGCAGGAAGGTAGCTGAGCCCGGCCGGTGGTTGTGCCGGGGTAAGCGTGTAGGCCGTGTCGTAGGCAAATCCGCGACACTTTAAGGCTGAGACGTGATGCCGAGCCGATTCAGGTGAAGTCAGTGATCCTATGCTGCCGAGAAAAGCCTCTAGCGAGTTCTTAGCGGCCCGTACCCCAAACCGACACAGGTGGTCAGGTAGAGAATACCGAGGCGATCGGGCGAACTGTGGTTAAGGAACTCGGCAAATTGCCCCCGTAACTTAGGGAGAAGGGGGGCCGGAGACGTGAAGCCCCGCGCGGGTGGAGCGTTGTATGGCCGCAGAGAGCAGGGGGAAGCGACTGTTTACTAAAAACACAGGTCCATGCGAAGAAGTAATTCGATGTATATGGACTGACGCCTGCCCGGTGCTGGAACGTTAAGGGGACCTGTTAGCTCTTCGGGGCGAAGCGGAGAACTTAAGCGCCAGTAAACGGCGGTGGTAACTATAACCATCCTAAGGTAGCGAAATTCCTTGTCGGGTAAGTTCCGACCTGCACGAATGGCGTAACGACTTCCCCACTGTCTCAACCACAGGCCCGGCGAAATTGCAGTACGAGTAAAGATGCTCGTTACGCGCGGCAGGACGGAAAGACCCCGGGACCTTTACTATAGCTTGACATTGGTACTCGAATTAGCTTGTGTAGGATAGGTGGGAGCCGGTGAAGTCCATACGCCAGTATGGGTGGAGGCAATCTTGAAATACCACTCTGGTTGATTTGGGTATCTAACTTCGGACCGTTATCCGGTTCAGGGACAGTGTCTGGTGGGTAGTTTAACTGGGGCGGTTGCCTCCTAAAAGGTAACGGAGGCGCCCAAAGGTTCCCTCAGCCTGGTTGGCAATCAGGTGTTGAGTGCAAGTACACAAGGGAGCTTGACTGTGAGACTGACAGGTCGAGCAGGGACGAAAGTCGGGACTAGTGATCCGGCACTTGCGAGTGGAAGCGGTGTCGCTCAACGGATAAAAGGTACCCCGGGGATAACAGGCTGATCTTCCCCAAGAGTCCATATCGACGGGATGGTTTGGCACCTCGATGTCGGCTCGTCGCATCCTGGGGCTGTAGCAGGTCCCAAGGGTTGGGCTGTTCGCCCATTAAAGCGGTACGCGAGCTGGGTTTAGAACGTCGTGAGACAGTTCGGTCCCTATCCGCCGTGCGCGTAGGATACTTGAGAAGGGCTGTCCCTAGTACGAGAGGACCGGGACGGACGAACCTCTGGTGTGCCAGTTGTCCCGCCAGGGGCACGGCTGGTTAGCTACGTTCGGAAGGGATAACCGCTGAAAGCATCTAAGCGGGAAGCCTGCTTCAAGATGAGGTATCCCACCCACCTTTGGTGGGGTAAGGCCCCCAGCTAGACGACTGGGTTGATAGGCCGGAAATGTAAGCCCGGTAACGGGTTCAGTTGACCGGTACTAATAGGCCGAGGACTTGACTACTAAGCTGCTACGCGTCCACTGTGCAACTCTAGACAAACGAACAAGCCCCGGTTGTGTGGTGTTGTTTGATATGTCTATAGAGTTACGGCGGTCATGGCGGAGGGGAAACGCCCGGTTACATTCCGAACCCGGAAGCTAAGCCCTCCAGCGCCGATGGTACTGCACTCGTGAGGGTGTGGGAGAGTAGGACACCGCCGGACAATCTTCCAGTCGAGGGCCGCCCCAATCCGGGTCGGCCCTCGACTGCGTGGCGCCATTGGTGGCGCAATCAGGAAGGATGTACCTGTGAGTTCAGGACCGCAGGGCGGAGACCGTCCCCGTCGTAACGAAGACGGCTCCGGCGAACGCGACCGCGGTGCGCGGCGCGACGACCGGCCCCCGTACCGGGGAGACCGAGACAGCGCAGGCGGCACCCGAGGCGGATACGCCGGCAGTCGCGACGGCGGTTCCCGTGGTGGTGACCGGGACGGCTCGCGATCCGGAGCCCCGCGTGAGGGTGGCTTCCGTGGTGGTGACCGCGAGGGTGGTTTCCGTGGCGGCGATCGTGACGGTTCGCGCTCGGGTGCGCCTCGTGAGGGTGGCTTCCGTGGTGGTGACCGTCGTGAGGGTGGCTACCAGGGTGGCGGGGACCGTGGTCGTTCCGGCCCGCCGCGCGAGGGTGGCTTCCGTGGTGGCGACCGTGACGGTGGTTTCCGCGGCGGTGACCGCCGTGAAGGTGGTTTCCGTGGCGGCGATCGTGACGGTTCGCGCTCGGGTGCGCCTCGTGAGGGTGGCTTCCGTGGTGGTGACCGTCGTGAGGGTGGCTACCAGGGTGGCGGGGACCGTGGTCGTTCCGGCCCGCCGCGCGAGGGTGGCTTCCGTGGTGGCGACCGTGACGGTGGTTTCCGCGGCGGTGACCGTCGCGAAGGTGGTTTCCGCGGCGGTGACCGCGAGGGCGGTTCCCGTGGAGGCGACCGCGACGGTGGTTTCCGCGGTGGTGATCGTCGCGAGGGCGGTTTCCGTGGCGGTGACCGTGATGGTTCGCGTTCGGGTGCTCCCCGTGAGGGTGGTTACCAGGGTGGCGGCGACCGTGGTCGTTCCGGCCCGCCCCGTGAGGGCGGTTTCCGTGGTGGCGACCGCGAGGGCGGTTTCCGCGGCGGTGACCGTGACAGTGGTTTCCGTGGCGGCGACCGTCGCGAAGGCGGCTTCCGTGGTGGCGACCGTGATGGGTCGCGTTCGGGTGCGCCGCGTGAGGGTGGTTTCCGTGGTGGCGACCGCGACGGTGGCTTCCGCGGCGGTGACCGTCGTGAAGGCGGCTACCAGGGTGGCGATCGCCGTGAGGGCGGCTACCAGGGTGGCTCCCGATCTGGTGCGCCGCGTGAGGGCGGCTACCAGGGTGGCTCCCGATCTGGTGCGCCGCGTGAGGGCGGCTACCAAGGTGGCTCCCGGCCTGGTGCGCCGCGTGAGGGTGGTTTCCGTGGTGGCGACCGCGACGGCGGCTTCCGCGGCGGAGACCGTCGCGAGGGTGGTTTCCGTGGTGGCGACCGTGATGGGTCGCGTTCGGGTGCGCCGCGCGAGGGTGGTTTCCGTGGTGGCGACCGCGACGGTGGCTTCCGTGGTGGCGACCGTCGCGAGGGTGGCTACCAGGGTGGCGGCGATCGTGGTCGTTCCGGTCCGCCCCGTGAGGGTGGCTTCCGGAGTGGCGACCGCGACGGCTCCCGTGCGCCGCGTGAGGGCGGCTTCCGTGGTGGTGACCGCGAGGGTGGCTTCCGTGGCGGTGACCGTCGCGAGGGTGGCTACCAGGGTGGCGGCGACCGTGGTCGCTCCGGTCCGCCCCGTGAGGGTGGCTTCCGGAGTGGCGACCGCGACGGTGGCTTCCGTGGCGGCGACCGTGATGGATCGCGCTCGGGTGCTCCCCGCGAGGGTGGCTTCCGTGGCGGTGACCGTCGCGAGGGTGGCTACCAGGGTGGCGGCGACCGTGGTCGCTCCGGTCCGCCGCGTGAGGGCGGCTTCCGAGGTGGTGACCGCGAGGGTGGTAACCGTGGCGGTGACCGTCGTGAAGGCGGCTACCGCGGTGGGGACCGCGACGGCGGCTTCCGCGCTGATGAGCGGCCGCGTCGTGAGGGCGACTTCCGGCGGGACGACCGTGGCACGGGCTCCGAGTCGGCCGAGGGCGGGCGCAGTTCGGCCCCGGCGTTGCCGGACGACATCGTCGCCACGGACCTCGACAAGGACGTCCGTGCTGAGCTGCTCTCGCTGAACAAGCCGGTCGCCGAGACGGTGGCCCGACACCTGGTCGCCACTGGACAGTTGATCGACGAGGATCCGGCCGAGGCGTTGGCGCACGCGCTGGCCGCCCGACGGCTCGCGTCCCGCATCTCCGCCGTCCGCGAGGCGGTCGGCCTGGCCGCGTACCACGCGGGGGAGTGGCAGACGGCAATCGCCGAGCTGCGTACGTACCACCGGATGAGTGGATTGCAGAGCCACGTGGCTGTGCTCGCGGACTGTGAGCGCGCTCTGGGCCGCCCGGAGCGGGCTATTGACCTGTTCCGTGGCGCCGACCAGGAGAAGCTCGACCAGGCCGTCGCGATCGAGCTGCTGATCGTCGCCGCGGGCGCCCGGGGTGACCTCGGGCAGAAGGACGCCGCGGTCGCGATGCTCCAGGTCCCGGACCTCACCAGTGAGGCGACGGTGCCGTGGACGGCGCGGCTGCGCTACGCGTACGCCGACGCGCTGCTCGCGGTGGGCCGGCGCGAGGAGGCCCGCGAGTGGTTCTCCCGGGCCGCCGACGTGGACACCGAGGGCGAGACCGATGCCGCGGAGCGGCTGTTGGAACTCGACGGCGTGGTCATCGAGGGCGACGACGAGGACGAGGCGGTCGAGGAGATCGCCGCCGGTCCGGGCGCCCCGGGCGCCGTGCCGGCCCAGCCCG
This sequence comes from Micromonospora profundi, assembly GCF_011927785.1. Lineage (NCBI taxonomy): Bacteria > Bacillati > Actinomycetota > Actinomycetes > Micromonosporales > Micromonosporaceae > Micromonospora > Micromonospora profundi. The sequence goes on along the minus strand of NZ_JAATJK010000001.1, from coordinate 3,494,994 downwards.
ACACCGAGCTGGCCGACGCCGATGACGACGACGACGCCGATGACGACGACGACGACGACGATGACGACGACGACGACGACGACGACGACGACGACGACGACGACGACGACGATGACGATGCCGACGACGATGACGATGACGATGACGATGACGATGACGATGACGACGACGATGACGACGACGATGACGACGACGACGGCCGTTCGGACGAGCGGGGCCAGGCTGAGCCTGCTGCCGTCGATCGGACTCCGGCAGCCAGCGACGCCGACGCGGTGAACGACGCGACCGTCCCGGCCCGGGGCGACGAGTCGGAGTCGACGCAGCGGTGAGTACGGACGCCGGGGAGCGGCTGGTCGACGGGTACACCCTTGTCGTCTTCGACCTGGACGGGGTGATCTACCTGATCGACCGGCCGATCCCCGGCGCGGTCGACGCGGTGGCCCGCCTGCACGCCGAGGGGCGATCGGTGGCGTACGCCACCAACAACGCCTCCCGCCGCTCCAGTGACGTCGCCGACCTGCTGACCGGGATGGGTGTGCCGGCTCTGCCGGAGGAGGTGCTCACCTCCGCCGCGGCCGCCGCCGAGCTGTTGCGTGACCGGCTGCCCGCCGGTGCGCCGGTGCTGGTGGTCGGCGCGGAGGCGCTGCGTGCCGAGCTGCGCGCGGTCGGCCTGACCCCGGTCACCCTCGCCGACGAGAAGCCCGCGGCGGTGGTGCAGGGCTATGGCCCGCAGGTCGGCTGGACCGAGCTGGCCGAGGCGTCGGTAGCGGTGCGGCAGGGCGCCATCTGGGTCGCCACGAACACCGACCGGACGCTGCCCAGCGCGCGGGGACCGCTGCCGGGCAACGGTTCCCTGGTGGCAGTGCTGCGGACCGCGTTGGAGCGGGACCCCGACCTGGTGGTCGGCAAGCCGGAGTCGGCGCTGTTCGAGACCGCCGCCCGGCGCAGTGACGGCGGGCGGACCCTGGTCGTGGGGGACCGGTTGGACACCGACATCGAGGGCGCCCGTCGGGCAGGGCTGGACAGCCTGCTCGTACTCACGGGTGTCAGCGGCGTACCCGAGTTGCTCGCCGCTGAGCCGCGGCGGCGTCCGACGTATGTCGCGAGGGACCTGGCGGGGCTCTTCGACCCGGCTGCCGCAGTGCGGGTCCCGGGCGCGGCGGACGCCGGCGGCTGGTCCGTGACGGACCGCGACGGGACGTTGGAGCTGGCCGGTTCGGGCCGGTCGTTGGACGCGCTGGCCGCCCTCTGCGCTGCGGCGTGGTCGGCGCCGGCGCTGCCGGAGATCCGCCCGGTGGGGCCGGACGCGGCCAACGTGCTGGAGAGTTTCGGGTTGCCCACCGGCGGCTGACGAGGACGCCCGTCAGAGCAGCTTGCGCAGCTTCATGAGATCGAACGGGTTGGCCTTGATCGACACCCGGCGGGAGGTCACCGCCTTGGTGACGTCCAGGTCGCCGCGGACCAGGGCGAGCAGGTCGTCGCTGGACGTGCTCAGCGCGATCTTGGCTTTGGGGTCGTCGCCGTCGGCCAGCTCGACAAGCCGGCCGCCGCTGATGCGCCCGTGGAACGCCGTGTCCAGGTCGGTGATGCGGCAGGCCAGCGTCCGCTCCAGGTCGACCTTGTCGCGCACCGTCTCGGCGTTGCGATCGAGGCGCGCGGCCAGGTCCTGCAATGCCTGCCGGCACTCGTCAACGCTGGCCACATCTCCCCCTCGTCGATCGCCATGCCGTCCTCGGCACCGTACCGCACGGGAGCGTCCGGGGCGCCCGGTAGCGTGACACCTGCACACCCCGCCCGATGGAAGGACTCAGGCATGCAGGACGCGTGGCGCGCCTACCTTGAACTGGCCATGGGCCTGGCGGAGGCGCCCCGGAAGAAAGCCCAGGACGCGGTGCGCCGCCTCGTCGGCTCCGGCGGCGCGACCGCCGCCCAACTGCAGGCACTCGGCGAGGAACTTGTCACCACCGGCGCGGCCAACCGGGAGGCGCTGACCAAGCTGGTCCGCTTCGAGGTCGACAGGGCCCTCGGCGCTGTCGGTCTGGCCACCGCCGACGAGGTTGCCGAGCTGACCCGCCGGGTGCGTGACCTGGAACGGCAACTGCGCGAGGCGCGAGCCACCGAGCAGACCACGACGCCCGCCGCGGGACCGGCCACCGAGTCGCCTGCGGGACCGGCCACCGAGTCGCCCGCCCGCCTCACGCCGCAGCCCGACCCGACACGCGTCGCGTCGCCCGACGAGGGTCTGGTGCCGTCGGATGGCCCAGCCGGCGCGCCGGTCTCCGCGCCGGTGGCCAAGAAGGCGGTCGCGAAGAAAGCCGTGGCGAAGAAGGCGGTCGCCAAGAAGGCCGTCATGAAGAAGCCACCGGCGACCATCAGCACCACCGACGACACTCCGACTCCGGCGGTCATGCCCGCCAAGAAGGCGACAGCCCGCAAGCGGCGCCCGGAGGCTGACTCGTGAGTGACGGCGCGCGCCCCGGCCCGCCGTCCGGCATCCGCCCGGGGCAGCCCGCCGCCCGGCCCGGCCCGTCCCCGGCGGCGTGGCCCGGCCCGCCCGCCGCCGCGCGGCCGGGACCGCCGTCCGTGGCCCGCCTCGGGCCGCCGGTGAACAACCGTCCCGCCCCGCCGCCGGACATGGGTGAGGTCGAGGGCGACGCGGCGCGGCACCCGGCGGTCGACGCCGCCGTGCGTGCCATGGCCAACGCGGCGACGCTCGCCCCGGCCGACCAGATCGCGCAGTACGAGGCGGCCTACGAGACGCTCCGGGAAACCCTCGCCACCATCGACCAGACCTGAGCGGACCACCAAGCCCCACGGACCGGAGAACCACCAATGGCACGTCGCAACCGGCTGGACGCCGAACTCGTCCGCCGCGGTCTGGCCCGCTCACGCGAGCAGGCCGCCGCGTTGGTAGAGGCCGGCCGTGTCCAGCTGCGCGGGGTGCGGGCGCGCAAGGCCGCCGCGATGGTCGACCCCGCCGATCCGCTGCTGGTCACCGGAGCGGACCCGGCCGAGGAGTACGTCTCCCGGGGCGGCCACAAGCTCGCCGGCGCGTTGGCGGCGTTCGGCCCCGGTGGGCTGCGCGTCGCCGGCCGGCGCTGCCTGGACGCCGGCGCGTCGACAGGTGGGTTCACCGACGTGCTGCTGCGCGCTGACGCCGCCGAGGTGGTGGCGGTGGACGTCGGCTACGGGCAGCTCGCCTGGTCGCTGCGGACCGACGAGCGGGTCCGGGTGTTCGAACGCACAAATGTTCGTACCCTCGAACCGGCCGCGATCGGCGGGCCCGTCGATCTCACGGTGGCCGACCTGTCGTTCATCTCGCTGCGGTTGGTCTTGCCGGCGTTGGCCGGCTGCACCCGCGACGACGGCGACCTGGCGTTGATGGTGAAGCCGCAGTTCGAGGTCGGCAAGGACCGGGTCGGCGCCGGCGGTGTGGTCCGCGACCCGGCGTTGCGCGCCGAGGCGGTGCTCGACGTGGCCGCGGCGGCGGCGCGGCTCGGTCTCGGCCTGGCGGACGTGGCGGCCAGCCCGCTGCCCGGGCCGAGCGGCAATGTGGAGTTCTTCGTATGGTTGCGCCGAGGCGCGCCATCGGCCGACCCGCAGCGGGTGCGGGCCGTGGTGGCGGCCGGGCCGGATGGCCCGGCGGCCGGCGACGAGCCGGGCTTGGCGGCGGAGGAGGTCCCAGGGTGAACGAGTGGAGCGAGCGTCCCGCCACGGTGCGCGGGACGCGGCGCCGTGGCGGGACGACGTTGGCGGCAGGCAGCCCGGTCGTGGACAGGTGGTCGGGCCGATGAGCCGGACCGCGCTGCTGGTGACCCACACCGGCCGTCGCCGCAGCACCGAGCACGCCCGGTCGGTGGCGGCTGACCTGATCGCCGCCGGTTTCGAGGTACGGGTGGTCGCCGAGGAAGCCGACGACCTCGATCTGCCCGGTGTCCTTCCGGTCGTCGGGCCGGAGGCCGCCGAGGGTGCCGAGATCGTCTTCGCGCTCGGCGGGGACGGCACCTTCCTGCGCGCCGCAGAACTGGCCCGTCCGGCGAAGGTGCCGCTGCTGGGCATCAACCTCGGCAAGGTCGGCTTCCTGGCCGAGGCGGAGATCAACGACCTGGACACCGCGGTCCGGGACGTCGTCGAGCGCAACTACACGGTGAACGAGCGGCTCACCCTTGACGTGACAGCAGAGTTCGACGGTGGCCCGACAATCGAGTCCTGGGCGCTCAACGAGATAAGTGTCGAAAAGGGCGAGCGCGCGCAGATGCTCGAACTGCTCGTCGACGTGGACGGGCGGCCGCTGTCGCGCTACGGCTGCGACGGTGTGGTCTGCGCGACCCCTACCGGCTCCACGGCGTACGCGTTCTCCGGCGGCGGGCCGGTGGTCTGGCCGGAGGTGGAGGCGCTGCTGCTGGTGCCGATCAGCGCGCACGCGTTGTTCAGCCGCCCGCTTGTCACCGCACCCACGTCCACCTTCGTGATCACCGTCGACCCGTTCACCACTCTCGCCGTGCTCTGCTGCGACGGCAGGCGGGTCTACGACCTGCCGCCCGGCGCGCGGGTGACGGTGCGGCGGGGCGCCCTGCCGGTGCGCATCGTGCGGTTGCAGCCGCGACCGTTCACCGACCGGCTGGTCGCCAAGTTCGGGCTGCCCGTGCACGGGTGGCGTGGCAGCCGCCAGTGACCGTGGGGCACACCCTCGGTGTACGGCGGGTGTCCACCTGGCGCCATGTCGCCGCTGCGGCGGTCTAAGGCTAGTGACCTGGTCCTGCGGCGCGCCGCAGACTCCGATCGGTCCTCATCTACGGATGGCGGGCCTACCGGAGTGAAGGAGCGCATCGTATGCACTGGTCCCCTCGCTGGCTCACCGTCGGCGTGGTCGGCGCGCTGGTGGTCGGCCTCGCCGCACCGGCTTCCGCCGAGCCGCCCGCCCCGCCCACCGGCCCGAGCCTGGGCGCGACCGGCCCGGGCGCCGAGCCCGTCCTCATCACCCTCATCACCGGTGACCAGGTGGAGCTGGCGCCCGCGGCCCCGGGTCGGGTCGCCGCCACCGTCCGCCCCGGCCCCGGGCGCGACCGGATCACCTTCCAGACCCTGGAGGTCGACGGCGGGCTGCGGGTCCTGCCCAGCGACGTCCTGCCCTACGTCTCCAGCGGGGTCCTCGACGCGAACCTCTTCGACGTGCAGGAGTTGGCCGCCGACGGGTACGGCGACGCCGCGCAGCGCTCCCTGCCGCTGATCGTGCGCTATCAGGAGCCGGCCGCCGGCCGGGTCCGGCCGCTCGCCGGTGCCACCGACGCCCGACCGTTGGAGAGCATCAACGGCGCGGCGCTGCGGGTGGGCAAGGGTGACCTCGGCGGCCTGTGGACCTCCCTCGTCGGCACCCCGGCGGCCCGGACCACTACCGCCGCCGTACCGCGACTGGGCGGTGGTGTCGCCCGCGTCTGGCTGGACGGGCGGGTCCGTCCCGCGCTGGAGCACAGCGTGCCGCAGATCGGCGCACCGGTGGCCTGGGCGGCCGGTCGGGACGGCGCCGGCGTGAAGGTCGCGGTGCTCGACACCGGCGTCGACAACACCCACCCCGACCTGGCCGATCGGATCGTCGAGGCGCGGGACTTCTCCGGCAGCGGCAGCGCCCGCGACGGCCACGGTCACGGCACCCACGTGGCGGCCACCATCGCCGGCAGCGGAGCGGCGTCCGACGGGCTGCGCAAGGGCGTGGCGCCCGGCGCGCGACTGCTTGTCGGCAAGGTGCTCGACGACGGCGGCTCCGGCAGTTCCTCGGCCATCATCGAGGGCATGGAGTGGGCAGCCCGCTCCGGCGCGAAGGTCGTCAGCATGAGCCTCGGCGGCGACCCCACCGACGGCACCGACCCGATGAGCCTCGCGGTCGACGACCTGACCGCCGAGACGGGTGCGCTCTTCGTGGTCGCCGCCGGCAACGCGGGCGAGGCGCGTACCGTCGGCTCGCCCGGCGCGGCCACCGCGGCGCTCACCGTCGGCGCGGTCGACCGCAACGACAACCTGGCGACGTTCTCCAGCCGTGGCCCACGCCTCGGCGACAACGGCCTCAAGCCCGAGATCACCGCGCCGGGCGTCGGCATCGTCGCCGCGCGGGCCGCCGGCACCACGATGGGTACGCCGGTGGGCGACGCGTACACGACAGCGTCCGGCACATCGATGGCCACGCCGCACGTGTCCGGCGCGGCGGCGATCCTCGCCCAGGAACACCCCGACTGGCCCGCCGCGAAGCTCAAGGACGCGCTGGTCAGCACCACGAAGGCAAACCCGGCGCTCACCGTCTTCGAGCAGGGCGGCGGTCGCGTCGACGTGCCCCGGGCGCTCCAGCAGCAGGTGTACGCCTCGGCCACGGCCGACTTCGGCCGGGTCAGCACCGGCGGTGCGGCGGTCGAGCGGACCGTGACGTACACGAACGGCACGAAGGCCGCGCAGACCCTGCGGCTAGCGTTGGACCTGCGCAACGTCGACACCGGCGTGGCCGAGACCGACGGTGTCTCAGTCGCCGGTGAGGTGACGGTGCCGGCGGGTGCCAGTGTGGCGGTGCCGCTGCGCGCCGACCCGGCGAAGCTGGCCCGTGGGCCGCACGGTGGCTGGCTGGTGGCGACCGGCGCGAACGGTGTCGCCGTGCGTACCCCGGTCGGGCTCACCGTCAGCGGCCCGTTGCACGAGGTCACAGTGAAGGTGCTGGACCGGGACGGTCAGTTGACGCTGTCGCCGGGGTTGACGCTCTTCGGTGAGCAGCCTGAGTCGGACTACTGGGGTTGGTGGCCGGGCGAGGGCACCCTGCGGGTCGAGGAGGGCACGTACCTGCTGACCGCGATGGTCGAGCACGGCGCCCCACTGGACGAGCAGCTGACGGAGGTCATCGAGCCGGAGTTGACAGTCGACCGGGACCTGACGGTGGTGCTCGACGCGCGCAAGGGCACGCCGGTACGCATCGAGACGCCGAAGCCCAGCGAGCAGCGGGCGACGCTCAGCTACTACGTGCACCGGGTGCTGGGCAACGGCCGGCAGATCGACCACGGTGTGATGGCTTTCAGCGCGGTGCAGCAGGTGAACGTCAACCCGACCCGGCGGGTACGTCAGGGCGAGTTCGAGTTCGCCTCGCGCTGGCAGCTCGTCGCGCCCATGGTGGACGCGAAGATCAGCGGGGTGTCCGGTCCGTTGGACATCAACCTCATGGGCGCCTCGCCGGCGCCGACGGGACGGCGCAAGCTGCCGCTGGTCTGGGCCGGCACCGGCAGCCCGGCTGAGCTGACCCGGGTGCGGGGAGCCGCCGCGCTGCTGACGAGCGACCCGGACCGCTCCGAGGAGGAGCAGGTCGCCGCTGCCGCGGGGGCCGGCGCCGCAGCGGTGCTGATCGTCCGGCCTGCGGACTTCAGCGCGTGGACGGTGTGGCGACCCGGCGGGGACCGCCTCGCGATCCCGTCGATGGTGGTGGCGTACGACGACGGGCAGCGGCTGATCGCGGCGGCCCGCAAGGGCCGGACGACGCTGGACCTGACGTTGACAGTGGACAGCCCCTACCTCTACGACGTGTGGCAGGTGTCAAAGGACCGGGTGCCGGAGCGGATCCTGCACACGGTGACGGCGAAGAACACCGCCGAGGTGACAGCGAGCTACGGCGACATGGGCGCGGGCTGGGCCACCGAGCAGCGGTTCGGCTGGCGTCCCTGGCAGGAGTACTCGTGGAACGACGACCAGCGCCTGGTCCGCAACGGCACCACCCGCCAGGAGTTCGTCAGCGCGGGGGACACCTGGTGGCAGCACCGGGTGCTGCACAAGTCGATGTTCATGCAGTGGGGGCAGCTGACCGGCGGTCTGACCCAGGAGCCCCGGCGGTACGCCGCCGACGACCGGAAGGTCGAGACCTGGCATACGCCGGTGGTCCGCCCGGCCGTACCGGCCAGCGGGGTGCAGGTGCCCACCCGCACCGGCGACAACCTCGACCTGCGGGTGCCCGAGTTCGTCGACGCCGGCGGCCACTTCGGCGTGGGCGGCGACAGCGAGGAGTCGGACACGGTCCAGGTCCGGGTCAGCCGGAACGGGCGGCAGATCGCCGACCTCTCCGACGGCTGGGCGTCGGTGCCCACCACCGCCGGGTCGGCCCGCTACCGCCTGGAGATGACCACCCAGCGGTCCTCGGCCGCGTGGCGTTACGCGACCCGGACCGAGACGGCCTGGCAGTTCAGCTCCGCCCGGCCGGCCGGTGACGCGGCCAAGCCGCTGTCGCTGTTGCAGGTGGACTACGGGGTGCCGGCCGACCTGCTCGGCACGGTACGCGGCAACAAGCCGCACCAACTGGGGCTGACGCTGCGCCAGCCGGCCGGTGTTGCCGCGCCGAGCGGCACCAGCGTGACGGTGCAGGTGTCCTTCGACGGTGGCACCAGTTGGCGCACCGTACCGACCAAGGGGTCGGGCACCCGGTACACGGCAACGGTGCCGGCCGGGCGCGGAACGGTGTCGCTGCGGGTGCACGCCGCCGACCGGGCCGGGAACACCGTCGACCAGACGGTGCTCCAGGCGTACGGGCTGCGCTGATCCGGGACGGGGCGGGGCGGCCAGGTGCCGTCCCGCCCCCGTGCGTGTTCAGAGCCAGCCGCGCCGGGCGACCTGGAACGCCAACCCGGGTCGCGTGTCCACGCCCGCGACGGCCATCAGGTCGGCGATCCTGCGCTGCACCGTCCGCCGGCTCACCCCGAGCTGGGAGGCGATGGACTTGTCCGGTACGCCGGCCACGAACAGCGACAGCAGCCGTGCCTCGTCGGCGTCCGGCTGGTAGCTGTCCGCGTGCCGGTCGTCGGCGTGCCTGTTGTCGGTGTGCCTGGTGTCGGCGTCGGCCCGCCGGCCGTCGGCGGCCGCAACGCCGAGCGGGTCTTCCAGCCGCAGCCGGGTGGCCACCCGCCAGTGGCTCTCGAAGAGGGCGAGCAACGCGTCGAGCAGTTGACTGCGGCCGATCACCGCGGCGCTCGGCTCGCCGCCGTCACGGTCGGGCACCAGCGGGCAGATCGCGGTACGGCCGTCCACGATGGCCAGCCGGACCGGCAGACGGTCCAGGACCCGGGCCTGCTCGCCAGCGGCGACCCCCTTTGCCAGGTCGGCAAGCGCACCCGGCTCCAACAGCAGATCCCGCTCGTAGATGGCCCGGTAGCCGACCCCACGGGCCAGCGCGTCGAACTCCTCGACGTTCTCCGGGCCGGCCATCGCCAGAGGGTTCGCCCGGCAGAACCAGAGCACCTCGGTACGCGCCGAGTTCTGCAGATCACGCAGCCGGTCCCGCAGCACACGGGTGCCGCTGATCACCTCGACCAGGTGGTCGACGTGGTGGCGGCGCAGCCCCGCGCGGTACTCCTCGGCCAGTTGGGTGACCCGCAGCCGGGCGGCCTCCAGGTCCTCCTGCCGGCGCAGCAGCGTCGCGCCGAGGGCGACGTCCGGGGCGGTGGGGCGCAACGGGGCGTCCGGATCGCTGTCGGTGGGCTGCACGAGACCCTTGGCCCGCAGCGCCTCGACCTGCTCGATCACTTCCGCCCGGGGCCGTCGCAGCCGACCGGCCAGCTCGTCGACGCGGGCCGTGGTGAGCTGGAGCAGGCAGCGGTACAGCTCCTCCTCGGCCGAGGTCAGGCCAATCACGTCCAACACGGGGCAAGACTGTACGTCGCCTGCGTACGGGCCGTGCCACGGCCCGTCGGCGGGGTTGCGGCTGGCTCGGCGGCTGGTCACTGTCGGCCCACGCGTCTACTGTCGGGTGCTGTGCTGGAAGAGCTGCGGATCACCGGACTCGGCGTCATCGAGGACACCACGCTGCCGTTGACCGGCGGGATGAACGTCATCACCGGCGAGACCGGTGCGGGCAAGACCATGGTGGTGACCGGCCTCGGCCTGCTCTTCGGCGGCCGGGCCGACGCCGGGCGGGTCCGTGCCCAGCCGGGTCGGGCCGTGGTGGAGGGGCGGCTGCGCCTGCGGGGCCGGGCCGCCGACGCCGTGCACGCGCGGATCACCGACGCCGGTGGCGAGCCCGACGAGGACGGGTCGCTGCTGTTGAGCCGCACGGTGACGGTGGAGGGCCGCTCGCGCGCCCACGTCGGTGGCCGGAGCATGCCGGTGTCGATGCTGGGCGAGGTCGGCGAGCAGGCGGTGGCCGTGCACGGCCAGTCCGACCAGCTGCGGCTGCTGCGCCCGGCCGAGCAGCGGGCCGCACTGGACCGGTTCGCCGGCCCGGCGCACGAGAAGCTGCTCGACGCGCTGCGCGAGGCGTACACCGGGTGGCGGCGTGTGGTCGACGACCTTGCCGACCGGCGGCGCAACGCCCGCGAGCGCAACCAGGAGGCCGACCTGTTGCGGCTCGGCCTCGACGAGATCACCAGGGTCGATCCGCAGCCCGGTGAGGACGACGAGCTGAAGACCGAGGCGCAGCGGCTGGAGCACGCCGAGGGCCTGCGGACGGCCGCGCAGGTGGCCCAGATGTGCGTGGCCGGTGGCGTGGACGCGGCCGACGAGACACCGGACGCGGCGGCGCTGCTGGGCACCGCCCGGCGCACCCTTGAGGCGCAGGCCGGCACCGATCCGGCGCTCGGTGAGCTGGCGGCCCGGCTGGAGGAGGCGGCCACGCTCGTCACCGACGTCTCGGCGGAGCTGTCGACGTACCTGGCGACGCTCGACGCGGACCCGGCCCGGTTGCAGCACCTCTACGAGCGGCGGGCCGCGTTGCGGGCGTTGACCCGCAAGTACGCCGACGACGTCGACGGGGTGATCGCCTGGGCCGAGCGGGCGCGTACCCGGCTGTCCGATCTGGACACGTCCGACGACCTGCTCGACGAGTTGGACGCGGAGGGGCAGCGGTTGGCCGTCGAGGTCGCCGACCTGGCGTCGCGGGTGTCGGTGTCCCGGCAGGAGGCGGCGGTCCGCTTCGCCGATCAGGTCACCGTCGAGCTGGCGGGGCTTGCCATGCCGCATGCCCGGATCGAGGTGGCGGTGCTGCCCCGGCCGGCGGGCCGCGCCGAGCCGACGCTCACCGTCAACGGTGTCGAGGTGGGTGTCGCCCCGGACGGCGGCGACGAGGTGGAGCTGCGGTTGCTGGCCCACCCGGGCGCGCCGTCGTTGCCGTTGCAGCGGGGCGCGTCGGGCGGTGAGCTGTCCCGGGTGATGCTCGCCATCGAGGTGGTGTTCGCCGGTTCGGGTGGCCCGCCCACGTTGGTCTTCGACGAGGTCGACGCCGGGGTGGGTGGTCAGGCCGCGGTGGAGATCGGCCGCAGGCTGGCCCGGCTGGCCCGCACCCACCAGGTGCTTGTCGTCACCCACCTGCCGCAGGTGGCGGCATTCGCCGATCGGCATCTGGTGGTGGCGAAGGACACCGGCGGCGCGGTGACGACAAGCGGCGTCCGGGTCGTGGAGGACACCGAACGCGCCCGGGAGCTGGCCCGGATGCTCGCCGGTTTGCCCGACTCGGATCTGGGTATCGCCCACGCGGAAGAGCTTCTCGCAGTGGCGGCGAAGGAAAGGCGGTTGTGACGCCGCGTATTGTGAGCGCAAGCACACCGGCTTGCGCCGGTGTGTGCTTCCCTGGGTAGGCGGCCCTGCTCAGGCATGTCGCGACAGAAAAGCCTGCCTCACATGCCAGGATGGTCACGATGCGTCTACCCACGTTGCGCCGGAACCGAAACACGGAGCCGGGCCGAGTCCTCGGCACCGCGCGCCTCGACCGCCGGACAAAGCGCCTGGTCGGCCGGCTGCGTCCGGGTGACATCGCGATCATCGACCACGTCGACCTGGACCGGGTCGCGGCCGATTCGTTGGTAGCTGTCGGTGTCGGCGCGGTGCTCAACGCCAAGCCGTCGGTCTCCGGCCGCTATCCCAACCTCGGGCCGGAGGTGTTGGTCGCCGCCGGCATCCCACTCCTGGACGACCTGGGGGAGGGCGTCTTCGAGCAGATCCGCGAGGGCGACCAGGTCCGCATCGAGGGCAACACGGTGTACGCCGGTGACGAGCCGGTCGCGCACGGCACCCTGCAGGACGCCGAGTCGGTCGCCAAGGCGATGTCCGACGCCCGGGAGGGCCTGTCGGTGCAGTTGGAGGCGTTCGCCGCCAACACGATGGACTACCTGCGCCAGGAACGCGACCTGCTGCTCGACGGCGTGGGCGTACCGGACATCGAGACCCAGATGCAGGGTCGGCACTGCCTGATCGTGGTGCGCGGCTACGACTACAAGGCCGACCTGGACGTGCTGCGCCCGTACATCAGGGAGTTCAAGCCGGTGTTGATCGGCGTGGACGGCGGGGCCGACGCGCTCGTCGAGGCCGGGTACACGCCCGACATGATCATCGGGGACATGGATTCGGTCACCGACGACGTGCTGCGCTGCGGCGCCGAGGTGATCGTGCACGCCTACCCGGACGGGCGGGCGCCCGGCCTGCCCCGGGTCAACGGCCTCGGTGTGCCGGCGATCACCTTCCCGGCCGCGGCGACCAGCGAGGACCTGGCCATGCTGCTGGCCGACGAGAAGGGCGCCTCGCTGCTTGTCGCCGTCGGCACCCACGCCACCCTCGTCGAATTCCTCGACAAGGGTCGCGGCGGAATGGCCTCGACGTTCCTGACCCGGTTGAAGGTCGGCGGCAAGCTTGTCGACGCCAAGGGTGTGAGCCGGCTCTACCGGCAGAGCATCTCCGGCTCCTCGCTGTTGCTGCTGGTGCTCTCGGCGATCGCGGCGATGGCCTCGGCGGTGGCCGTCTCTACAGTCGGTAAGGCGTACCTGGGCGTGGTCGCCGAGTGGTGGGACAATTTCGTGTTCCAGCTGTACCGGCTCTTCTAGTTCCCGACCGATCAAGAGGCTGCAAGCGTGATCAACTTCCGCTACCACGTGGTGTCCCTCACCGCGGTGTTCCTGGCTCTGGCGATCGGCCTGGTGGTCGGCACAGCCGCCCTCAACGGCCCGGTCGCCGACTCACTTGAGGCGCAGGTCACCGGGCTGCGCAAGGACAACCAGCAGTGGCGTCAGCAGGTCAACAGCATGGAGAAGCAGCTCGCGCTGGAAGAGGAGTTCGCCGAGCAGGTGTCCCAGGTCGTCCTGCCGGGCACCCTCACCGGTCGCCGGGTCGTGGTGCTCAGCCTGCCCAACGGCCGCGACCACACCGAGGCCGTGCTCAAGAAGCTCCAGCAGGCCGGCGCCACCATCACCGGCCGCGTCGACCTCCAGGACAAGTTCATCAACCCGGACAACAACTCCAACCTGCTGGAGTTGGCAGTCACCGCCGCCCGTCCGACCGCGCAGACCACCGGGCTGCCCGGCAACGGGCACGGCGTGGAGACCTCCAGCGCGCTGCTGGCCAGCGTCCTGCTGGACCGGCCGCAGGGCACCACGCCGGTCAGCGACGCCGACCGGCGGGCGGTGCTCGCCGCGTACAACAACGCCGGCTACCTGACCACCGACAACAACAAGGTCACCGGTCCGGCGGAGGGCGTCGTCGTGGTCAGCGGCCAGCCGTACGTCGACAAGGACTCCGACCGGCGGGACGAGTCGGTGGTCAAGATCGCCGAGCAGTTCGACCGGACCGGATCGATAGTGGTCAGCGGAAACGGCTCCGCCGGTGGCAACGTCGTGGCAGTGGTGCGCGGCGACCCGGTGCTGTCGCAGACCATCTCCACGGTCGACAACGCCAACACGGTGCAGGGCCAGTTCGTGAGCAGCCTCGCCCTGGCGGAGCAGCTCACCGAGAAGAAGGCCGGCCAGTACGGCGTCGGCGACAACGCCACCTCCGGCCTGTTGCCTAGACTGCCCCAGTGAGCGAACGACGTACCCGCATGCCCGTAACCGTCGAGGTGGTGCGTGACCGAGCGCAGCGCGTGAACCTGAGGCGGAGTACTGCGGTGGCCGACGCCGCTGCCGAGCGCAGCGGGGTGGTGGCGTGAAGGCGTTGGGCCGGCTGCTGATCGCCGGTGCCGGTGCCGCCGCCGCCCGGTACGCGCTGCGGGAGGTGCGCACCGCACCGGTCGGGCCCGCGCTGGAGCGCACCAACTTCCGTGGCCGGACGGTGACCCTGGCCGCCGGGCCCGCGCTGGCCGTCGGTGCGTCCGCAGTGTGCGCGTTCGGTGCCACAAGCGCCGCCTCCGGCGGTGCCGCCCTGGTCGCCGGTCTCGGCGCGGGTGGCGTCGGGCTCTACGACGACGTGGTGGGCTCACGGCCGGAGCAGAAGGCGGCAAAGGGCTTCGCCGGCCACCTCGCCGCGCTGCGCGAGGGGCGGGTCACCGCCGGCATGGTCAAGGTCGTCGGGGTGGGCGCCGCCGGCCTCGGTGCCGCCGCGTTGCTCGCCGCCGACCCCCGGGTCGCCGCGCATCCGCGCCGGCAGCGCCACGGCGTGTTCGGCAGGAGCGTCGACGTGCTGCTCGGCGCCGGGGTGATCGCCGGCACGGCCAACCTGCTCAACCTGCTCGACCTGCGGCCAGGACGCGCTCTCAAGTCCGGGCTGCTGCTCGCCGCGCCACTGACCGGTGGCCCGCACGGCGGCATCGCCTCGGGCGCGGCAGGTGCCGCCGCCGGCCTGCTCCGCGACGACCTCGCCGAGGACGTGATGCTCGGCGACAGCGGTGCCAACGCGCTCGGGGCGCTGCTCGGTGTCGCGCTCGCCGCGCGTACCGGCCCGCTCGGCCGTGCCGGACTGCTGGCCGTGCTCGCCGGTCTCACCGCCGCCAGCGAGAAGGTCAGCTTCACGTCGGTGATCCAGCGGACGCCGGGGCTGCGGGAGCTCGACGCACTGGGCCGGCGCGCCGACTGACGTGACCAGACCGGCACCCCTCGCCGGCGCCGGCCGGCTGGCCGGAGCAGCCGCGCTCATCGCCGTCCTCACCGTGCTCAGCCGGCTCGCCGGCTTCGGCCGTACCGCCGTGTTCACCTGGAGCCTGGCCCCCACCGACCTCGGCGGCGCCTACGTGGTGGCAAACGCGGTGCCGAACTTCATCTTCGAGATCGTCGCCGGTGGGGCACTGGCCAGCCTGGTCGTGCCGCTGCTCGCGGGGGCGGTCGAGGCCGGCGACCGGACGGCTGTGGCACGGACCACCGGCGCGTTGCTGAGCTGGACGCTTGCCCTGCTGGTGCCGCTCGCGCTGCTCGTGGTGCTGTTCGCCGGGCCGCTGATCGGGACGCTCGGCGACGGCCTCACCGCGGCCCAGCAGCAGAGCGGCGCCCGGATGCTGCGGGTCTTCGCACCACAGCTGCCGCTGTACGGCATCGGCATCGTGCTCACCGGTGTGCTCCAGGCGCACCGCCGCTTCGCCTGGCCGGTCCTCGCCCCGCTGCTGTCCAGCCTCACCGTGATCGTCGTCTACCTGGCCTTCACCGCCACCCAGGGCCGGCTGGCCACCGTCGGCGGCGTCAGCGCCGACGGCGAGTTGCTGCTGTCGGCGGGCACCACCCTCGGCGTGGTGGTGCTGTCGCTGTCCCTGCTGATCCCGGTCCGCCGGCTCCGACTGGGGCTGCGCCCCGGCTTCGGGTTCCCCACCGACGCGCGGAGCAGGATCGGCGGGTTGGCGGTGGCCGGCGCGGTCGCCGTCGCCTCCCAGCAGGTCGCCCTGATCGTCAGCCTGAACCAGGTCACCTACGGCGCGGCCACCAACCCGGGCGTCTACAACCTGGCCCAGACCGTCTACCTGCTGCCGTGGGCGGTGCTGGCCGTGCCCCTCGCGGTGGCGGCGTACCCGACCCTGGTCGCCTCCCAGGCCACCGGCGACGAGGACGCCTACCGGGCGACCCTGGCCCCGGCGGTCCGTGGCGTGCTGCTCTTCGGCTGCCTCGGCGCGGCCGCGCTGATCGGCACCGCCGGGCCGGTCGGGCACTTCTTCTTCCCGGCCGCCACCGCGCCGACCGCCGCCGCAGCGATCATCGGCTTCGCGCCCGGCCTGCTCGGCTACGGCCTGTTCGCGGTGCTCACCCGGGCGCTCTACGCCCGGCGCGAGACCCGCGCGGCGACCATCGCCACAGCGATCGGCTGGCTGGCCGTCCCCGCCGCCGTCCTGCTGCTCGGCGCGCTGCTGCCGCTGGAGGACCGGGTGCTCGCGGTGACGGCCGCCAACTCGGTCGGCATGCTGCTGCTCGGGGCACTGCTGGTCGCGGCGGTAGTGCGCAGCGCGGGCCGTCCGGCGCTCGCGGGCGCGGCCCGCGCCGGAGCTGCCGGCGTGCTGGCCGGGGTGCTCGCCGCCCTCGCCGGGCTGGGCCTGAGCCGGCTGCTGCAGTCGGCCGGCGACGGCACCCCGACGATGGCCGCGGCAGTCGGTCAGGGCATGCTGTCCGGAGTCCTGGTCGGTGTCGTGTTCCTTGTCGTGGTCTGGTTCGTCGACCGCCGGGACGTACGGCCGCTGCTGCACGGGGTGGCGCGTCGGCTCCGCCGACGGGGAGCACGGGACCGGGCCGGCACGTCGACGCCGGACACGATCCCCCCGGAGCGGGGCGACGGGAAGGAGACGGCGGTTCGGTGAGCGTTGGAAACGGGGACCGACGGGGGTCGCGATGACGGAGCCCAGCCTGCCCGCCGGCTGGTCGGGAACGGTCGCGCTGCTGCTGGCCTCCAGCACCGGCGGGGTCGGCCAGCACGTCCGCTCGCTGGCACGCGGGCTCGTCGCGGGCGGCGCCACAGTAGTGGTCTGCGGGCCGGCGGCGACCCAGGAGCAGTTCGACTTCACCGGCGTGGGCGCCGGCTTCGCGCCGGTGGAGATCCCGGCCAGCCCCACTCCGGCCGACGCCCGCGCGGTGCTCGCCCTGCGGCGCGCGCTCACCGCCGCCCGGGTGGACGTGGTGCACGCGCACGGCCTGCGCGCCGGACTCGTCGCCGTACTGGCCCGCCCGAGCGCGCCGCTCGTCGTCACCTGGCACAACGCGGTGCTCGCCGGTGGCCTGCGCGGCGGGGTGTCCCGCCTCGTCGAGCGGGTGGTGGCCCGGGGCGCCCGGGTGGCCCTCGGTGCCTCCACGGACCTGGTTCAGCGGGCCGTCGCGCTGGGCGCCACCGACGCCCGCCTCGCCCCGGTCGCCGCCCCCACACTGCCCGCCCCGGGCCGCCGCCGCGCCGCCGTGCGCGCCGAGTTCGGCGTACGCCCGGACCAGCCGCTGATCGTCTCCGTCGGCCGGCTGCACCCGCAGAAGCGCTACGACGTGCTCATCGACGCGGCGGCCCGCTGGCGAACGCGTACCCCGCCGCCGGTCGTGGTGATCGCCGGTAGCGGCCCGGCGTACCTGCCGCTGGCCGCCCGGACCTCCGCGGCCCGCGCACCGGTGACCCTGCTGGGGCACCGCACCGACGTGGCAGACCTGCTCGCCGGAGCCGACCTGGCGGTGGTGACAAGCGACTGGGAGGCCCGCCAGCTCTTCGCCCAGGAGGCGATGCGGGCCGGCGTACCCCTTGTGGCCACCGATGTGGGTGGCCTGCCGGAACTGGTCGGCGACGCCGCCGCGCTGGTCCCCGCCGGTGACGTCGACGCTGTCGACGCGGCGGTACGCGCGCTGCTTGACGACCCGCAGGCGCGGGCCGAGCTGGCCCGGCGCGGCACCGAGCGGGCCGCGACGTGGCCCACCGAGGCCGACACTGTTGCCGTGCTGGCGGCCCTGTACGCCGAACTGGCCGCGGAACCCACGGGTCGGGCGGCTCCGGGCTCCGACGCGCCGATGACGGGACACCGGTGATGCTGCGCCGACTCGCGCCCGCGCTGTTGACGGTGCTCGTGGTGGCGCTGGGCGTCACCGCGCTGGCGGCCCGACCGCCGCAGGGCGCTCCGCAGCGCACGGCGGACTTCGTTGTGGTCGTCGGCGTCGCCGGGCTGCGCTGGGAGGACGTCAGCCCGGAGAGCACCCCGACGCTGTGGCGGATGGCCCAGGACGGCTCGATCGGCTCGCTGTCGGTGCGCTCGGCGCACCGGCCCACCTGCCCGGTGGACGGCTGGCTGACGCTGGGAGCGGGCAGCTTCGCCGGGTGGAACGGCAGCCGGCCCGCCGGTGGCTGCCCGCCCGTCGGGGTGACAGTGGAGCAACCGGACGGGATCGGCGCGAACCTGCCCGACCAGGAGAGCGTGGTCCAGTACAACCAGCAGCGGCTGCCCTGGGGCGCCGTGCCCGGCTCGCTGTCGGAGTCGGTGCGCTGCTCGGTCGCTGTGGGTCCGGGCGCGGCCGTCGCCGCCGCCCGACCGTTCGGCCGGGTCGACAGGTACGCCGCGGGACTGCCCGCCGATCCGAGCGCGCTGCTCGGCTCGTGCGTGCTGAGTATCGTCGACCTCGGCACCGTGGACGGCGCCGAGGCGGCGGAGCGTGCCGAGCAGGCACGGGCGGCGGACGCCCAGTTGGCCCGGGTGCTGGCCGCCCGGCCACCGCAGTCGCTGGTGCTTGTCGCCGGGATCTCCGACACCGAGCAGCCGTCGCGGCTGCACGTGGCGGTCGCCGACGGGCCGGGCTGGGAACGCGGCTGGCTCACCTCGGCCAGCACCGGCCGCGACGGCTACCTGCAACTCGTCGACCTCGCGCCGACGGCCCTCGCCGCTCTGGGCCGGCCGATGCCGGAGCGGATGTTCCTCGGCCGGCCCGCCGTCAGCACTGGCGAACGCACCGGCGACCTCACCGCCGCGATCAACGCTCCGGCCGACGCCGATCGGGAGGCAGCCGCCCAGCGGACCGTGTCCGGCAGGTTCTTCACGCTGCTCGCCGGGGTGCAGGTGCTGCTGGCCCTGGCGGTGCTGCCGTTGCTGCGCAGGGCCCGCCCGCACGCCGGACCGGCAGGCCCGACCCCGGCGTCACCGCGGGTCGTGGCGGTGGTGGAGGTGCTGCTTGTCGCGGCGGCGCTGACAGTGCCGGCCGCGCTGCTCGCCGACGCCGTCCCCTGGTGGCGTGGCGAGCACCCCGGGTGGATCTTCGCGGGGGTCACGGCGCTGCTGGTGGCCGGCGGCACGGCGGCGGTCCGGTTCGCCCCCGGGTACGCGAACACTCTCGGCCCGTTCGGCGCGGTGGCCGGCCTCACCACCCTTGTCGTCGGGCTGGACGTGCTCACCGGAGCCCGCCTGCAACTCAACGGCGTGGTGGGCTACTCGGCGTTGCAGGGCGGCCGGTACTCCGGACTGAGCACCGTCGGGCTGGGAGTGTTCCTCGCCGGTGCCCTGCTGACCGGCGGTTGGCTCGCCCAGCGGGTGCACCGGGGCTGGCGGCCGGCGGTGATGGTCGCCGTGGGTGGCCTCGCCGTCGTGGTGGTCGGCAGCCCGTACCTGGGCGCCGATCCGGTCGGGGCCATCGCGTTGACGGCCGGCCTGAGCGTTGCCGCGGTGATCAGCACCGGTGGCTGGCTGACCATCAGCCGCCTGGCGTGGGCCGCCATGGCCGCCCTGGCCGTCGGGATCGGCTTCGCCGTGGTGGATCTGCGCCGTCCGGCGGCCGAGCGCGGCAGCCTGGGCCGGTTCCTGTCCGCCGTGGGCGACGGCACCGGCGGGTTCACCGTGCACCGCTCCAGCACCGCGAACTTCGAGACGCTCGTGAACAGCCCGTTGACAGTGCTGGCCCTGGTCGGCGCGCTCGTGGTGTGGTTCGCCCTGATGCAGCCCTGGGGTGGGCTGATGCGGCTGTTCGGCATCTACCCGGCGGTACGGGCCGCGCTTGCCGGCACCGCTGTCGCGGCGGTGCTCGGTGGCCTGCTCGACGGCGCGGCGCTGGACGTGGCCGGTGCGGCCGCCGCCCTTGTGGTGCCGATGGCCGCGCTGGCGTCGCTGCGGGTCCTCGGGCACGCCGCGGACCGGACCCGCCCCGGCACGGGCCGTACCCGTGATGACGGCGCCGACGACGATCGCGGCTCCGGCGGCGCCGGCCCGGCCGGCGGGAGCGACGGCCCGACCGGCGGTGGAGGACCGCTCGGGGCCGTTCACCCCCGGCCGATAAGCGCCCCGCCCGCCGGCCCACCACGGTCCGTCACACCGCCGCCCAGCGCCGTCCCGGACGACGGGCCGGCGCATCCCGCGCCGGAGGAGGGACCGCCGCAACCCGCGCCGGATGACGGTCCGGCGCATCCCGGCCCGGACGGGGCCGGCGGCGACGCACGGCCGCCCGGCGACCACCTGGCAGAGGACGCGCCGCCCGGCGACCGCCCGGCAGAGGACGCGCCGCTTGGTGACCGCCCGGCAGAGGGCTCGCTGGCGCCGCCGGCGGCCCCCACACAGCGGGTGCCGAGCGACACTACGCCGCAGGCGCGAACCGACAGAGGATCGACGGGAGTTGCCGCGCCCTGACCGCTTGGCGTCGTCGTGGTGACCCGGTGGCGTCGGGCTCGGGGTGCGGCCTGCGACTACCCGCGGCAGAGGTGTTACCGTGGAATCCCGTGGATCGCGTGATCACTTTGGTGATCGAGCACGGCGGTCTGCATGACCGCGACAGACGACACGGGAGCAGGCCTTGGCCCCATCAGCACGGACGACCAGGCACATTTTCGTCACCGGGGGCGTCGCCTCCTCGCTGGGCAAGGGCCTCACCGCCTCCAGCCTCGGCAATCTGCTGACCGCGCGCGGTCTGCGCGTGGTGATGCAGAAGCTCGACCCCTACCTCAACGTCGACCCGGGAACGATGAACCCGTTCCAGCACGGCGAGGTCTTCATCACCGAGGACGGCGCCGAGACCGACCTCGACGTCGGGCACTACGAGCGATT
This sequence comes from Micromonospora profundi, assembly GCF_011927785.1. NCBI lineage: Bacteria > Bacillati > Actinomycetota > Actinomycetes > Micromonosporales > Micromonosporaceae > Micromonospora > Micromonospora profundi. The sequence continues at coordinate 3,474,335 of NZ_JAATJK010000001.1, read as the reverse complement.
CCTGGACCGGGCCCTGTCCGGCAAGGCGAACGTCACCACCGGCCAGATCTACTCCGACGTGATCGCCAAGGAGCGGCGCGGCGAATACCTGGGTGACACCGTCCAGGTCATCCCGCACATCACCAACGAGATCAAGTCGCGGATCCTCGCGATGGCCGACCCGGACGACGACGGCGTCGTGCCGGACGTGGTGATCACCGAGGTCGGCGGCACCGTCGGCGACATCGAGTCGCTGCCGTTCCTGGAGGCGATCCGCCAGGTCCGCCACGACCTGGGCCGGGACAACTGCTTCTACCTGCACGTCTCGCTGGTGCCCTACCTGGCGCCCTCGGGTGAGCTGAAGACCAAGCCGACCCAGCACTCCGTGGCGCAGCTGCGCAACATCGGCATCCAGCCGGACGCCATCGTGCTGCGCTGCGACCGGGAGATCCCGGTCAAGCTCAAGGAGAAGCTGTCGCTCTACTGCGACGTGGACGCCGAAGCGGTCGTCGCCGCTCCGGACGCGCCGAGCATCTACGACATCCCGAAGGTGCTGCACCGCGAGGGCCTCGACGCGTACGTGGTGCGCCGGCTCGGCCTCTCGTTCCGGGACGTGGACTGGACCAGCTGGGACGACCTGCTGGAGCGCGTGCACCGGCCCCGGCACACGGTGACCGTCGCGGTGGTCGGCAAGTACGTCGACCTGCCCGACGCGTACCTGTCGGTGAGCGAGGCGATCCGGGCGGCCGGCTTCGGTCACCGGGCCCGGGTGCAGCTGCGCTGGGTGCCCAGCGACGAGTGCGTCACCCCGGCCGGCGCCGCGGCGGCCCTGGCCGGAGTGGACGGCGTCCTCATCCCGGGCGGGTTCGGCGTACGCGGCATCGAGGGCAAGATCGGCACCGCCCGGTACGCCCGCGAGAACGGCATCCCGCTGCTCGGCCTCTGCCTCGGCCTGCAGTGCATGACCATCGAGGTGGCCCGGCACCTGGCCGGCCTGGACGGGGCCAACTCGTTGGAGTTCGACGAGCAGGCCGCGCACCCGGTGATCGCCACGATGGCCGACCAGGAGGACATCGTCGCGGGCAAGGGCGACCTGGGCGGCACCATGCGGCTCGGGGCGTACCCGGCCACGCTTACCGAGGGCTCGCTCGTCGCCGAGGCGTACGGCAGCACGGACGTCAGCGAGCGGCACCGGCACCGCTACGAGGTCAACAACGCCTACCGGGACGCGCTGACAAAGGCGGGTCTGCGCATCTCCGGGACGTCGCCGGACGGCCGGCTCGTCGAGTTCATCGAGCTGGACCGGAGCCTGCACCCGTTCTTCGTGGCCACCCAGGCGCACCCGGAGCTGAAGAGCCGCCCCACCCGACCGCACCCGCTGTTCGCCTCGTTCGTGAAGGCCGCTGTGGCGTACTCGCAGGCCGACCAGCTGCCTGTCGACCTGGACCCGGCGGGGGAGGCCCCCACGACGCGCAAGGCCGCCCGCAACGGCGCCGCGACCAAGGCCGCGTCGGCGTCGTGAGCGCCGTCGAACACCGCTACGAGGTGCGCTCCCGCGACGAGCACTACCGGGGTCGCATCTTCGACGTGGTCACCGAGGAGGTGACGATGCCCGGCGGCGGGACCGCGCTGCGGGACATCGTGCGGCACGTCGGCGCGGTGGCGGTGGTGGCGCTCGACGACGCCGGCCAGGTGGTGCTGATCCGGCAGTACCGGCACCCGGTCGGGCGGCACCTGTGGGAGCTGCCGGCCGGGCTGATGGACGTCTCCGGTGAGGAACTGCCGGCCGCCGCGTTGCGGGAGCTGGCCGAGGAGGCCGACCTCACGGCCGCGCGGATCGACGTGCTTGTCGACCTGCACAGCTCTCCGGGGTTCACCAACGAGCTGGTCCGGGTCTACCTCGCCCGGGAGTTGGCCGACGTGCCGGCGAACGAGCGCCACGAGCGCCGCGACGAGGAGGCCGACCTCCAGATCGTCCGGATGGACCTGGACGAGGCGGTCGGCATGGTCCTGGCCGGCGAGATCACCAACGCGTCCGCGGTGGCCGGTCTGCTGGCCGCGGCCCGCGCCCGGGACACCGGCTTCTCGGCGCTGCGCCGGGCGGACACGCCACTGCCACGCTGACCCCGCAAACCCTTCCGGGGGTACGCGGAAGAGGGGCCCCGCGGTCTACCGCGGGGCCCCTCTCACGTCGGTGCGGTGGGTCAGTCGCGCAGCGGGCGGCCCTGTGCGTCGGTGCCGCCGTTCACCAGGATCATGATGCCGTCGATGACGCCCCAGAGCGCGCCGACGCCGCAGGTCACGATGCTGACCACGAGCTGGAGCACAGCGATCTTGGTGTGCCCGGTGTAGAACCGACCGGCACCGAAGGTGCCGAGCAGGATGCCGAGGATGCCCGCGACGACCTTGCTCTTGTCGGACAGGCCCGGACCGTAGCCGGGCTGGTATGGAGGAGTTGTCATGGGCGGACACATTAGTGATCCACTCGGCCGCTGTCCGCATGCGCGCCCGACAGATGGGACGATAATGACGAACACTGTCCTGACGGCTGAGGTGGGGTGGCACCGCCGGCCTCTGGTGGGTGCCCTGACACACCGTCAGGACACCCGACCACCGGATGCCACACTGCTGGCTTTCGGTGGGGCCGGGCGCGCCTAGACTGCCGCCGACGGGACCGGTGGACCGTGGCGGCAATGGGGCCGTTGCGGCACCGAGCAGTCGGGGGACGCAGCCCCGAAGAGAGGTGTCTGCATCGTGAAGGTCGGAATCCCACGCGAGGTCAAGAACCACGAGTACCGCGTGGCGATCACGCCCGCGGGCGTCAACGAGTTCACCCGCAGCGGCCACCAGGTCTTCGTCGAATCCGGCGCCGGAGTCGGCTCCAGCATCACCGACGACGAGTTCGCGGCGGCGGGCGCGAAGATCCTGGCGACCGCCGACGAGGTGTGGGACGCCGCCGAGTTGGTGCTCAAGGTCAAGGAGCCGATCGCCGAGGAGTACCACCGGATGCGCGAAGGTCAGGTGCTCTTCACCTACCTGCACCTGGCCGCCTCCAAGGAGTGCACCGACGCGCTCATCGACCGCAGGGTCACCGGCATCGCGTACGAGACCGTCGAGCTGCCCGACCGGTCGCTGCCGCTGCTGGCGCCGATGTCCGAGGTCGCCGGCCGGCTCGCCCCGCAGGTGGGCGCCTTCTACATGATGCGTACCGGCGGCGGGCGGGGTGTGCTGCCCGGTGGCGTCTCCGGCGTGTACGCGGCCAAGACGGTGGTGATCGGCGCCGGTGTCTCCGGCATGAACGCCGCCGCCATCGCGCTGGGTCTGCAGTCCGAGGTGCTGCTGCTGGACAAGAACGTGGCCCGGCTGCGTCAGGCCGACGCCATCTACCGGGGGCACCTGCAGACCGTCGCCTCCAACGCGTACGAGGTGGAGCGGGCCGTGCTCGACGCCGACCTCGTCATCGGTGCGGTGCTGGTGCCCGGCGCGAAGGCCCCGACCCTGATCTCCAACGAGCTGGTCTCCCGGATGAAGCCGGGCAGCGTGCTCGTCGACATCGCCATCGACCAGGGCGGCTGCTTCGAGGACTCACGTCCGACCACGCACGCCGACCCGGTCTACAAGGTGCACGAGTCGATCTTCTACTGTGTCGCGAACATGCCCGGCGCGGTCCCGAACACCAGCACGTACGCGTTGACGAACGTCACCCTCCCGTACGCCCTGGAGTTGGCGAACAACGGCTGGCGCGAGGCGCTGCGCAACGACCCGGCGCTGGCGCTGGGCCTCAACACCCACGACGGCAAGGTCACCTACGGGCCGGTCGCCGAGGCGCACGGCATGGACGTGCTCCCGCTGGCCGACGCGCTGGCCTAGAACGGTGGCGTACTGACCGGCATCGCGGCCAGGGCCGGCGCGGGCGACGAGCCCGCGCCGGCCCTGCGCCGTGCCGTGCGCGGCTACCTCGACCACCTCACAGTGGAACGTGGCCTGTCCGCGAACACCCTCGCCTCGTACCGCAGGGATCTGGACCGTTATCTCACGACGCTTGCCGCCGCCGGCGTCGCCGACCTCGCGTCGGTCGGCCCCGGGATGGTCGAGGCGCATCTGGCCCGCCTGCGCGCCGGCGACGACGCGCACCCGCCGCTGGCGGTGTCGTCCGCCGCCCGCGCAGCCAGCGCCGTTCGCGGCCTGCACCGCTTCGCGCTGCGCGAAGGGCTGGCCGGTGCCGACCCCAGCCGCGACGTCCGCCCACCCACCCCGCCCCGCCGGCTGCCCCGCGCGCTGCCCGTCGACGACGTGGTCCGGCTGCTGGAGACCGCCGGCCCGGTCACCGCGACCGGCGACGACGCGCCCCTCGCGCTGCGCGACCGGGCGCTGCTGGAGTTCCTGTACGGCACCGGCGCGCGGATCTCCGAGGCGATCGGCGCCGCGATCGACGACCTCGACAGCGACGAGGGCACTGTGCTGCTGCGCGGCAAGGGAGGCCGGATGCGGCTGGTGCCGATCGGTGGGTACGCCGTCGAAGCGGTCCGCGCCTACCTGGTCCGCGCCCGCCCCGGCCTGGCCGCCGCAGGCCGGGGCACCCCCGCGGTCTTCCTCAACGCACGTGGGGGAGCGCTGTCGCGGCAGGGCGCCTGGGCGATCCTGCGTCGCGCCGCCGGACGCGCCGGCCTGCCTGTCGACGGGCCGGCGGCGGTGTCCCCGCACACCCTGCGCCACTCGTATGCCACCCATCTGCTCGACGGCGGCGCCGACGTGCGGGTGGTCCAGGAACTGCTCGGGCACGCCTCGGTGACCACCACCCAGGTCTATACGCTCGTCACCGTCGAGCGACTGCGCGAGGTGTACGCCACCGCCCACCCGCGCGCCCTCGGCTGAAACCCTGGCAGCGGTGGCCCGACACGCCGGGCCGGTGCCGAACGCCCTGCTGGTCGGTGGCGTACAGTCGGCATCGGCGCGGACCTCCTGGAGCGATACGACCGGGGTGCGCAGCGGCGCCGCGAAGGACGTCGGACGGCTCCGACGCCGGGTGGGTCGTCGGGAGGGGGCAACGAGGACATGGCTGGCAACGGTGACCGTGCCGAGACCTGGACGTCGGAGCTCCGCGAGCAGCAGGCCACGCTCGGCGCGGACCTGGGTCCTGCGGACCCGGCTGCCTACACGATGCGCAAGCCCATCCCCGAGCCGATGCCTACCGATCGGCACGGCCCGGCGCGCATCATCGCGATGGCCAACCAGAAGGGCGGCGTCGGCAAGACCACCACCACCATCAACCTGGGCGCGGCGCTCGCCGAGTACGGCCGCAAGGTCCTGCTCGTCGACTTCGACCCGCAGGGCGCGCTCTCGGTGGGGTTGGGAGTCAACCCGCACAACCTCGACCTGTCGATCTACAACCTGCTCATGCAGGACGACATCATCGCCGAGGACGTCGTCATCAAGACCGACGTGGCGGGTCTGCACCTGCTGCCGGCAAACATCGACCTCTCCGCCGCCGAGATCCAGCTCGTCAACGAGGTCGCGCGCGAGATGGCACTCGCCCGGGTGCTCCGCACGGTGCGCAAGGAGTACGACTACATCCTGATCGACTGCCAGCCGTCACTCGGCCTGCTGGCGATCAACGCGCTGACCGTCGCGCACGGCGTGCTCATCCCGCTCGAATGCGAGTTCTTCAGCCTGCGCGGTGTGGCGCTGCTGCTCGACACCATCGACAAGGTGCGTGAGCGGCTCAACTTCGACCTGGAACTCGAAGGCATCCTCGCCACCATGTACGACAGCCGCACCACCCACTGCCGTCAGGTGTTGCAGCGGGTCGTTGAGGCGTTCGGCGACAAGGTCTACCAGACGGTCATCACCAAGACGGTCAAGTTCCCCGAGTCCACCGTGGCCGGTGCCCCCATCACCACGATGGACCCAGCCTCGTCCGGGGCGCGCAACTACCGTCAGCTGGCCCGCGAGGTGATCGCCGCCCAGTCGGAGCGGTAGCCGGAACACCCCGTGCCCGCTTCGTGCACTACGGTCGTCCGGTGACCGCGCCACCCATCGACCCGCCTGCCGGGCCGCACGAGGCCACCGCGCCGGCGGTCGCCGCCGAGATGGCCGCCGAGGTCGACGGTGTGCTCCCCACCGCGGAGGCTTCCGAGTCCTCCGGCTTCACCGTCCGGCTGGCCAACTTCACCGGCCCGTTCGACCTGCTGCTGCAACTCATCGGCAAACACAAGCTCGACGTCACCGAGGTGGCCCTGCACACGGTCACCGACGAGTTCATCGCCTACATCCGGGCCATGGGCGACAAGTGGGACCTCGACGAGGCAAGCGAATTCCTGCTCATCGCCGCGACCCTGCTCGACCTGAAAGCGGCCCGGCTGCTGCCCTCCGCCGAGGTCGAGGACGAGGCCGACCTCGCCCTGCTGGAGGCCCGGGACCTGCTCTTCGCCCGGCTTCTGCAGTACAAGGCGTACAAGGAGGCGGCGGCGCACATCGCCGAGTTGGAGGCGGTGGGCGGCCGGCGGTATCCGCGGGCGGTCAGCCTGGAGCCCCGGTACGCCGAGGCGTTGCCCGACCTGGTGCTCGGCATCGGCCCGCAGCGGCTTTTGAAGCTGGCCGTCAAGGCGATGACCCCGAAGCCCGTGCCGGAGGTGTCCATCGCCCACGTGCACATGGTCCGCGTCAGCGTCCGTGAACACGCGGCGATCCTCGCCTCCCGGCTGCGCCGGGCCGGCATTGCGACGTTCTCGCTGCTCTGCGCCGACTGCGAGGCGACCCTGGAGGTGGTGGCGCGGTTCCTGGCGTTGCTGGAGCTCTACCGGGAGGGACTGGTGTCCTTCGTCCAGGAGCAGGCCCTTGAGGAGCTGACGGTGCGCTGGACCGGCCCTGTCGACGGCGAGACCGAGCTGCACGTCGACGAGTACGCCGGCACCCCCGCCGACCCCGATTCGGCTGCCGTGCCGGTGCCGTTGCCCGCTGCCGAGGGGGAGCCCGCTCCCCTGCCGGAGTTCGCTGCCGACGGGGAGCCCGCTTCCGTGCCGGTGCCCGGTGCCGAGCGGGTGCCCGGTCCCGTGCAGGAGCTGGGGCGGGCGGGTGAGGCCGGGGGAGTGGACCGGACGGGAACGACGGAGGGCGAGCGCAATGAGTGACGAGCAGCGTCGGGACTCCCTGGCCGACCAGGCCGCCGCCTGGATCCCCCCATGGGACCGCCCTCGCCGACCCACCGCCGAAGTGACCGAGTCCCGGGACGAGTCCGCCTCCGCCGAGCCCTCCGTCGAGTCCGATCTCACCGAGTCCCGCGACACATCCGATCTGGTCGAGTCTTCCGGCGACGCCCTCGACCCCGCCGAAGTCGGCGAAACACCCGACAGCGACCGACCCGAACCCGTCACCGCCGCCGCGCCCATGACCCCGCGAGATCTTGGAAGCGAACTGCCCCTGGAGGGGCCGGAATCCTCCAAGATCTCGGATGAACCTGACGCTGGCGTGGGGGAGTTGGGCGGTGGTCGGGGCGTACCCCGGCGGGACGGCCTGGCGGGGCGGCGGCGGGTGACGACTGTCACGCAGCCTGCGCCGGAGTTGTCCGACGCCGAGCTGCGCGGCGCGCTGGAGGCGATCCTGCTGGTGGTGGACGAGCCTGTCAGTGAGCTGGTCCTGGCGCAGGTGCTGGAGCAGCCGGCCGAGCGGATCGGGCCGATGCTCGACGAGATCGCCGCCGGCTACACGGCTGCGGGGCACGGGTTCGAGCTGCGTCGGGCGGCCGGCGGTTGGCGGTTGTACACGCGGCCGGAATACGCTACGTACGTCGAGCGGTTCGTCCTGGACGGGCAGTCCGTGCGACTGACCCAGGCGGCCTTGGAGACTCTGGCCGTTGTCGCCTACAAGCAGCCGGTGACCCGGTCGCGGATCTCGGCCATCCGGGGTGTCAACTGCGACGGCGTGATCCGTACGCTTGTCACCCGCGGCCTGGTCGAGGAGTGCGGCACCGAACCGGACAGCGGGGCGTTCCTCTACCGGACGACCACGCTGTTCCTGGAGAAGCTCGGGCTGAACACCGTCGACGAGCTGCCGCCCCTTGCCCCCTTCCTGCCCGACGACGTAGAAGAGCTTGCTGATGCGACCCGATAACCGTTCCCCCAAACCCGACGCCCCCGTGTACGACGGGGCGGAGCGCCTGCAGAAGGTGCTCGCCGCCGCCGGCGTGGGCTCCCGGCGTGCCTGCGAGGACCTGATCTTCCGCCGCCGCGTCACTGTCGACGGGCGGGTCGCCAAGCTCGGCGACAAGGTCGACCCGGCCACCGCCGTGATCCACGTGGACGGCGAGCGCCTCCAGGTCGACATCCGCCTGGTCTACGTGGCGATGAACAAGCCGCGCGGGGTGGTCACCACCATGGCGGACGACAAGGGCCGCAACGAGCTGGCCGAGTTCATCGGCAACCGGGTGGAGCAGCGGGTCTACCACGTGGGGCGGCTCGACGCGGACAGCGAGGGGTTGCTGCTGCTCACCAACGACGGCAACCTCGCACACAAGCTCATGCACCCGTCGTACGAGGTGCTGAAGACCTACCTGGCCGAGGTGGTCGGGCCGATCCCGCGCAACCTGAGCAAGCGGCTCCTCGCGGGCGTCGAGCTGGAGGACGGGCCGGTCACTGTCGACTCGTTCAAGGTGGTGGGCACCCTGGGCAAGAGCGCCCAGGTGGAGCTGAGCCTGCACGAGGGCCGCAAACACATCGTCCGGCGGTTGATGGACGAGGTCGGGCACCCGGTCACCCGGCTGGTGCGTACCTCGATCGGGCCGATCCGGTTGGGCGACCTGCGCACCGGGCGTCTCCGGCGCCTGACCAACGCGGAGGTCGCCGCCCTGTTCAAGGCGGTGGGTGACTGACCCCCGGGTTCGGGGTACGGCAGCCGGTAGGCTGCGTGACGGCCGGGACGCGGCCGCGCGGGTGGCGTGGGTCGCCTCCGGCGGCTTCGCGCGCGGGCCCTTCAGAGGGCCCGGGATGATTGATGACGATTGACAACCGCTTGCGGCGCCGAATCACCGGGCGTCCGTGAGGTACGGGCTGAGGAGGACACGGTGGAGGAAAACGTACGGACCGGGCGATGTGTGGTCGCTGTGGACGGGCCGTCCGGTTCGGGTAAGTCGACCGTGTCGAGGCGGCTCGCCGCCGGCATCGGTGCGCGTTACCTGGACACGGGTGCCATGTACCGGGCGGTCACCTGGGCCGTGCTGCGCTCCGGCGTGGATCTCACCGACGCCGCGTCGGTGGCCAAGGTCGCCGGCGAGGTGGACCTGCGCATCGGCACCGACCCCCAGGGGTACGGCGTGACGGTCGACGGCGTGAGCGTCGACACGGACATCCGTGGCGCCGAGGTGACCGGGGCGGTTTCCGCCGTGGCCGCGGTGCCGGCGGTCCGTGAGCTGCTTGTCGCCCGGCAGCGCGAAATGATCGTCAACGCCGGCCGGATGGTGGTCGAGGGCCGCGACATCGGCTCGGTCGTGGCGCCGGACGCCGACTTGAAGGTCTTCCTGACCGCCTCCGAGGCGGCCCGTGCTGCCCGGCGGAGCGCCGAGGACGCCGCAGACGTGGCGGCCACCGCCGCCGACCTGGCGCGCCGGGACCGGCTCGACTCGACCCGCAAGGTCAACCCGTTGGCGCAGGCGCCGGACGCCGTCGTGCTGGACACGACCGAGTTGGGTATCGACGAGGTTGTCGTGCGGCTGCGTGACCTGCTCGCCGAGCGGGGTGTGGCATGAGTAGCGACGGCGCGGGCTGGGTCGAACTGCGTGAGCCCGAGGTCGCCGTCGAGGAACCCACCGGCCCGCAGCCGGTGGTGGCAGTCGTCGGCCGCCCCAACGTGGGCAAGTCCACGCTTGTCAACCGGATCATCGGTCGCCGACAGGCGGTCGTCGAGGACGTCCCCGGGGTGACCCGGGACCGGGTGCCGTACGACGCGCAGTGGAACGGACGGGCGTTCACAGTGGTGGACACCGGCGGTTGGGAGCCCGACGCGAAGGACCGCGCTGCGGCCATCGCGGCGCAGGCCGAGATCGCTGTGGTCACCGCCGACGTGGTGCTGTTCGTGGTCGACGCGATGGTGGGCTCCACCGACGTGGACGAGGCAGCGGTGAAGATGCTGCGCCGCAGCGCCAAGCCGGTGATCCTGGTGGCCAACAAGGCGGACAACACCTCCATCGAGATGGAGGCCACGTCGCTGTGGTCACTCGGCCTCGGCGAGCCGTTCCCCGTCTCCGCGCTGCACGGGCGCGGCTCCGGCGACCTGCTGGATGCCATCCTCGCCGCGCTGCCCGAGGCGCCGGCGATCGTGGAGAACCGGCCGCGCGGGCCGCGTCGAGTGGCGCTGGTCGGCCGCCCGAACGTGGGCAAGTCCAGCCTGCTCAACCGGTTCTCCGGTGAAGACCGGGCGGTCGTCGACTCGGTCGCCGGCACCACAGTCGACCCGGTGGACAGCCTGGTCGAGATCGGCGGCCAGACCTGGCAGCTCGTGGACACCGCCGGGCTGCGCAAGCGGGTCGGCAAGGCCAGTGGCACCGAGTACTACGCGAGCCTGCGTACCGCGGGGGCCATCGACGCCGCCGAGGTGGCAGTCGTCCTGCTGGACGCCAGCGAGCCCATCAGCGAACAGGACCAGCGGATCCTGTCGATGGTGACCGAGGCCGGCCGGGCGCTCGTCATCGCGTTCAACAAGTGGGACCTGGTCGACGCCGACCGCCGGTACTACCTGGACAAGGAGATCGACCGGGAGTTGCGCCGCATCCCCTGGGCGATCCGACTGAACCTGTCGGCGATGACCGGCCGGGCGGTCGACAAGCTGGCCCCGGCGCTGAACAAGGCGCTCGCCAGCTGGGAGACCCGGGTGCCGACCGCGCACCTCAACCAGTGGTTGACCGCGCTGGTGCAGGCCACCCCGCACCCGGTACGCGGTGGACGCGCGCCGCGCATCCTGTTCGCCACCCAGGCCGGGGTGGCGCCGCCACGGTTCGTTCTCTTCACCACCGGGCCGCTGGACGCCGGCTACCAGCGCTTCGTCGAGCGCAAGCTCCGCGAGGAATTCGGGTACGAGGGCAGCCCCATCGAAATCTCCGTCCGCCCCCGCAAGAAGCTCGGCCCCGGCGGTCGGGGCAAGGCGCACGGCTGACGCTGCTCGCACGGAAAATGCCGGATGGACGCGCCTTGTCCATCCGGCATTTCTTCACCCCACCCTCCTAGGACGCTGTAGGGGGTGTGTGGTGGTTCAGTGTGCCGAGTTGAGCCCGGTGGGGCCTGTGCGGACGGGCGGCGGGTGCTGCGCTAAGCTGTACCGGCTGTCGCAGGGGAAACCTTGTGGGGGCGGGACGTGGCGCAGCTTGGTAGCGCACTTGACTGGGGGTCAAGGGGTCGTCGGTTCGAATCCGGCCGTCCCGACAGCGAGAGGGTTCCCACAGGTCAGAGCCTGTGGGAACCCTCTTTTTTGTGTTCACGGTGGTTCGTCGAGGTCGAGCACGCCGCTTATCGACCCCTTGACTCGACGGGTGACCGACATGGCTCTACTGGACCTGACCAAGCTCACGACCGACCTGTCCTCGACCTGGGCGGGATACCTGCGGGACTGGGACCGGACGCTGCGCGCGGGCAACTACCCGGAGACGACGCGGTACAACTACCTCCTCGCCGCCGCGCAACTGGCCCGATACCTGGCCGAGCACTCGCCCGACCCTGATGCCGCCGACGCCGCGGAGGACCCCACCGAGGTGACCCGGGGGCATGCTGAGGCGTTTGAGGCGTGGATGATCGAGACCCGGTCGGCATCGACTGCGCTGAACAAGCACAAAGGTCTGCAGCAGTTCTTCAAGTGGTTGCTGGTCGAGGAGGACATCGACCGGTCTCCAATGGATCGGGTTCGACAGCCCAAGACGCCCCAGAAGCTGATCCCGATCATCCGGGACGAGGACACGAAGAAGCTCCTCGACGCCTGCAAGGGCAAGACCTTTGCGCACCTGCGCGACGAGGCGATCATTCGCCTGTACTACAACACCGGGGCGCGGCTGTCGGAGGTCGGCAACCTGCTGCTCGATGACGTCGACCTGAACACGGAGTCGGTGCACTACCACGGCAAGGGTGCCAAGGACCGCCGGGTGCGATTCGGGCCGAAGACGGCCCGGGCCATCAGCCGCTACCTACGGGCGCGTGGCAAGCACAAGGGTTCGGAACTGCCGGATCTGTGGCTCGCCGACCGCGGTGGGCGGAGGTTGGCGGCCAACGGCATCAAGATTCGCCTGAAGCGGTTGGGTCTCGCCGCTGGCGTCGCGAACGTGCACGCCCACCGCTGGCGGCACAATTTCGCCCACGAGTGGAAACGCGCCGGCGGGAACACGGGCGACCTGATGCTGCTGTTGGGTTGGACCTCCGAGGACATGCCCCGGCACTACGGCGCCAGCGCGGCGGCCGAACGCGCCCAGGAGATTCAGGTGCAACTGGGCATCGGGGAAGGGGTGTAGACGCGGGCAACTCGGTCGGTCGATCCGAGTACCGGCTTGGCCGACCGCGTTGCTCTCGTCGTCGATCGGCGGGCTGGGTCGAGGCAGGATTGGGTTCGGCGTCCCTGGCTCCGGTGCAGATTCCGGTAGGGAGCTGCATCGGAGTGGCTGGCCTTCCGCTGATCGGCTGATCGACATTCCCGACCCCCTGTCGGACCGGTCGACGTTCAGATTGGTGACGTTGCGTAACGGGTGGTCTACCAGTGGCGCGCGGCTCGGCGTTCGGATCCGCCGAGAACAGCGCACTCGAAGATGCGACGCCAAGAGCGGCGTGCTGGCCGGCTCGGCCATCGCCTTGGCCGCGAACGTCCTGGCCATCCGCGGCGCGCAACCGCCGCCGGACCCACGCGCCGACCAGAGGTGGTTAAGGCTCGCGCTCGACGAGCGGCAGCCCGATGAGCCGCCGAAAGTCGTCGATGGCTGGCCACGCGAGGTCCGGGTGGGCCGTGATCCGGGACCTGGCCTGCACGAGCCGTTCGACCGGCGGACCGCCTGAGACGGGGCCGAGCGTGGTCACGGTGGACTGCGGATCCTCGGCGAAAGCCCGCAGCAGGGTCGCGGCGAGGTACAGGTATGCCTGGGTCTGCACCAGGATGGCCGAGATCGGGTCGGTCCGCTCCACGGACGGCATGTCAGTGCACGCCTTCTCAAGCAACTCCGCCGTCATCGGCGCCTCGTGCACCTGCACGATCCACCGCACTGCCTCATGCTGCTGGGTGGCGGCTATCTCGGCCGCTCGGACCTGCGAGCGGAGGATGCTCGCAAAGTCGGCCGCCACGAGCTCGATGGCCAACTTGTCAATGGCCCATATCTTGCGCTCCGAGCTGATCGTCGCCAACGCCATCACGGTTCGCAACAGCTCACGCGGTCGGCCTGCGGACAATATATGACACAGCCACAGGTATGGCTCCGGCACGCTGAGGCCGCGCACCTGCAGAAGTTTCCCGGCCTCGGTGACGCTAAGCGACCCGACCGCGATGATGAGGTCGAAGGCGCTGTCGAAGGCGGTGCGGACCCCGAGCGCCCTGCGATCGAACGCCGCCAGCGCATCCTCCGAAACCGCGACCAGGAAGTAGCAGCCGCGGACCCCGAACACAGACTTGAGGTCGTTGATGAACCGCTCGGCGTCGTCCGCCGACCCGATCTTGTCGAGTTCGTCGACCCCGATGATGATGCGCTGACCGCGACGGCGGCGTTCCAGGGCCGCCTCGTACAGCAACTCCCGGAACTGCGCGACCAGCTCCGGGTACGTCCGCAGCTGCTCGGTCCGCTGCACCTGGCCCTCGGCGCTCAGGTCGAGCCCACCGGGAATGGCGAACTTGCCGCCCGTCTTACGCGAGAAGACGGACTGGTAGCGCAGCGTCTGCAGATGGCGCTCCGCCAGGGCCGCTGACGGACTCGGGGCCACCTTGGATCGGTGCCGGACCAGGTCGCGCCAGAGTCGCCACAGCAGTGGCGTCAGGATCAGCAGACCACCGAGGACATACGCCGAGGTCCGCGGCGCCTGCCAAATGGCCACGAAGGCCGCAAGGACCTCAGCTCCGAAGACGACACCGCTGATCAAAACGACACCCGCTAGGACCACGACGGCCGGGAGCAGCGCCCGGACCCGCGACCACCATCGGTGTGCCTCCAAGCGAGCCGCCGGTGGCGCGCCGAGCTGAACGCAGGTCTCGGCGAACAGATGCACCAGAAATTCGCGGCGATCGTAGGTGGTTGGTGCCTGCACGAGCACGAGCACGTCGCCCTCGTCGGCCCGAAAATGCTCGGTGCAATACCGCTGCAGCACCGTGCTCTTACCCGTGCCGCGCGGGCCGCTGATCCCGATGCTGGCTCCCTCAAGCTCCCGCAACACCCAGGCGACGCGACCGCTGGCGGCGTTCTCGACCAGTTGCTCGGTGCGGGTGACATCGCCCAGCCGGCCAGGGTTGAGCACGGGGAGCCGCAACGAATACCCGTCGCGGTTCTGTCGGAGGGTGGTCCAGATCTTCGGGACGATCCAGTTTCTTGCCATGGCCGCTAACCAGTCCTCGCGGGCCTGGCGCGTCGCCTCGTCGTACCGGCGGGTCGAGCGTCCGGGCTCCGGCCATCGCGACGGATCGTCACTACGGAGGCGGTGCCAGGCATCGGCGTGCTGTCGCGTCCCCACCCACAACAGGCCCAACAGTGACGCCGCCACGGCGGCCACGACGACGAGTGACTCCGCCCCCGGGGCGCGCCGGAAGGCCGCACCCGCCAGGATCAGCAACGCCGCGAACGCCAGCACCATGAGGGTCAGACAGGTGGCGACCAGGCCTCGTCGGTCGCGCCGGCCCGCCACGTGCGCGACAACGCCGCCCAGCAAGACCGCGCCGACGGTGACGGCGACGGGCCCGGTCAGCGGCGAGATCCGCAACGACCACAGCGCGTTGCCGAAGCCGAACACGGCCGTTACTGCTGCGACGCCGGCCAGCATCCCGTACGCGCTGCTCCATCGCGCCCAGGTCGGCACCGCCGCCGCCACAAGCTGCCGGCGGGCCTGCCGGAACCGCTCATATTGGGCCGAGCCGCTCTCGAGCACGGCCACCGGGTCCGCGGCGATCTCGCGCCTCACCTGCTGCTCGAGCGCTTCGCGGCGCTCGGCCGGCGCCGGGGCCAGATATTCGATCACCGCGGGCAGCGCGAGGACCTGCACCAGCATCTCGTCGACCACCGCCGCGGCGGGCCCTCGCCGTGCGCTGGCCCGGCGGATCAGCACCTCACTCATCCCAGCGTGGCGGAACCGGTACTCGTGCCCGGCCCGCCGCAGGACTCCGACCCGCTCGGCGTCGGCTAGGAACCGGCCGAGCCGGAACGGCAGCCGCCCTCGACCGGCCAGCCATAACCGAGCGACCGTGTACTGCCCCCACGCGCTGTCGTCGACTACCACCAGGAGCAGCAACAACACAGATAGGGCGATCACCGTCGCCGGTGCGGGAGAAGCAGGCGCGGCCCAGAGCAGCACTCCCCCGAGGCCGGCGGCCGACAGGGCGCGAAGGATCGCGGCGAGCTGGTCCTGTTGCAGCGATCTGGGCGCTGCCGGCGACCGGCGCCGGCCGGTGACCATGACGACGACCATAGTCACGGCGCCGACACCACCCGCGAGGTTCGTCTCGATGCGATGCGTGCTTATGAACAGCAACAGCGACTCGGGTCTGGCCGAGAACACCAGCACCGCAGGGATAATGACAAAGCCGGCGAGCGCTTCGATCGCCGCCCGTCCGAAGTCGCTCCAGCCCAGCCATGCCACTCGACGCGGACCAGGCCGGCGCTCGATCAGGCCGGCCCTCAGGGTCAGCACGATCGCCGCAGCCAGCGCGAGGGCGGGGGCGCCGCTCCCGGCGATACCGGCCGTGGCCGCGATGAGCAACAGGAGACCGACCCAACGGATCCAACCGGCCGCGGCGGCTGGGCCACCAGCGACAGTCGTGAGCCGCCACCAGACGATCTCGCTCGGCGACCGGGCGCTGAGCTCGGCCAGCTCCGCCAGCCAGGTGCGGGCCCGCCCCGGTAGGCGCTCAAGCATCCGCTCGACCAGCAGGCCCTCGGGATCCTGGCTGTCGAGCAGCACGCGCGGATCCGCAGTTCGGCTCGCGAACGCGTCGCGCGCGAGCACCGCCAGCCACGGCGTCGCCAGAGCCCTCGCCAACGATCCGGCCGGAACGGCGGCGATCTGATCGATGACGGGCCGCCAGCGCTCCGCCGTCACCGGATCCTGCCCGGCGAGGAAATCGCCGATGGCGCCACCCGTGACCGGCATCAGCTGGATGACCACAGCCCGGGTCAACGCCGTCGAAGGCAGGTTCGCGAACTCCGTCGTCCGGCAGGTAGCGACGTATCCGGTGCTCAGCTGATCCAGTGCCGCGGCAGCCCTGAGCCGCTCCGTCTCGGGGAGCTCATCCAGCCCGTCGATGAGCGGCAGGACGAGCCCTCGCCGGACGAGTTGCCCCGCGAGTGCGGCCTCGTCAGACACCCCCGGGCCAGCCAGGAATCCAGTGGCGACCAGGGTCCGCACGACGATTGCCTCCGGAAGCTCCAGGTCGGGCTGCCACGAGGCCGCCGCGCACAGGATCGGGATCGGTTGGCGGTCCTTGCGGTCTGCCAGCAACGCGCGACCGAGCAGCGTCAGGAGCGTCGTTTTACCGGCCCCGGCGTCGCCAATAATGATGAGTGGTTTCGGCCGCACTGATGCGACGAGACCGGCCAGGCTTTCGGCATCACCGGCGAGATCAGGATCTGCGACCCAGCGCAGCGGCAGTTCGCGGCCATGACCACCGGTCGCGATGCGCACCTGCACGCTGAAAAATTCCTCGGCGGCAGCGGCCAGCCGCCCGTAGATCGCGTCGTCGTTAACGACAGCGTCGGGCAGGGACCGGGACTTCAGCACGGATAGCGCCAACGCGATCAGCGCGGCCACCGCGCCAGCCACGCTCGCCAGCTGATCCGCCTTCATTAGGTCAATGCTGGCCAGAACCAGTGTTACCGCAACGCCGACGACGGTAAAACCGAGCAGAGCGACGAGCAGTGCCCGGGCGGGTTTCACGCATTCGCTCCTTCGACCGCCGTCGACCTCACGCCGGACAGTATGCGAGACATGAGACCGCTCCGCGGTCATCCGAACGTGTGTCGCCGCTCGTGACCGTTGATCAACAAGCGGTGAAAGGCAAACTCGGTGTCCGCTCATGCCGCCGTCCGTGCGCGCAGGTAGACGACGAGCCGTCACGCTCGGTGTTCGGCGTCTCGTGGAGCCCGGCATCCTGAACTGCCGAATGGTGTGCGGCGATCTGGGCCGAGATAGGGTCCGCGCGTGCGTCCGTTGATCGAGCTAGTCGAGAGCGATGATCCGGCGTGGCCGGAGGTGGAGGCGGCTGCAGCCGCTGCGCCATATCCGGTGGAGGTGCTGGCCGCCGATGCGCGCCAGGCCGACGCGGAGCTGCTGCGGTTGCAGGTGACCAGCCGTTCTTGGCTGGGCGCCGTGGTCCACCGTAGCGGTGGCCTAGTGATCGATCACGGTTGGCTTCGTGTCTTGGGATCGGGCAACAAGCAGCGCCGTCTGGCGAGTCTCGGTGAGATCAACGAAGGCATCGGCGGCGGAATCGTTGTGGCACAAGACGTCTTGGGCGGGCAGTTCGCCTGGGTGGCCCCGGCCGAAGCGACACCGACAATCCGGTACTTCGCCCCGGACACCCTGCGCTGGGAGGACTGTGAGATCGGCTACGGCCAGTGGTTGGCGGCGATGCTGGGCGGAGGCGTCACCGGCTTCTACGAGGAGGTGCGCTGGTCTGGATGGACCGACGAGGTTGCGGCCTGCGGGCTCGACCAAGCTATCCACACTTGGCCACCACCATGGACCCGTGAAGGCAAGGATCTCAGCACGGTGTCCCGCCGGCCGGTACCGATGTCCGAGATGTTGGCACAGATCAGCGACGGGTGATCGAGCCGGATAAAGCTTCGCCCCTCCAGCCTGCTCCGCAACCAATCCTCAGATGAACGCACTCATCTGCCGCGATCCGCGCGCACCGGATCTTGGCGCGCCGTCACAGCGCCCCTGACATTGGCCAGTTGCTCCAGTGCGTGTTTCCCGGGAGGGTCGGCCGGTAGCGGGAGGGGTCGGCGGTGGCCAACACCTCGCCGATCTGCTGGTAGGTCTCGATGTCGCTCGGGCGGACCTCGAATGGCACCCATTCCTGCGGCGATGCGTGGCGCGTGAGCATCTCGTGTATCTGTCGTCGCCGTTCGCGCTCAGGGCTCGGTGGCCGGACCCGCAGAGCGGTGTGGTGCCAGTCGTCCAGGCACAGCACCTGCGGTAGGTCCGCCGGCACGAGCTGACGCACCTCGGCATTCTCGGCCAGCAGAAGATCGCGATACTGGGGAGTGAGGAGTCTGAAGAGGTCTTCCGGAGAGATCGTCGCAGCGGCGGCTACCGGCACGGCCTGCCCCCGAATGACCAATGGCACCTGCCGGTACAAGGCCGCCGCCGGACCGTCCTCGAACAGGTCGGCGAAATTATCGATACGGTTGACGAACCGCCTGTTCCAAGTCTCGTTCGTGCCACTGAGGCAGTTGCCGAGAGCATGCAGCACGTCGACGACGTTGGCAGCGCGTGGGTTGTAACCGACGGTGTCGACGACCAGCGCCCAGCGCTCGGCGTCGCTGAAGGCATGTAGCCGAGCCGCAATCAGATAGCTGTGGGGGTGTTCCGGCTCGGGAAACCGCAGCTGCTCGGCAGCTCGGTCGAACACGTCGACGACAGCCTCAACCCGCACCATGCTTCGGATGATAAGGGCCCGGCAAGCCACGTCGATGACAGTTGATCAATTGCATGGCTCATGTCGATCTTCGCTCGTGTTCGTCCTCCATGCCTCGACTCAGCGTGACCGGACGGCACCGCCGCCCGCGCGGCGATGGGACCCGTGGACAGCCGTCGGGGGAGCCCTCTGCCCTGCCGATCCTTGTACGTCACGGCGTACCTGCCTATGGACTCGTATCTGTACGCCGACGGCGGGACTTGCGGGACCGTTCCGCCAGCTGCAACATGTACGCCGTCCTGGCGTGTCGCGCCATTTCCGCGCGTACATCCGGGTCGAGCAGGCCCTCGGGGTCGACCTGTCGTTCGAAGCGATCGAGGAAGCCCTGCGTCCCCGCTGCCGTGCGGGCGCGGCGGTCGGTCGTTCTGGCCCAGGATGCGTGGGCGGCTATGCGTGCCCGGCGTCGACGCTGCTCCGGTGTCAGCCCCGTCGACCCGGCTGTCCGTTCTTCGGGCTCAGACACGCTCACCGATCCCGACGCGAGACTGGCTTTCCTGGGCGCGTTCGGCGGCTGCGCTGGCGCCGTAGTGCCGGGGCATGTCGTCTGAGGTCCAACCGAGCAGCAGCATCAGGTCGCCCGTGTCGCCGCCGGCGCGCTTCCACTCGTGGGCGAAGTTGTGCCGCCAGCGGTGGGCGTGGACGTTGGCGACGCCGGCGCGGCGGCCGCGACGTTTCAGCATGAGCTTGATGCCATTGGCGGCAAGTGCCCGTATGCCGCGATCCGCAAGCCAGAGCTCGGCAAGGAGTGATCCTTTGTGCTGGGACCGCGCTCGGAGGTAGCGGCTCATGGCACGAGCCGTCTTGGGTCCCAGCCGTACCCGGCGATCCTTGGCGCCCTTGCCGTGGTAGCGGACGGTGTCCGTGTCGGCGAGGCTGACATCGTCAACATGAAGGTTGGCGACCTCAGACAGCCGGGCACCCGTGTTGTACAGCAGGCGGATGATCGCCTCGTCTCGCCGGTCGACGAACGCCCGGCCACGACACGTATCCAGGATGCGTCGCGTGTCGTCGTCACGCATGATCGGGATCAACTTCTGCGGCGTCTTGGGCTGCCGAACCCGCTCCATCGGCGACCGATCGATCTCCTCCTCGTCGAGCGCGAGCCACTTGAAGAACTGCTGCAGAGCTTTGTGCTTGTTCAGGGCGGTTGCGGGTGAGCGTGTCTCCACCATCCACGCCTGGAACTCCTCCACGTGTGCCCGGGCCACGGCAGTGGGATCGTGTGCTGCCTCCGACGTGTCAGGTGCCGATTCCGCGCGATCCTGCAGGTAGCGGGCCAGTTGTGCCGCGGCGAGCAGATAGTTGTAGCGGGTCGTCTCCGGATAGTTCCCGGACCGCAATGACCGATGCCAGTCCTCCAGGAAACCGTGCCACGGAGCGGGCAGGCCAGCGAGCATCTTTCCTGCGTCTATCGGCATGGGGTGACGCTCCAGGTCGGCCTCTTGTCGAGGACCGGCCGCAGGGTGCCGGTGGGCTTGTCGAGGTGGTAGACGAACTGATCCGCCGGTGCGTGCGTGGCTGCGGTGTGGCCGGTCACCGTGGGCCCTGTTCCTCTCTGGCCTGCCGGGGACGCGGTCGGCGGTTTCGGTTCGGGTACGCCAGTCCTCGGTGGTGACCTGCCAATGTGTGCGGGTTGCGTCGCCGGTGCGGCGCGGCGCTCGGTGCCGGCTGAGCCGATTTCGCCCGTGCACGGGAGGCGTTTCGGTGACGACCTTCCAACCCGTGGCCCGTAGGCCGGCGGCGGGCCTGTCGGTACGGATGTAGGTGATCATGCGTTGGTAGCCCATGCGTCGGGCGACTCGCCACGCGGCGGCGAGCAGGACCGAGCACGCGTTGCGTGGCCCGTCGGTCGCCAAGCGGGTGACCTCGGCGGTCAGGCCGTCGTGGTGGCGGGCGTCGGGACGGCCGACCATGGCGACCCCGATGAGGTTGCCGGCGTGGTTGGTCAGTCCGAGGGAAAACGTGTGTCCCTGCGGTCGTTCGAGCTGCTGGTGGTGGGCGCTGATGTAGGCGCACGCCTGTCGGTAGCTGATCGGCCGTACCCGCGGACGGGCTGGGCGGCGACGTGACGGGCGATGGTGGGCGGCAGTCTCCGGCTGGTCAGTCACGGTGGCCTGCTCGTACGACGAAGACCAGCAGGTGCAGGTGAGTCGGTGAGCCGTGCCGACTGGCCGCCGACCGTCCGGCGTCTGCGCTGTCCGCAGTGAGGCCTACCGGTGCGGTGATCGCGAGGACATGCTGGAGGTAGCTCATCCCACCGGCGTGAGCCTCGGGGACAAGCCCGGCCAGGTGCACGACCTCGGTGGGCACCGGTTGGGTCGGACGCTGCTCGATGATGAGGACCGCGAAGCCGTCGGGGGTGATGACCAGCCGGAGGGCACGGAAGAGGTCGGCCACCGCACCGTCGATCGGCGCGGGTCGCGCGAGCGGCTGTGGTCGCGGCCAGCGCAGCACGACCAGGTCGACCTGCTCCGCGGTGTCGAGGCTGGCCAGGTCCGCAGCATGGGTGACAGGGCGGTAGGTGCGGCCCGCGGCAATGCTCTCGTCGCGAACGGTGGGGTCGCCGTCGAAGTCGACCACGGTTGCGCCGCGCCGGCTGTAGAGGGCGATGATCCGACGCGCCAGCAGGCGGCGGAACGTGGACTCGCGGATCTCGCCAAGGGCGCCGCTGCGCCACACCGAGATCCAGATCGGCGAGCCATCGACGATGACGTCGACGTGAAGGAAGTCGCGGTGGTGGCCGAAGGTGGAGTTGTCGGCGGATGGGTCGTGTCTGCTGTCTCGGGACGATGGGTTCGGCCCGCTGGGATTCTCGGGTGTCGCGGAGGATCTGGTCATCGGTGGGTGGCTTCCACACCGGCTGGCCCGTGCTCACGACCACCAAGAGCGGTCGTGACGGCGACTCTGCGGGGGGGAGCAGTGCGTTGGCCACCCAACGGCCACCCAACGGTTGGCAACCTGCTGTCAGGAGGCCCGCCGGGTCGGCCCAACAGCGGGGCGCTGTCACCCAACGACGACGAGATTCGACCCAACGGCGGACGGGTGCCCGGGGGGACTGCTGTTCGGACCACGTCGAACCGTCCGGTCCTCAACCTTGCAGCAGACCGTGCGCGCGGTTGATGCACCAGTCTCCTAGCGGGTCGGCCGCGCCTTGTTGGCAAGGTTTCTGTCAACGCCGGCCGAATTTTGGATCTGGCCCACTTTCCGTGATCGGGATTGACCCGGTCAGCTCAGCAGGACTCGCTTGCGGAGCAGGTCGAGGTTCGCGCGGCCATACATCTGTCGCTTGATCATTTTGATTCGGTTGACGTGTCCTTCGACGACGCCGGAGCTGTAGGGAAGGGTCAGGCCGTTGAGGACGGCGTCGTGGTCACGGCGCAGACCAGCGATGAACGAGTGCAGGTCGGGCTGGTCGTCTGCGGTCACTGCGGTGATCCAGGCATTGAGGCGGTGCCCGTGGCGGCCGGTAAGGATCTCCGCGAACGCGTTGACGTGGTCCGCAACAGCGTTCAGGTGCGGGCAGGCAGCACGGATCGTGGCAAGGCCGACTTGGTCGTCGGGGTGCAGTGCGTCGGGGTGGCGCAGCAACCAGGTGGTGATCCGGCGAACTTTCGGCGGCCGGGGTCGGGCTGGTGGTGGCGTGGCGACAGCTCGTAGGGGTTGCAGGTAGGTGCGTAGGGTGGTGGCACTGCCGCGGTAGCCACGGGCGCGGATCTCGGCGAACAGTTCGGTGGCGTTGGTGATGCCATCGTTGAGGCGTTGGTGCAGGTAGTCGAGGTGGTCGTCGAGGATGCTGGGCCGCCCGGCGCGAGGTTTGGCCAGGAGCTCATCGACACTGCCGGCGCGGGCGAAGCGGCGCACGGTGCCGCGGGCGAGGTCGAGTCGCCTGGTGATCTCCCGGATGCTGTGGCCCTCAGCCCAGAGCGCCTGAACCTGCTCATAACGGCGCCGGGTTCGAGGCACCAACAGTCCCTGCTCTGCCCGTTGGGCAGTGGCATCGACGGCAACCTGGATCAGGTCCTCCGTGGCCGTCAGTGCGGGCTGCGGCGGCGCGGTGGTGAGGCAGCCGTGGTGACGGGCGACGGTCTTCTCGACGTGTTCGGCGAGGTTGTGCCACAGATGCCACCGGTCGGCGACCTGGATAGCCTGCGGCGCTCCGGTGCGGGCGCCCTCGGCGTAGGCGCTGGCGCGATCTCGGCAGATAACCTGCACGCTCGGATGCTGCCCCAGCCAGGTGGCGAGGGTTGCCGCTTCCCGATCGGGTAGCAGATCAATCGGCCGGCGGGTGTCGACGTCGACCAGCACCGTCGCGTAGCAGCGGCCTCGGCGCAGGGCGAAGTCATCCACGCCCACCGCGGTGAGCCTCCCGACCGGCGGGTCGGGCAGGGCGCGGACCAGCCTCAGGACACTGCTGCGGCTGGTCACCAGACCGAGGCGGCCGGCCAGCCGGGCACCCGCTCGACCGGCAAGCGCCAGCCCGATCTTCTCCAGCGTCTGACGAAGCAGCGGACTACGCCGCCCATACCTGCAGGTCAACCCGCTGACTTGCTCGGCGAACGTGCGGACCGGGCAGCGCACCGTGTCGCAGAAGAACCGGCGGACCCGCAACCGGATCTCCACCGGCTGGCCAGCCACCGCGGCATCGCTGAGTCGACGTTCGTAGCGGCTGTGAACCCGCCGGGCCCGACGCCCACAACCGGTACACGCCGCACGACGGGCTCGCGCTCGCGCCCATATCCGCAGACCAGCTGACTGCCGATCCACTCGCTCAACCACGACAGGTGCCAGATGAGGCAGGACCGCAACAAGATCAGCCGATCGCACGACGAACCCTACACAGTGGACTCGGCACCCCGAGCCGGGTCAGTCCTGATCACGGAAAGTGGGCCAGATCCAGATCCAGTTTTCACGCGGCGTCGACAGTTTCTACCCAACACCAGCCAACAGTCCCTTGAACTGCTGGAACAAGCCCTGTCAACAAGCTTCGGCCGCGGTCCAGCGAAGAACGGCGTCCTGTTGGCCAACAGGACGGCTCAGCGCTGTGGCCTGCGGACAACAGTCGTATGTGTACCCGGTTCTTGATCGGTTCTCTGCGGAGTAGACCATCGATGAACGGCAGGCTGTGTTGGGTGCGCGTGTGTGGATGAGCCTCGAGAGCTACCGCCGCCGGCGGCAGCCCGCCGCACACCGGGAGTACCGCGATGCCTTCCTTCTCCGAATGGCCCGAATCTCCGCTGGACTCCGCCCAGCGCGCGTTCGACCTGCTCGTCGACCCGCCCACGACTCTCCAGTTCGACGGCCGCCGGTTCAACGGCTGCCCGGACCGCCTGATGTCTCTGTACGAGCTGAAGCGGTTCCTCCTTGACCGGGACACCTCGCGAGAGGTACGCGACCTGGTGTGGCGGGAACTTGTTGTCCGCTCGCGCCAGGACGGCCCTGGCTGGGGGTTGGGGGCGGTCGGCCTCGCGATGCCCGGCCTGCGGGCCTTGGCCGGTGGGCTGGCGCGGAGTTACCGGGGCGACAGCGACGATATCGACGCGGAGATCCTGGGGACCTTCTGGGACCGCCTCATGCGTCGGGTGGACGTCGATCAGCCGCGGATCCTCCCGCGCATGCTCGACGCTGCCGGGCGGGCGGGCCTGAAGGTGCGGTATGCCGACGTCACCACCGAACCCTTCGACAGTGAGCCGCCTGGGCCACGTACCCCGCTGCAGCCGTGGGATCACCCGGAGTTCGTTCTGGCCCGCGCGGTGGCGATCGGGGTGATCGACGCCGACGATGCCAACATCATCGCCGAGACGCGGCTGGAAGGCGCATCGGTGCAAGCGGCTGCCGCTCGGTGGGGCATCGCGGGACAGTTGGCCTCGCACTGGCGTGATCGGGCCGAGTCGAGGCTGGTCGATGTGATCCGCGCCGGGGAACTCGCCCACGTCCGGCTGCGTTCCCGCCCGGCCAAGCCGGTCCGCCGCACGTCCCTGCGGGCGTGGCCCGGTCAGTGACCGGGCGCCGTTGGGTGACGGTTGGCCACGCGTTGGTCGGTCAGCCCCGGGAAACCGGGCCCAACACGGGCTCTTGGCGGTCACGAGACCGATCACCCCTCCGACACGCCAGCCGGGGTACGCGAGCGGTCTCGGGCGCCGCCCGGTACGGGTGGTGACTCGGTCCGGCTCCAGGTCCGTGCTCACCACGAAACCGAACCCGGTGTGGAAGGAGCAGTGCTTCCACGGTCCCCGCTCGTACGGGCGGCGCCTCCCAACCGCTTTCGAGTACGCCCCACTGAGAGGTGGGGCGGGAGGTGACCACCGATGCGCCGCATCCTGAACCGACTGTCCCTGTCCACTACGACCAACGCCAGCGTCCTGCTCGGCCCGGCTGCGCAGGCCATCGCCGGAGCGCCTGACCTGCTCGCCGTCAACAACCTCCCGACCGTCATCAACAACCTGGTCGTCTGGATCGTCGGCATCCTCGTCGGCGTCCCGTCTTCCTCAGTCCGACGGCGAACCTGCCCGCCCTCGGCCTGCCCGACGACCCAACCGGCACGTTCAACCTGTTCATCATCTGTTGCCTGCTGTTGGCCGTGGTGAAGATCCCCGCCCTGCTGCGCCGCTATGTCACCGGGGGTCAGTCCAACAACGTCGTTGGCGCGTTCATCCGCGTCGCGATCGTGCAGCAGGTCAGTCGGGCCTTGACCGGGGGCCTGTGGCGCGGTGGGCGACAGGCCGGCCTGTCGGCGGCGCGAGCGGCCGCCGGCCAGACCGGCCCCGGGGGACCGGGGACCGGCCCATCGTTGCCGAGACCGACTGGCGGCGGACCACGGCCCGGACCGGTTCCGCGCAGGACCGTGCCGACGGTGGCACCGGCCCCTGCGGAGCGTGCTCTACCGAGGGTTCCGTCCGGGCGGACCCCGGCCACCGCAATGCCCCAACGCATGCCCCGCTGGCGTCGATGGTGGGCCTATACCGACTCCGGCACCGGCTGGCCGGCGGACTCCCCGGCCCAGGGCCTGCGCGGGACGAATCGGCCACCGCATGGGTTCGGAGCGGCGCCGTCGTCGATCGGGCCGGGGCCGGCGGCGGCGCAAACCCCGAGCGGTACGGGCTGGCCGTCGACGGCGGCGTACGGCCCGCGCACCACCCGCGCGTCAGCGGCAGCGCGATCGCAAGCCACCAGCCCTCTGCCGCCGACTCCATCCTCCCGACCGTCGGCCCGACGCAACAACACCGGTAATGGCTTGCCCGGCTGACACCTCACGCCCCAGACCCGACCCACTGCCTGAGGAGACCCCATGTCTGATGTCGATCTTCGTGCCAGGATTCCCGCTGACGTCGAAACACCCGATCGCCTGCTGTTCAACCTGACCACGCGGCAGGTCGCCATCCTGGCCGCCGCCGTGGCCATCGCCTACCTGCTGTTTCGGGGGCTGCTCGATGTTCTGCCGATGCCGGTCCTGCTCGGCGGTCTGGTCCCGCTGCTCGGCGCCGCAACCGTCCTCGCGTTGGGCCGCCGCGACGGATTGAGTCTGGACGCCTGGCTGCTCGCCGCGGTTCGCGGCTCCCGCACCCCACGCCGGCAGGTTCCCGCACCCGGCGGGGTGCTCAAGGCGCCGCGGTGGGCGCCGGTCCCCAGCAGCGCCGAGGGTGAGCTGACCCCGCCGACGCCACTGCGCCTACCGGCGCGGTCGATCGCCACCAACGGGGTGGTCGACCTCGGCGGTACCAGCGCTGCGCTGGTCGCCGTGAGCACCGTCAACCTCGGACTCCGCACCCCAGCGGAGCAGGCCGCGCTGGTCGGCGCCTACGCGCGGTGGCTCAACAGCCTGACGGCCCCGGTGCAGATCGTGGTCTCCACCCAACGCGTCGACCTGGCCGGGCACGCGCAGCGCATCGCCGACGCCGCGGACCTGCTGCCCAACGCCGCGCTCGCCGACGCCGCTGCGGACTACGCCGAGTTCCTCCTCGACCTGGAGGACGAGCGGCAGCCGCTGTGGCGCACCGTCACCATCGTCCATACGGCTACCGGCACCCGCCGCGACCAGGACGTATTGCGCGCCGCCGAGCACACCGCTGGTGCCTTGCAGAGCCTGGGCGCCAGCACCCGCGTACTGGATGGCCCTGCCGTCTGCGCGGTGCTGGCCGCCGCTGTCGACCCCTACACCCTGCCCGTGCCCGGCGAACGGGCCCTACCTAACGAGCCCATCACCGCCGAGGAGCCGTCGTGAACCTGCTGCGACTGCTTCGTCCTCGTCGGCCTGCCCGCCCGGCGATACCGCCGACGGCGGAGGCCGACACCCTCGCCGCGCTGATCGGCCCGGCCAGCGTGGAGGTCACCCCTCGCTACCTCAAGATCGGTGAGGGGTACGCCTCGACGTTGATCGTCAACGGCTACCCGGCGGAGGTCGGGGCCGGTTGGCTGCTCCCACTGACCGGCTGGCCCGGTCGTGCCGACGTCGTCATTCACATCGAGCCGCTCGCCCCGCAGGTCGCCGCGTCCCGGTTGCGCCGCCAACGCGCCCGACTGGAATCCTCCCGGCGCGCCGACGCCCAACACGGACGCCTCGACGACCCCAGCACCGAGGCCGCCGCCGCGGACGCCGCCGAGCTCGCCGACCGGGTCGCCCGCGGCGCGAGCCGCCTGTTTCGGGTCGGCCACTACGTCACCGTGCACGCCCCCAACCTGGACGAGTTGACCGAGTCCGTCGCCCACGTACGGGCCACCGCCGCCTCGGTCATGCTCGACACCGTCCCGGCCACCTGGCGGCAACTGCCGGCCTGGACGTCGACCCTGCCGATGGGCGTAGACAGCATCGGCATGCGGCGGGTCTTCGACACCGATGCCCTCGCTGCAGCGATGCCCCTGGCCTCCGGGGATCTGCCCGCCCCGTTGCCAGGCGACCCGCCCAGCGCCTCCGGGGTGCTCTACGGGGTCAACACCGCCACCAACGGCATCATCTGGCACGACCGCTGGGCCGCCGACAACCACAACAGCGTCGTACTCGCCCGATCCGGCGCCGGTAAGTCGTACTTCATCAAGCTCGAAACGCTGCGCTCCCTCTATGACGGAGTGCAGGTCAACGTCATCGACCCCGAAGACGAATACCTGCGACTGGCCGAAGCGGTCGGTGGCACCGTCATCCAACTCGGCGCACCCGACGTCCGACTCAACCCGCTGGACGTCGCCGCCGATGACAACCGACCCGACGCCCGCAACCGGCGAGCCCTGTTCGTGCACACACTGATCAACGTCCTGCTCGGCGCCGGCGGCCACGACGGTGCGATGGCACCCACCGAGCGCGCCGCCCTCGACCGGGCGGTCAACGCCGCGTACCTTGCTGCCGGCATCACCAACGAACCGACCACCTGGGCCCGCCCGGCTCCGCTGCTGCGCGACGTCGCCGCGGCACTGGAGGGCGACGCCACACCGCCGGCGCTCACCCTTGCCGCCCGCCTCTCCCCGTGGACCACCGGCAGCTTCAACCACCTCTTCGACGGACCCACCACCACCGGCCCCACCGGGCACCTGGTGGTCTGGTCCACCCGACAGCTCGCCGATGAACTCCGCGCCCCCGGGATGCTCCTCGCCCTCGACGCGATCTGGCGCACAGTCGACGCCCCACCCGCCGACGGCCCGACCGCCGACCCACGCCGCCTCGTCATCGTCGACGAGGCCTGGACCCTGCTGCGCGACGGCGAAGGCGTCCGATTCCTCAACCGGCTGGCGAAGGCCGCCCGCAAGCGGCGAGCCGGGGTGTCCGTGGTGACACAGGACGCCGCTGACCTGCTGGGCTCCGAACTCGGGCAGGCCGTCGTCGCGAACTCGGCGACCCAGCTCCTCATGCGCCAGGCCCCGCAGGCCATCGCCGCCGTCGCCGACAGCTTCAACCTGACCGGGGGAGAGGCACGGATGTTGCTGTCAGCGCAACGCGGGGAGAGCCTCCTCCTCGCGGGCGCCAACCGGGTAGGCGCCCACGCCGTGTCCTCCCACCGGGAACACGATCTCTGCGTCACGGGCGACCTCGACGGGCAGACACCGTGACAGCGCTCGCCTCATCGACACCGCCGCCGTTGCCCTTCGTTCCTCCGCCGGTGCCGTCCAACCCGATCGCGGACGCCATCGTGAACGCTTTCCGGTGGGTGACCGACCGTCCGTGGCTCGCCATCGTCATCGCCGCCCTCGGGCTGGTCGTACTTATCGCGCGAGGACAACTGCACAGTTGGCGGCATCGGCGGCTACTGCGTCACGCCCACCAGGTCGTCATCACCCCACCACCGGACGTCGACCCAGACAGCGCCGCCCGCTGGTGGGCGACCTGCGCCGAGATCCTCCGCCCCGCCGGATGGCGACGCCTGATCCACGGCACCCCACACGTCGGTTTCGAATACCGATGGGCGGGCCGGCAGTTGACCATCAACATCTGGTTGCCCGGCACAGTGCCCACCGGACCCGTCCTCGCCGCCATCACCGGCGCCTGGCCGGGGGCCACCGCCGCCGTCACTGACGCCACCGCGCCGATACCCCTGGCGACCCTCGACGAGGGCGGCGCCCTGCTTCCCACCCTCGCGGCCTGGTACCCGATCGTCACCGACCACGACAGCGACCCCCTGCGACCGCTGATCTCCGCGCTGTCCGGGCTGCAGGATCCCGAGTACGCCTGCGTGCAGGTACTCACCCGCCCAGCCACACCCCGGCAGATCCGTCGGCTCCGCGCAGGGACCGGGGCCCTCCGCAGTGGCCAGCCCGCACGAGGGCTACTCGACCCCACAGCCTGGCTCCGCGGACTGCTCGAACTGATCGTGCCCGGGCCCGGCCGGGCCCCCGCGGCCACTCGGGCCGCCGCCACCCGGTCGGTACCGACAGATCCGGAACGCGATCGCGACGCCCGCGCTGCGGTCGACAAACTCGCAGCCGGGCAGCTGTGGGAGACCTCGATCCGCTACGGCGTCGCCCACACCAACCCCCGAAAGGTGGCAGAAGAGAATCTGCGGGCCCGACTGAAGACCCTCGCCCACGGCGTCGCTTCCGCCTACGGCGTCTACACCGCCCGCCAACGACTGCGCCGCGTCCGGCTCAAGCAGCCCGCCGCGGTGTTGTCCGCACGACCACTGCGCTCCGGGTACCTGCTGGGAGCCGGTGAGCTCGCCGCCGTCGCGGCCCTACCGACCGACCTGGCCGTGCCCGGCCTCCGACGCGCTCGCGCGAAGCCCATGCCAGCGCCGGTCGAGGTTCCCGCCGGCGGACGCGGCGTCAAACAACTCGGACACGCCGAGATCGGCGGTCACGCCGTCGGGCTACCCGTCGTCGATGCCCGCCAGCACCTGCACGTCCTCGGCTCCACCGGCGTCGGCAAATCGACCTTCCTGGTCAACATGATCCTCGACGACGTGGCCGCCCGCCGCGGCGTCGTGGTCATCGACCCCAAGGGAGACCTCGTCACCGATGTCCTGGACCGGCTGCCGGAGACCGTCGCCGACCGGGTCGTCCTCATCGACCCCGACCAGGACCAGGGCGGCTACTTCAACCCGCTCTCCGGAGACGACCACGACCTCGCCGTCGACAACGTCGTCTCCATTTTCAGCAAGATCTTCCAACGCCACTGGGGACCGCGCATCGACGACACCCTGCGGGTCGCCTGCCTCACCCTGATGCGAAAGGCGCACGCCACGCTCGCGCTGGTGCCACCCCTGCTCAACGACCGCCAGTTCCGGATGGCCTTCACCGACGGCCTCGACGACCCAGAAGGCCTGCTCGGCTACTGGAGTTGGTATGAGTCGATGCCGCCGCCGGTGCGAGCGCAGGTCATCGGACCCGTCATGGCCCGGCTGAGAGCATTCCTGCTGCGGGACTTCCCACGCCGAACCCTCGGCACGCCCCGCTCTTCATTCGACATGGGGCAACTGCTCGACAACGGCGGCATCCTGCTCGCCCGCCTCCCCAAAGGCCAACTCGGCGAGGACACCTCCCGACTGATGGGCTCCTTCGTGTTGGCCCGCGCCTGGCAAGCTGCCACCGCCCGCGCGAGACTGCCCGAAGACAAACGACGCGACTGCACGGTATTCGTCGACGAGTGCCACAACTTCCTGAACCTGCCCGGCTCGGTGGACGACATGCTCGCCGAAGCCCGCGGCTACCGCATGAGCCTGGTGCTGGCCCACCAGGACCTTGCTCAACTGCCACGACCCACCCAGCTCGCCCTGAGCGCGAACGCCCGCAACAAGATCACCTTCAACGTGGCGCCCGAGGATGCGCACCAGATGGCCCGGCACATGTTCCCCGAACTGTCCGAACACGATCTGAGCCATCTGGACGCCTACCAGGCAGCCGCGAGGCTGGTCATCGGCAATCGGGAGACCGCGGCGTTCACCCTGCACACCCGGCCACCCCGCCCCGTGGTCGGCGCCGCCACACACATCCGGGCCGCCTGTGCCGCTGCCAGCGGCAACGCGACAGACCCGACCGCCATCGAGCAGCTCGCCAAGCGCCTCGCCGGCAGCGATCGAGGCAAGACATCCCGTCGCAGCGACTGACGCCGGAACATGCCACTCCATACACCGGAGTGGGTTCGCAGCCTGGTCGGCGGTCCGGCCCGGACACGGTCGTTGCGAACAGCCCGCAATCCGTCGCTGCTGACCCAACAGCGCAGCTAGGAGACGTACATGAGTCATGATCAGCCGTCCCGACAGTCCCACCGGGGGGACATCCTCCGATCGGGGGGTGCCCCGTGACCCCCCGATCCCGATCCACCCTCCGTCGCTCCACGACCACGCTCTCCGACGTCTCGGCCCGCCTTCGCCCTCGCGATCGGGTGATCGCCTTCCTGCTCTCCGACCACACCTCCCTCACCACCGACCAGATCACCTCAGTCTTGTTCGACTCGCCGGTCACCTGCGCCCATCGCCTCTACACCCTGCGACGGCTCGACTTCATCGACCGTGTCCTGCGCTACCCCGGTCAACCCGCACAGGTCTACTGGGTACCCGGCCGGCTCTCCGCCCGCTTCGTGGCCCTCGCCCGCGGTAACACCCCGCCCACCCCGAAAGCCGTCGCACTCGCCGCGGACTCGGTGCTGTCCAACCGGATCCGGCAGCACACCATCGAGACCAACCAGTTCTTCATCGACCTCATTGCCCACGGGCGCCGTCATCCCGAGGCGAGGCTGACCCGCTGGTGGTCCGAGCAGCAGACAGCCGCCGCCTTCGGACAACGGGTACGCCCCGACGCACACGGCGTGTGGACCAACGGCCGCAGCAGCGTCGGCTTCTGGCTCGAGTACGACCGTGCCACCGAAGACCACCCGCGCCTACGCGACAAGCTGGACCCCTACCGGCGCCTACGGATGGACGGCGGACCCGGCCACATCCTGCTGTTCTCCCTGCCGAGCCGGGAACGCGAACGCAACTTCCACACCAAGCTCGCCGACGCCGCCCGTCACGATCACCGTGTCGCCGACGCCCTGGCCACACTCACCATCGCCACCTGCGCCCGGGACCGGATCAACGGACACAGCCCGGCCGGACCGGTATGGCGGCTCGTGGGCAACGGGGGACACCGGCTGAGCCTGGCCGACCTACCCACCAACGACGACGAACCTGGCCCGCTCAATCCCGGCCCACCACGTCCGGCCGAGGATCCGCTCCACGAGCTGCGCGGCGCAGCAGAGTGAACCGTCGTGGGCGTCGATACCTGGCAGCTCGGGACCTGCCGAGTCGCTGTCTGGCCGCCCCAGTAGGGTCACCCGGTGACCGCGTACGACATCGCCGCCAGACTGCCTTCCATCGACCGGCTGCGGCAGCGGTGTAAGGCATTGGCCGCGCTGGAATGCATCATCGACGGCGGGGCCGCGTACTACGCCTACACCCGAGCCTGGGGCCCGGATGAGGCGGCGCTGATGAGCAACGGCAGCGGCGACGAGTGGGCCGTCGTGTTCACCCCCGACGGCGTGTTCATCCGGGTCTTCGATCACGAGTCGGCGATGTCGCCCTACGGCGATCCAGACTACGAGCTGTGGCCGGGCCTGCTGGACGGGCTGCCCGTGGAGCTGCGTCCGCAGATCGAGGAGCCTGCTTTCTGCGACGAGGCCGGGCAGTTCATCGCTACTGCCGTGCTATGGCGGCTGGTCGGGGACGACCGCTGGCATGCTGGTGACGGCATCGTCTTCCCGCCACTTCGTGGACCTTACGACGACACCGGGCCGGACGGGTCCAGCATGCTCGAGATCCTGCTCGACGACATCGTCGATCGTTTTGCCGAGTTCGCCAGCGACTACTACGAGATCGAGGTGGATCGGGCGGCGGTCGAGCACGTTGTCGCCAACCGGCCGCTCACCGACAGCGTGTTGCAGGCGCTGAACCCTCAACTCACCGTTGCCGAACTGCGGCAAGACATCGCCACGATTGGCTACCCGATCGCCGCGGTGTAGCGGCAGTTAAGGCGTCCACCCGCCCTCGGTATCTAGGCGTCGGCGGGCGAACGCGAGCGTGTCGAATAATCAGCCGGATTCGCCAACGCTGCAGGCCCACGGGGCGCTGCGTGTAGCTCTTTGCCCCTAAAATCGCGGCATGGGAGACCCCTCGGACTACGAGCTCGACGCCTGGCGCCGCATCCAGAGGTTCAAAGGCCGCCCCCTGTCACGAGTGATGAGAAACGCGAACGAGCAGGTTGCCATCCGCGCTACGGAGATCGGTAAGCGTGCGACAAAGTACCTGGAGAACAACCCGGGAGCCCAGGCGGCCGTCTCGCGTGGACAGAAAATCGCCGCCAAGGGCGCTCATGCAGTCAGCACCGGAGCTCGTAAAGCTGCCAAGGCCCTCCCAGACGGCATCGTAGACTGGAGAGGCACTGCTCTTGGATCTATGCGACGAATGGTGGCACGAGCCTCGCGAGTGGGACTTTCCCCCAAGCGGGTGGTGGCGCTCCACCAGAAACGAGGGCACGATGTCGCATCTCTCTTCGATCTACGTCGCCTCGACCTTGAGCAGATCGACGCTGTCCGTGGACGAGGAGCCAGCCTGTACTACCCGGCTGCGGCGGCAGTCTCAGGGGCTGGTGCAGGGCTTGTAATCTCCGGGGGAGAGTTCGTTACCGCCGCTTCCGCTGGGGCCTCGGCGGCGCCCTCGGGGGCTGCAATCGCCGGGTCTCTCCTCGCCGACGCCGCGGCCGTTCTCGGACTCGCGTCTCGCGCCGTTGGTCATGTGTCCCTGCTTTACGGTTACGATCCCGAAGAGCCTAGCGAGAAATTCTTCGTGATGTCTGTCGTCAACGCCGGGACGGCGATGTCAGTTAGCGCGAAGACCGCCGCCATGGCCGACATCTCGCGGCTCACCCAAGCACTCGTCCGAGGAAAGACCTGGACCGTCCTGGACAAGTCCCTGGTCACTCAGGTCTACAAGCAAGTCGCGAAGGCAATCGGCAAACGCTATACCAAGCAGTCGCTAGGCAAGGTCGTACCCGCAGTCGGCATCGTCCTTGGCATGTCGTTCAATTGGGCCACTCTGGAGGCGATCGTTGACGCCGCCGACACCGCGTACCGGCGGCGTTTCCTCCTTGAGAAGTACCCGCACCTCACAGAGGACGAAGCGCCCGCAACGTTCCCTGACGTGGTCCCGGAGGACGCCGACGAGGTGATCAGCGTGCTCGGCGAAATCACCGAAGCGGGCGGACCTGACCTTCGCTGAACACAGAGAGTCTAGACCGGACTATGGTGCATGTCTTTGTTCGGAGGAGTTTGAGGACAACGGTCGTTAAGCTCATGCTCATGAATGCGTGCCGGCGTGTGGCCGTTGCCTGCCTGGCCTTGCTGGTCACATCGGGTTGTGGCTACTGGCGGTCCTCAACCGCAGCAGGTACCCCGACGACCTACACGTGTTGCGATGGCGAGGACGTCAATACGGTCTACCAGCCTGGCCAGGAGATGACGATTCACTGGATCGTCAGGCCGGGGACCGATCCCGCCGCAAAGCCGGCAGAGGTCGAGCTAACCGCGCGTCTGACTGGCCCGTACGGGAGTGCCAGCGAACTGAAGAGCGCTGGAGGGGGTAGGGCTCGGCCCGCTTTGGGAGAGGTGACGTTCGACGCCCAGCCGGTGCGGCCATCCGGTGCGGCGGGCGACCGACCGGTCAGCGTCATCCCAATCGCGGAGGACGCGCTGCCTGGCTATTACAACCTGATCTTTGCCGTCCATCAGGGTGGTGGAGGTGTGAGCGGAGCGAGCGTCGTCCGGGTGGCACCCAAAGCTTGAGCCTTTTAGATGTTCAGTCCGAATACGGCGTGGTTCTGTTCGGTGGCAGGTGCGCCGCAGGCCGATGCGAACGTAGCGCCTGCCGCGGCGGGTTACGTCGCCGCCGGATGCGCGTCGGTGGTCTTATCACCTGGCTGCTGTTGCTTTACCGCTACTTCGCGATGCAATAGAGTTGATGATCGAGCGGCCGGATCCGCCACGCCGTGTCGCGCTGACGGCAGGGTATCCGGGATGGCTGCTCGGTTTTGAGGTCGGCAGCGAGTCCCGAGTTGACCTAAGTCCTCATTGCGCTCAGGGCCTTCACCGGTCAGCTCCTGGACGGCACTACAACGGCAGAATCGGGCAGGTCAACCAACCCGGGCACGGGCTCCAGCGACTTTCGCAAAACGGCAACCCGCTCTGCGGGCCAATCCGTACTGTGCCGGGCTTGAGACCGTGACTGGCCGCACTGCTGTGACAGTTTTATACGCGGCGTGGTGTCGCTGCGGGAATGTGAACTCCGGGCCACACGCCATGCGGCGGTTGGCAGGCATTCCGTTAGGGTGGACGCCGGCCTACCGGATCGAATTACCGCTGTGCCCTGATTTCCACGTGTCTTGTTGTCTCCTGCAGTGCGGATTCCGCCATGTCCAGCGCCTCAGGATGAAGGCGGTGAAGAGCAACGACGCATCCTATCCACGAACCATGAAGCAACGCATGGGCCAGAAGGCGTTTGCCCGCGCGCTCGCTGCGAGACATGGCTGCGGTAGTGAAGGATTCGGTTATCAGGCCAGGGTTGGTGACCTGGCCAGCTGCCACGGCTGACCTCTCCAGATTCCCCGCCTCCGCCTCCGCGACCGCCAGGGCGGCCATGGCGCGGTTCCGCATCGCGGTGCCTTCCACAGCCGCGGCCACCCGCTCGGCGTCGGCGATCCTGCCGGCTCCGGCGAGGCCGACTACCACCGCCCCTCGCGCCTGCTCTTGGAGCGTCTGAGGGCTCACGTCGGCGACGATCGACAGCGCACGACCCAGGTCACCCGTGCGTGCTGCTGCCTCAGCCAAGGCGCGCCGGGCACGATTTAATGGCCCACGCGCCTGGATGGTGCTACAGAGCGCCTCGACACGAGCCAGTTGCCCCTGTGCCGCCGCAGCATTAGCCACCGCAGCGAGAACGGCGTCGTTGTTGCGGATGGTCTGCGCCAGGGCGGTCGCCTCGTCGAGTTCGCCCCGGATGGCCACCGCCTCGGCAATCACGATCATCGCCCGCCGCCGCTGAGTCTCGTTGGGTATGTCCATCGCCATCTTTACTGCGAGATCTGTTGCCCCGGCGGAAGCGGCCTCCTCAATGAGAGCAAGGCGTACCCGCCGAAAGTCGGGCACGTTCAGGGAGGGGTCTGCCAGGAAGTCGATGGGCCAGTGCATCACATGTGTGCCAGCCGCGTGGGCCACTGCGACGAAAGCCTTGCCCCGGTTGGCCGCCGACGTGATCGAGTTGGCGATCCTGGTCGCTGCGCGAAGATTTCCCCGCGCCGCCGAGATCAACGCCGCGCTAGCCTTCGTGCGATCTACCCGATCCGGGCCGAAGGCAAATCGAGATATTTTCTCGGATAGCTGCAGTAGTTCGAGGGCAAGCGCCTCTTCTCCCGTCGAGGCGGCGCTCCCAGCGAGCGCTACGAGGGACTCGCTCCGCAAGAACGACTCCTCCAGCGAGTCCGCGAACTTCCGCGCCTCCTCCAGACCGCCGATTTCTACGTAGGCGTCAGTGATAGCAGCGACAAGGCGGAGCCGTGTTTGGGCGTCAGCACGGGATTTGAGGAGCAGGCCTACGGCTTCGTCAAGGAGGATCCGTGCCCGGTCCGCAGAACCCAGCGCGAAAGCCGCATGCGCTGCAGAGACCATGGCCTCTGCTCTGGTGCTGGCCTTCTGCAGGTTGCGGGACCCCGTCTCCAAATCGTCGAGTAGCTTGTCAACTCGATCACGTTGTTGCTTCCGCATCAATGCCTTTAACAGAAGCATGCCGGCGCGGATCTTGGGCTCCCCTGCTGCCATCGATTCATGGGCAGCCAGAGCCCTGTCGAGGTAACCAGAGGCGTCGTCGGGACTATCTGCGTCGGCGGTCGCGATTAAGGCCGTTACCTTTTGGAACGGTGCCGTGATGAGGGGAATGAGCCGCTCGCAACGGGCGATGTCGGACGCCCGTGCAGCTTCCTGCACCACCATTCGGATTACACGACTGTGGCCGCTGGTGTCCGCAGCGTCCGACAGAGCAAGCCTTTCAGCGTCGTCGAGCCGACCGGTGGTTGCGAGCGCGAACACCACCGCACTCCGAGTCCAGTTGCGCCGTTGAGCGTCGGGAAAGGAGGCGGACGCCGCCGAGGCCTCCTTGAGCAGTGCCTCAGCTCGATCCACCTGGCCGCGGTGGTGCAGCTCTCCGCTGAGTAGGGCGAGCGCGAAGCATGCGGTTTCCGGCTGGATCATCGATCGGATCAGACGCTCTGCCCTGGAGAAGTTCCCGATCTTTGCCCAGGCAAGCGGTAGCTTGATCGTCATTGCACTGTTTCGGTCGAGCAGGTGATCCCGATGCACGGCGAGCTTCGTGGCCATGGGCAGGTTCTGTCCGTCGACGGTCGCGGCTCGCAACGCACTGTTGATCTGGCTAAGCGCGTCGACGTCGCTGCCGGACCGGTCGAGCATGCGATTGTAACGGTTCGGATCCGTAACTAGGTTGGTTGCCGCTGCCAGGTCCCCTTCAGCTAACAGTAGGCTGTGGTAGCCGAAAAGAAGGTAGTCGGGAACGGGTTCCGGCCAGCCCTTGTTAGCTTGGTCGCCGGCCCATTCGGCAAGCCGATTCCGATAGGGCCGTAGACCCGCGGCGCCCAGCGTCCGCCTTGCGGTCTCCTGTAGCTCCTCGTGGGCAAGGATGAATACATCAGGCGCAGGCACGTTCGGATAGTGGCTGTCTCGGCGCGAGAAGCTCCGCCCGCTGACAACGCTCAGCTGCCGTTCCACCTTCGCTTCCGGGAGCCCAGTCAACGACGACAGGTCGCGCGCAGTCAGGCCTCCCCCGGCCGCGACGAGTGTCCCGAGGAGGTCCCTCTCCTCGGGCGAGCCGAGCAGGAGACTGTCCAGCTCGCGCTCCATGTCGCCGCGGACGATCTGCGCGGCTGGCGATGGCTCGAGCACCCGCACCGTCGCTGGATTGCGTAGCGGATGGCGCCAGCCGACATCCGCTGGGGTCGGCGGGTTCGGCCTCCGCGACACGATGGCTTTCATGGTGGCGGGCAGCCGTTCCGGCAACAATGCTGCGATGCTGTGTGCCTCGGCGCCGACGGTTACACCTCGATCTTCGTCGAGGCCGTCCACAACCAGCACCAGCGACTCGCCGCGTTCCTGGCAGGCGTCGGCTGCGTCGTCGAGCAGACCCAAGAGATGCGCATCCTGGGTAGTGTCGTTGAGCAGCGGAGGTAGATCTTCGCCCAACAACGCCAGGAGCTGCTCCAAGACGTTCGCTACGAACGCGTTGCGGTTACTCTGCGCCGCATGACGAGCCGTTACAAAGAAGGAGACGATCCGGACCGACTCCGGCGGGTGCAGAACGAACCAGGACAGCAGGGCGGATTTCCCGGACCATGGTCCGGCCTCCCAGCACCAGTATTGACCCGCGGTGTCCGCACTGCGAGCGAACTCGGCCATCATCGCGATCTCTGCGTCCCGCCCGATGAGTGCGTCGGGCACGAACCGCTGGACCTGATGCCGATAGCGGGTCTTGACCGATGCTCCGGTCCGGAGGTTGACATCGCCGATGTGTACACCTGAATTCGCGTACCCGCGGTGCGCTGTTGCGGTGCCCGTGTCTGACAAGTCGATGGATGTAGCTGGCTTGGACATTTACAGACCCAAGTGCAGGCCGGTGTTGGAGTTTCCGTCCTTTGATTCGGCGTCGCCGCTGTTTCTGATCTTGACCGAGAGTGCCGCGGAGTCTGCCTTGCCTCTTACTCCTGTGTTGGCGTCGCCGGAGGAACTCGACGCATTCCCGCTGTTCTTGACGGTGTACTTGGAGGATGTCGCGGTGCCGCGAAGTGCCGCCCACACCGCGACACCAACGGCCGCGATGCCAGCCATAGCCGAGAGCGCAGAGGCGATCTTGCTCGCGTCATCCCATCGCGCCACGGAGAACCAGAACCCAAGGCCGGCGACCGCGAGGAGCGTGATCACCAAGATCCATCGACCCAGCTTCATCCAACAACGATGCCACAGTCCCGTGGGCGTGCGCGTCCATCGGCGCGTCGACATGCAATTGATTGGCGTACCCGGTTGTAGTCGCCCCGTGCTCCGGCAGCACAAGACGTCCGGCGGGAAGTCGCCGCATCGAACGGAGCCAAGCAGCACCGCGCGGCAACTCGGCCCGGATGGAGTGTGCGCTCGCCGCAGTCGGGACCGTTCGCGCCGCCGCTGCTGTCGACGGCGCGTGAGACCTTCAGCCGGCGATGACAGTCGCCCGGCGAGGGCTGCCATGAGGAGGTAGATCAACGCCTCATGAGTTCGGTAAGGCTGTTGTCATCGTCGCCTCACTCGAGGGGAACAGTCGTCCAGGCGGGTCACGGTCGTCCGCCAACACCAGGTAGCTGCGAAACCAACACCTTTGCCGCGGCACCCAACGACCTTGGCCCACCATGGATGTCGGTCGTCGAGCACCCAACACACCTGCTCAATAGTCGGCCGTCGAAGCGGTTTGCCATGATCGTTACCTGTTGGGTCGGCAGGATAGAGTGAACTCTCTTCTATAGCACTCCCCAACACTGCACCACCTCGGGCCCTGGCTCGCCACGGCAGGAGCCGCACCCGCCCACCCGCCATTTTGGCCGGTCGGCCGCGACACATCCTCCCCGGCACCCACGCCCACCCGCACCACCCAGGCACCACCGCGCCAGCCCTGCCGTACGGGCAGCATCGCCTCGACGCGCTCGCGTCATCACGCTCGGGATCCCCGCCCGCCGCAGCTTCCACCGGCGCCAGCCCCGCGATCCCCGCACCCGACCTCCCTGTCCGTCGACGCTGTCGCCTGCCCGCGCGCTCTCGCGCGATCGCACCTCGGTCGTGTCTCCGCACCCTGCCTGGAGGAGCCCATGCCCGCACGTCCTGCCGTGCACACCATCGTGGTCTGCCTGTCCACCGACGCAACACCCCAGTCCATGCCCGCCCTCGCGGCGACCCGCCTCGTTGCACAACAGCTCCGTCCCGCCGGCCCTGTTGGCCACTTCGCCGCCCATCACCGACTCACCCGACAACTGCTGCATCGCTACCAGGGCTACGCCGCCGGCGGCCCGGTCCGTCACCTTGACCTGGCCGGCATGCGTGCCCGCGCCGCCACCAGCGCTGTCTGGCTGTGGCACCGATGGCGAGACGTCGTTGACGGCACGCGCGACGCCCAACCGCTCTCGGCCTTCGTCGACCGCCACCGCGACGACCCGGCACGCTGGCCGCTCAGCCGCGCCCAACAGGCATACCTCGCCCAACCTCGGGTGCTCGCGATGACCACCTACAACGCCGCCTACCGGCAGCAACCTATTCCTACCGCGGACATCGAAGCCCTTCAAGCCGGCCTCAACAGCTACCGCACCCTCGCGGCACTCGCGGCCGTGCCCGGCGATGCCCTGGCCGCCGACGCCGCTAACTGGCTCACGCCCAGATCGGGCCGGCTGGCCGACCAGCTGGACTATCTGTACGCCGCCAACGACCACATCGACCGGCTGCGCCCGAACGAGCAACTGGTCGCCATGGCCGCTTGGCCCCTCGCCTAGAAACCGTCCAGCCTGCGGCGCAACCTCCCGGGCCGGGCGTACCAGCGACACCCACGACATGCCGCTATCGACTCGGACCGGTGCAGCGACGGGAGAGCCCACCCTGCCAACTGGCCCGGCTGACTTGCCAACCGCCGTACCTCGCGGCCGGACCAGGCATTCGCCTGACCGGCCGTTTTTCGTGCCCAGGGGTCACCGACCCCACGACAGCAGAGGAGAAGGAAGATGACCATCACCGCGATGCGGCCGCCGCTCGACATCCGTAAGTCGGCGCCCGCTCCGGCACAACAGGCCACCTACCTGATGGTCGGACCGTCCGGACGGCTGACCGTCCTGGAGGCCCCTGCCGATGGCGGCGGGGTTCGGCTCGGCCGACCCATCACCACCGGCGCCGCCTACCGAGTCCAGCTCGATGAATGCACCGTCATGTGGCTCGAGGACGACCAGCAGGGCAGGGGAGTCCCCAACTGGACGGCCACCCAGATGGCCCTCGAGACCACCGGCCGTCCATACCTCGGCCCGTGGGACGCGCCCTACCTGTGCGGGCCGGTCATCTTCACTGGCGCCGGTCGTGGCGCGGAACCGGTCGGGCTCACTGACCTGCAGTTCTCGCTGCTCGTGGACGCCCACGCCGCAACGGAGCTGTGGTGATGAGGTCGACGACGGCGCTCTTCGACGAGTTCACTGCGCGTCGGTCCGGCGATCTCTCACCACGACCTGGCGTCAGTCTGGCTGCCGACAGCCGCCTCGGCACCCCGGTCGGACGGGGGAGAGCATGAGGCGAAGCACCGTTGCGGACGCGGTCCGAGCATTCCAACGACTGCGTAGCGTCAACGCCGGAAGTCTGGTCGGGGTCGCCCTGGCGGACCGGTACCGCACCTCACCACCACTCAAGGTCGACACACTGCCACCGGCGCAGGCTGCGGTGCTGGGCGCCCCGATAAAGGCTCGGACCGCTGGGGTCACCGACGGGGAAACCCCTGCCTATCTGGTCTACTCCGGCGACCTTCCGGTGGCCTGGTGCACGGTCCGGGCCACCGTCGTCACGCCTGATCTCGTACTCGACGGAACACCGGCCCGGCACCAGCGGATGGCGGTGCAGGCGTTGTCCAGCCTTGCCCGATGGGTGCTGGTCGCGCTCGCCGATGCAAGGGCTGGGGATGAGGCCGCCGTCGTTCGGTCGGCGATGAGCCAGGAGGGGGCCGTCCGTATCGCGCCTGCCAACGACCTGACCTCGTCCGCAGCCGTCCTCCTCGACGGCGACCTCACCGCAGCTCGGGCCAGCATCGCGAAACTGCTTCCGGCCGAAGCCGCAGCGGAGGTGGTGGTCATCGACGCGCACGGGTTTGGCCGGTATGGCCGCGACTCACACCGACTGCCGCTGCCGGTGCTGTGCGCGATGCGCCGGATCGCCTCAACCCATCAGCTGCCGTTGGCTGCGGTCGGCGACTGGCTCGCGGCGAGTGGCGGCGTCGACGCGGACGTCCCCGCCGATGACCTGCCGGCGATTTTCGCTGCCGACTTCGTCGGCCTCTTCCCGCACCGCTCGGACTACGCCGAGAAGCACCTGGTCGAGCGCGGCTGGGCCACGGCGCTGGAACGCCTCGGAATGCCCGGGCGCTACATCGACCTCGAAGCCCTGGAGCGAGACCTCTTCGACAACGAGGTCCATGCCGTCGCCACCACCGTTGCGACCGGTGGGCAGGCCGTCGCCGTGTTCCGTCGTCCGGTCCTGTCCTGGCCTGAGACACCCACTTCCACCTCCACTCCTGTCCGTACACCAGCGCGGGCGTCAACGAAGGGAAGGCACCCATGACCGAAGCGTTCTCCGGGGACATCGGGCGGCTCAGCTGCACGGCCGCCCAGGCTTGGCGGGAGGTTACCGGCGAGCCGATGCCCGACGACCTGCTGACCGCATTCCTCGCCGCCGCCAGCAGCCCCGCCAGTGAACTACCCGCCGCCGCTTGCGAGCACGACCACACCAACGGCGATGACCGCAGCGTCTGTCATGCCCGGTTGATCGAGGATCTGCTTCAGGCCCGAGCAAGGGCCAACCGCGCACGCCACGAGGCAGCCGAGCACCGCACCAGCCTGCGCCGGCTGCAACTCGGCGTACGCACAGCTGGGCTCGGCACGCTCGACGAGAACCCCGACTTCGAGGAGAGCCTCAGCGAGGCGCTGGCCGACTGGGGTCTGCCGCCGATCCCCTCGGACCACGTGGTCACCCTTCGCGTGCCGATCACCATTTGCATCTCCGCAGTCGACGACGACGAGGCAGTCCGCCTGGCCGTCAGCGAACTCAGCGACGAGTTGCCCCGGCTGCCCCGCCGGCCGCTCTTCCGCGCTGACGAGGTGGAGGTCGTCTCCGTCACCAACGAGTGACCACGATCGTCGTCCCCGACCAACCGAACGATCCACGCCGTCCCAACAGGGGCGGCGTTCTTCGTCTCAGCCAGAGGAGGTAACACGATCATGACCGACACCGTCGAGCTGCTCGACGCCCAGAACCACGCAACCCCGGATGCTGCAGATCCGGAGAACGGGCCGGCCGCCAGCGACCTGACGATCCACACCGCCGTTACCGAGGAGATGCTCGTTGCGGCCTGGCAAGCCACGAATGGATCTGGTGACACACCGGCGTGGCTGAGCAGGGTCGCGACCCTGCTCGCCGCCGGCTACGGGCCGATGCCCGTCACGCCC
The DNA here is from genome assembly GCF_011927785.1 of Micromonospora profundi. Classification (NCBI taxonomy): domain Bacteria; kingdom Bacillati; phylum Actinomycetota; class Actinomycetes; order Micromonosporales; family Micromonosporaceae; genus Micromonospora; species Micromonospora profundi. The sequence continues at coordinate 3,430,799 of NZ_JAATJK010000001.1, read as the reverse complement.
ACCGACGAGACGGCCCACCACCTACTCACTGCGGCGGTCGCCACCGCCAAGGCGACTGCGGAGGCCGCCGCGGCCGAGGCTATCGCCAGGCAACTCGCTCACGACGAGTTCAGCAATGACGTACGCCGTAGGGCGGCCTGTGCCGTCAATAACCGTGAGATCTGCCTGTCGGGCACGAACTACGCCCTGGAGCGGCTGGGGATCACCACTCTCCCCGTGGAATACAGCGTCGAGCTACTCGTCCCGGTCACCGTCCGGGTGCGCGCGACCGACGAGGAGGACGCCTACGACCGTGCCGCGGACGAGGTGCGCGACATGCTGTGTGGCGGAGACCTGGACTTCGACGAGTACGACCTGCGCCGCGAAGGTGCCCAGGTCAGCGACGAGGAAATCGACCTCGACGACCTGGACTGACAGCGGCGGCCGACATCCGGTCACGAGACTGCCCAATGCTGTCGCACCTGCACCGGCGGGCCGCAGGTGCGGGCATGCCGCGCGCGGCACCCTGAGCGGCGGCTCTTCCGAGCTGGCTCCCGTCAGGCAATAGGCCCATCAAGGGCCGGTACCCACCCCAAAGGCCCGGGGGCGGGCCTCGCCTACCACAGCGGCCCGCCCCCGGAGCTCCTCCATGAAGGAGCCCATACATGTCTAAATCCGATGCGCGATCCACCGACAGAGGTGATCTGCTTCGCACGACCGCCACGATCGTCATCGTCGCGATCCTCGCGACCGCGCCAGTTGCCTTCCTGACGTCCTACGGCCATCCCGCGGCGGGGGTACTTGTTGCCGTCATCGCCATGCAGAGCTGGATCCCTGTTGGCATCATCGCGAAGACCCGGCACATCCGGCAACAACGGAGACTCGCTGCGGCCCAAACCCGCGAGGAAGAACTGGAAGGTCGAGTTGCCGCCGGTGCCGCCCTTGAGGAGCAGCTGCGGCGAGAACTCCTAGCGGCCCAAACCGATCCGCTCACTGGACTACCCAACCGGACCCTCGCTGAGCGGGCCATCGCCGCCGCCAGTGCGGTGGCTGCACCGCTGACCATCGCCTTCGCCGACGCCGACGGCCTTCACACGGTCAACGCCAATGGCGGACACGCCGCAGGCGACCAATACCTGAAGGCCATCGCCGTCCGACTGCTCCACGCCGCCGCCTCCGTCAGCGCTGGGGCGCAGGTTTCTCGTACCGGAGGCGATGAATTCATGATCCTCGTGCCTCGCGCGGACGCCACGGCCCTGCGCGACGCGATCCGCGTGGCCCTTGTTAGACCAGTGATCGTCGCAGGACGGCGGATGCAACTTCGGGTCAGCGTCGGCATCGCCCTTAGCAGCGGTGGTAACGCCCGGTACGCCTTAGCCCAGGCCGACGCTGCCATGTTCACCGCCAAGCGTGCGGGCAACCAGACGCTCATCTACAACGCCAACCGTGACGGCGTGCCGGAGCTCGACGGCACCCGACCTCGGGTGCGCCGCCGGGATGTCGAACCCGACCGTGACACGGCGGCCCGGGCGACCGACGGCACTACCCCGACGACGAGGCTGGTCTGCTCGCTGGACGAGGCGGCCACCATCGCGAACGCCCTTTGGCTCGCCTACGACCGGTGGGCGGCCGTGCTCCAGGCCGAGCCGAACGATTCCGCGGCATCCACTGCACCGGTCGAGACGATCGACGTAACACCCACCGCCGAAGGACTCGACCGTACGGCTGCTTTCGCGGAAGCAGAGATGGCCAAGTACGCGGGACTGGCTCGGCGCATATCAGCGGCCATCGACGCCGCCAGCGAGCACTCGTGAACGGACAGGAGAGCCCGGCACTCCCATGTCTCCGAGTGCCAAGGGAGCCAGCTCCGGAGCTGGATCGCCGCCCGCCCCGTCAACGAACCGAACTACGGACCGTCCCGTTGCGGACGCAGGTGTCCGTGACCCCGACCTTCCCAGTCGCGTTTCGTCCGCAAGCGCGGCCAGCTGAGAGGAATTTGTTGATGCCCAAGCACGTCGCCCCCGAGACCAAGAGCGGCTTCCTGCGGCGTTGTCTGCGCCGTGGATTGCATCCCGCGGTCCACGTCCTTGCCCTGGTCAGCCTCCACGTCGTTGCCCTGGTCGTCATCTCCGCGACCGGTCTCGGCTCGCTCGGGGGCCACTGACACCGACCAGTTCGCGCAGGGCGACCGTGTCACTCGCGCCGATAGCCGTACAGGGGCGTCGCCGCCACACTCCCGCGACCGAGCGCCCTCGAAGGGCACCCGCTTCCGCAGGTTGAGCTCGCGCTGATTCGCCTGCCGCCTCTGACGATGCTGCGCACTTCGACCCAGACCTCCGCCGGCCGTACCCCGGCGATCCCGACATGACTGCGCCTGGGCGCGGCGAAGTGCCGCGCCCAGGCCCAACAACTTTCCCAAGGGACGCATTGCCTGGCGTCGCCAGCCCTGCATCCCCTGATTCGGAAGGAGACAGAAGCTGACATGAGCACCATCGACGACCCAAGAATCGCCCGCGCTGTCCTGGCCCGGCTGACCATTGTCGGTGACCGACTCGTCCACACGATGATTCACGATGAGGGCCCGGAAGCGGTCCTCCACCGGTTGATCGCCGGCCACCTCCCGCAGGCCGAGGCACGTTCCGCAGCTGCCGAACAGTTGGGTGCAGCCGGTCTGCGGCAGGTCGCCATCAGGATCGTTGTCGACACCGAACGGATCGGTGCTCGGATCGTCATCCCGCAGGACGCGGAGTGGCCCACGGCGCTGGAGGACCTGAACCAGCACGGCGACGCCACCGACGACGATGTCCGGCTGCCCGCCCCACCGCCGTGCCTGTGGGTTCGCGGCGCACAGCCCCTCGTAGAAACCCTGCACCGGTCTGTTGCGGTAGTCGGAGCCCGCGCGGCCACCAGTTACGGGCAGCATGTCGCCGCGGAACTTGGCCACGGTCTCGCCGAGAACGGGTGGACCATCTTCAACACCGGCGGGTACGGCGTCGACGCCGCAGCGCTTCGCGGCGCACTGACGGCTGGACAGCTGGCCGTCGCGATCAATCCCGCTGGACTCGACCGTCCCCATCCGCAGGGCAATTCAGCGCTGTTCGAGCGGCTCTCTCTCATCAGCGCCTGGCCGCCCGGCAGCGCGCCGTACCGAAGCCGCATCGCCGTCAACGGGGCCTACCTGGCGGCGATGACCGGCGGATGTGTGCTCGTGGAGGCCGCCCTCCGCAGCGGCGCCCGGGCCGTCCTGGCGCAGGCCGATGCCCTCGGCCGACCTGTGATGGCGGTGCCCGGTCCGGTGACCTCCGCCCTTTCCGTCGGCTGTCACGAGGCGCTGCGCGAGACGCCGCGGGTGCGTCTGGTCCGTGACGTCACCGACGTCGTCGGACACCTGGCCGAGCGACGCTCACCCGAGCGAACGACGACATGAACGCCTTCCCGAACTGGCTCGACCTGCTCGAGCTCGTCAGGGCAGCGGGTGAAATCAATGCTAGAAACGGCACCCCGCTGCCCACCGACGACGAACTGTGGGCGGCCGCCCGACGTAGCCAGAGTGTCGTGCTGCCGGAGCAGATCGACGACGGCCTGCTTGCCGAACTGCGCGACGCCTTCAACGACGGGCAGCAGCCCACCCGCTTCGACATGCAGGCCGTGGTCGTCGAGATCGTCAGACATGGCCATCACGCACACATCGACAACTCGGGTGGGAATACCGCCACCATCTACGCCGGAAGCCAACACACCGAACAGAACGGGGACGCCCGCTGGGCGGTCACCGCCGGCCCCGGCTGGTTCGCAAGACCCGATCATCGGGAGCCGGTCGCCGACACGAGCGAGTTCCATATTGGCCCGGACGACGGCGTCTGGACCATTGCGGTGCCGGACCACACCAGCCCGACGGAGGTCGCTGCCCTGATCATCGCGGCCATCGAGCAGGTCGCCGAAGGGCACGGACGCCTCAGCAATTTCCCACCCCTACCAGTCCACGTCCATGGCCACGATCAGTCGGATGCTGCGGAGGAGGAGCCAGCGCGGGGTCAGGTTCATGACTGACATCGTCTGCTCGCGGTGCCAGACCCTCAGCAGACTGCGGCGCCACGGCCTGCCGTGGTGTGAAGCCTGCGAAACGTACCTCGTCATCGATGCCGGGTCCGGCACGTGGGTCAGCTTCGCCGATCACGAACATCGTCGGTGCGCGGCGGAGAACGAGCGGGACATTGCCCACTCCGTCGACCTCGTTGACGAGCATCTGCCTGAGGCGCAACGGCTGGTCCCGGAGGGGTGGGCCGCCCGCCGCCACCAGACCGACGGTGCCCGGTGCGTCGTCGCCATCGATGCACCGGCTGTCAACGCCACCAGCTACCTGTCCCCACCCGACGGCAAATTCGGCTGGTACGTACGCGTCCACAACCGCGCCACCGGGGTCGACTTCCCGCTCTACATCGACGGCGGGGCGCGCGCAGCATCGTTCGACACGATCGAGGCTGCAGTCGTCGCCGCGGTTGAAGCGCTCCGCGTAGAGGGCGCCAAGGAAGCATGGCGTCGCTGACGGCCTGCAACAAGCAGTAGCAGGTGCCGTGAGCCGAACGCCCAGACCTACGGGGTACCTCGCACCCCCTCCACTGGCCCAAGCGAATGCCGCCCCGCTGTGCAATCGCAGGACCAGGCGCTGCGTCCCGGCCGTGGCTGCGGGCGGTGCCGGCCAGCACACAAAAGCCGACCTTGCAGCCCGGGATCGCCGCTCGCGGTCCCGGGCTGCTCGCTCTGAAGGGACCAACCTCGATGACTGACGACGCCTCTGGCCGTAACGAGGACTACCCGTACATCCGTGCCTGGGGCCGCATGCGCGGCTCTGCCCCCGACTACCTGGCCTATCTGCTCGACCTGGCCCGGGCACAGAACGCGCCCGCCGACGCTGTGGAGTTCCGACACCGCGACGGTCACTGGATCACTACCGACGAAATCTGGGCCGCCGACAGCCGCCGTCACCTGGGTCTGGATCCGATTCCGCCGATCGCGCCAGACCTCGATCTGGTCGTCGCGGAAATCGGCAATGCCATGCGCTGCTCACGCTGGATGACCGACCGCAACGGACTTCGAGAAATTCAGCGCCTGGACATGAACCGACTCCGGATGACCTTCGCCACCGGGTTCACCGGGGACCTGCACGTGGAGATCACCCCGCCCCGGCCGTGATTCCGCTCGCGCCGACGGCAGTGCGTCGGGGGCGTGCTCGCCTGGCTTCGTCCGGCGACAAGGCATCCCTCTGCGCGCAGCCGTCGACGCGCACCTCCATGCGTACCCGGACCGGGAACACACGCTCGCGCTCGGGCGCGCTCCCGGCGGAGCCATACGCGTCCGCCAACACCTGACCGAACTCGATCAGGCCGCGCAGTCCCACTCCAGTCCACCCGCTCTCGCGTGGTGGATCCGAATCGGAAGGAAACACAATGACCAGCCCCGACAACTCCATCCTGCCGGTGCGTTCGGCCGCAGAGATGCTCGCTGCCGTGCCGCACCTGGTCGGATTCCACCCGACAAACAGCATCGTCCTGATCGCGATCGCCGGGGCGAAGGTCGCCCTTGTCACCCGGGGAGATCTGCCCGCTGGACTGGACGACATCGCACAGGCGTTGCCGGCCCTCGACCAGGTCCAAGCGACCCACGTGGTGATCGCCGCCTACGGGCCGGAAGATCTCGCCACACCGGCGGTCGACGCTGCCCGTGCGGTACTCACCGTCGCCGGCCTGCAGGTTTACGACGCGCTACGCGTCACCGATGGCAGGTACTGGTCCTACCTGTGCGACAACCCGACGTGCTGCTCACCCGAGGGCACCCGCTACGACGCGGTCGCCAGCCCACTGTCGGTACGGGCCGTGGTATCCGGATCCAGTCCGTTCGCGGACCGCGCAAGCCTCGCGGCCTCCATCGCACCCGCAGGCGGTGCCCTCCGTGCCGCCATGACCGAAGCAACCGACCGCGCCCGCCGACGGCTGGCGGACCTACCGGCCAGTCTCAGCGCCATCGAGGCCGAAGGACAGGCAGCGTTGACGGAGGCGGCCAACCGGTACCGGAGCGGCCAGCAGTGCACGGATGACGAGGTCGCCTGGCTCACCACGCTACTCAGCACCATCACCGTGCGGGACCATGCCTGGCTGACCGCCAGCCGCGAGGAGTGGCACCTCGAACTGTGGCGGGACCTAACCCGGCGTGCCGACCCGGACCTGGTCGCGGCGCCAGCCAGCCTGCTGGCCTTCACCGCCTGGCTGCAGGGGAATGGTGCGCTGGCCGACATCGCGGCGCATCGCGCGCTGACCGCCGATCCGAACTACGGGATGGCACTGCTCGTCCTAGACGGGCTCCGCGCGGGCATCCCCCCATCCGTCCTTCAGGACTGGCAGACCTGGGTTGCCCAGCACACCGACCGCCCATGATCCGCCGCGATCAGGAGGGGAGCAGCACCGTGATCAACCCACCCACTGACTCGGCCGCCGCCACCGTGGTGCAGCAGGCCCGTTGGGGCGCCGAGGAGATCCTCGACCTGCTGTATGCCGGCTTCCAGCACTCCCGCACCGTCGCCCCCGACGTGGACGCTGTCCGCGTCGCCGCCGACCTCGTCGCCCAACAGATGGTCCTCGTCCGGCAAGCCGACACCGATCTGATCGCCGCGCTTCGCGGCGCACTCACCTTGGCCGATCACGAGATCCGCGACAGCAGCGCGGCCATCGAGGAACGCTACCGGCAGTTCGTCGACCTGGTTCGACGCTGGATCATCTTCGCGGTCAACACCGGAGCATTGACCGTTCCGGACGCGAACGACGCCCTGCGCTACCTGACCATGCCCCCGCCACTGCGGACCCACTTCGAAGCCACCGTCCACACCCCGCTTGCCATCGAGACGGACGCGGCCAGCAGCGACGAGGCCGTAACCGCCGCAGAGCGCCTCCTCCGCGTCGAACTTCGTTGCCTACGGGACGCATCCGTCCACCCGACCAAACAGTGGCAGCTGCGGCTGCGCGCGCCCGGCGAGACGCCGCCGACCAGCAACGTCAGCGGAGAGCGAGGTTCCCACTATCGGATCGTCTTCGTGGTGCCACTCGTCGTCGAAGTCAAGGCCCTCGACCCACGAGGCGCCATCTCCGTCGCGGTCGACGTCGTAGCGAACGACCTGGACCGCCTCGAGGTCGCACGCGCCCACATCGACAAGATCCGCGGGGTCGACGTGGTGCCCGTCCACCACCGCGAGTACGACTTAAGCACCGACTGACGACCGCGTTCTCCACGCCCGCACCCGGGGTGACGCACCACCAGGTGCGCCCCTGGGCGCCGGATCACACCGATGTGCGGTGCCGGCGCCCTGGAGGCGCCGGCACCGCCCTTCTGGAAGGCGCAACCTGATGCGATTGAACACCCGAACGCGTGGCCAACTCGTCACCATCGCGCCCGGCCTGCTTACCTCCGCGACCCCGTATGGACAGGCCGCCGGTACAACTTCGGGCCGCCAGGAGGACAGCGGCCCCGCGGTGGACGTCGTCGCTTGGACGATCGCCCGACAGGGGTATGTCACGACACTCGACACTTCACGCAGCCTCACCCGACCGACCCGTGACATCGGGGCCGCACCGTCGCGACGACGGGCGGGTCGCTGATGGACATCCGACTCGTCCTCGTGGGCATCGCCGTCGCCATCGCCGTCACGGCAATCGACGTCGTACTTCGGCGAACCGCCCGCCCGGTCGGACCGGGACGGTCCCTGACTGACCTCGTCATCACCACTGCAGCCACCCTGACCACCCTCGGACTGGCGGGTGTCGCCGGTGCGGTCAGCTACGACCACCTCCGCGAACTCGCCGAATCGCGCGGGGAGCACGGCTGGAAGGCACACGCCTTCCCGCTGACGGTCGACGGCATCGAGGTCGTCGCCACCTTGGCGATCCTCGCCGACCGGCGGGCCGGCCGCCCCTCGGGCGCGTTCCCGTGGATCGCCCTCGCCGCCGGCGGTGTCGTCAGCCTCGGTGCGAACATCCTCATCGCTGAGGACGACGTCATCGCCCGGATCATCGCCGGCTGGCCCGCTGTCGCGCTCATCGCCGCGATCAAAATGCTGTCGCGGATGCTCGAACACCCCGTTGACGACTCGTTGCGACGTGATGACACGGCTGAGCCGCAGGCGAGCGGCGAGCGACACCACACCGAGCCCGAGATCGCAGGGCGAGCGCCGGACGACGACAACCGGCCGGACGACGTTTCGCGACACGCTCCCGACGTGTCGCGGGATGACCCTGACGTGTCGCGGCCCGACGGCGATGACCACGGGCCCGGCGAAGACCTCGAGCAGCCGTGGCCGATCGACCTGATCCGCCGCATCCCCGTGAATGCCGACCGCTACCGTCGTTGGCAGGCCGTCTGGGCGGACATGAAGGACGGCGAGACCGACCTCCGTGCCCTCGGGCAGCGACACGACTTCGATGTGCGCTCAGTCCAGGCGATCCGGCGCGCCGGCCAGGTCGGCATGCTCGACCACCCCGTCCCGATCGCCCGCCGGCTGGCCGAACTGGCCTCCCACAACGGGAGCCACGACAGTTCGCCCGAAGCGTCAGCGGCACCCTCGACCCCTGGGTCCTGAGTCTCAAGAAGCGCTGGCTCCGCATGTCGGTCCCGGCCGGTACCCCTCTGTCCCGGTTGTGGGGCGTCTGCCTCACTTCTGCAGAGGGGCAGAGGGAGCCGGCGCGGGGCCACACCTTGGACGGACTCATTTCTCGAGGTCGAAGGGCGACCCGCCTGGTCCCCGCGCCCATGGACTCCCGCCGAGGCCTGATCCGCCGAACCAATCCTGCTCAGCCTGCCCGGGATCTGCGTCCGGCCTGTCCCCCGCTGTCGATGCCCGCCCGATCGAACCCGATTTGTACCTCCTGGTGCCGCATATGCGGCCCTATTTGCGTTTGTAGACCTGCTCGTCGCAGCGCCAGACCCCTTCGACTCACCGGACGCGCCGGGTCAGCCCCTTGGCGCGCGGCGACTGCTCACCAGTGGAGGAAACATGACCATCAAGACACGTCTCCGCACCACCAGGCGACCTGAGCGCTGGAGCCGGCGGTGAGTCGTCGAATGCTCGCCACCCTGCTCGCTGCCGTCGTCACGGTGGTATTCGTCTGCCTCGCGGGCACCAGCCTCCTGCTGGGAGGCTCTGCTGCCGGCTGCGGCTCTGGTGCGGCACCCGGCCGAACGCTCGCCCCAGCGCCGCCCGGTGGGTGGCCCGCTGTCGGCCAATGGGATCGCAATCAGGTAGCCAACGCTGCCGTCATCGCCGCCGCCGGAACCAGCAAGGGCGTGCCCAGTCGGGGGTGGGTGATCGCCGTCGCCACCGCGATGCAGGAATCGACGCTACGCAACCTTCCCGGCGGCGACCGGGATTCCGTCGGACTGTTCCAGCAACGACCCAGCCAAGGATGGGGAACCGTCGCGCAACTCCTCGACCCCACCTACGCCGCCGGTAGGTTCTACGCCAAGTTGTTGACGATCCCCGGCTGGCAGACCATGCCGCTTACCGAGGCAGCCCAACGTGTGCAGGTCAGTGCCTATCCCGACGCGTACGCCAAGTGGGAGCCGGAAGCGACTCAGCTCGTCGGCACGATCACCAGCGGCGAGAGTTCACTGCCAACTGGGCGGCTGGCCAGCTGCGGCGCCAGCGGGCCCTGGACCCAGCCAGTCCTCGCGCCTGTCGGCTCGGGCTTTCGTACCGCTGGCCGGCCCGGTCACGACGGCGTGGACCTCAGCGCACCACGCGGTACCGTCATTCGAGCCGCATCCGCGGGCATCGTCAGCCGGGTACGCTGCAACGCCATCGACAACCGCGACGGCAGCAACTGGGGCTGCGATCGTGACGGGGACCCGGGCCTTACCAGCGGCTGCGGCTGGTACGTAGACATCGATCACGACGGCGGGATCATCACCCGGTACTGCCACATGGACAAACCACCGCGGGTCGAGGTCGGCGACCACGTCGTGGTCGGCCAGCCCATCGGTGTCGTCGGCTCGACCGGCCATTCGTCAGGGCCGCACCTGCACTTCGAGGTCCACGTCAACGGTGATACCAGTGCGGAAGCGGCCATAGATCCGGTTCCATTCATGATGAACCTAGGCGCATCGTTGGGATAGCTGGGTCTGTTCTGCAGCGCCTCGGCCTCAAACTGGGCCACAGAACAGTGTGGGCCGCTGGCAAGGCGCCTCACCGCCGATCCTCGAGGCACCTGCCATGCGGGCTGTCGGCTCGAGCGAATTGGCCTGGCTGGGTGGTGCCGCCGCCGTTACAGCGGGGATCCCACTGTCAAGGACTCATGAGTTGCACAACGTCCATCTCGTCGCGGCCAACGCCGGTGAGGCCGGGCGCGACGATGTCAGGACAGCTGCTAGCTCCGTCCTGATATGACAGCTGTTTGCCAGTAGCCGCGTCCAGGGTCGCGAACTGTCCGTTTACCCGGATCAGGATCTGGCGAGCCGTTAGGAGGCAGGTCGACAGGCCGGCTATCTTCTGCGACCACACAACCTTGCCCGTCCTCACATCGACGGCCATGTACTCTACGCTGTCGTTGGCTGCTCCGGTCCGAGCCCGGTTGACTAGGACGATTGACGAGTTGATCGCATGGATGGAGTCGGTGAAGTACTTCGGAGTCTTGAGGGCCCATAGCGGCTGAGCGGATGGGAGCCGGTATGCCTTGATCGCGTCCGGCACTCCCTTGGATGAATTTCCCACGAGGCTAACGATGGTCGTACCGTCGGGCGTCGACAACGTACGCTGCCCCGATGAACCGGTGTACGACGAACCAGTACTTGCCATGCTTCCGGTTCGGGCGAGGTCAAGCGTGCCGAGCTCGGAGTTCCCGGCCTTGAAGGTGCCGAGTATTTTCCACTCGCCCGGGATAGTCATATTCACCGTGTTCGGCTTACCGTCGTAGACCGTGTGGTCGGTTCCCACAGTGACGTAGTTGCCGATCGTGCCGAGCAAGTCGTCGCGTGGGTACAGCTGACCATTGCGGAGGTCGATGGCGAACCTTTGGGGCGGCCACAGCATGACGCCCCAACTGCCGTCCAGCGTGGTCGAGACGCCCTGCAGGTTTCCGTCGTACGCCTGGCATGACAGCGACTCCGGCGACGGTTCCACTGGCGTGGCAGACCATACCTGCGCTCCCGACGTGGCGTCCCAGGCGTTCATTTCGAGCGAGTGGGTCGCCTGGGTGATACCGGCGGCAGGAACCGTCTTGATGAGCAGGGTAATGATCAGCCGTCGGCCGTGGGTGATGACATCCGCAGCGCCGCATTCGCCGGTGAAGGAGCCGGGAGAGAGCTTGCCCATCGGTGTGCCGTCTACATCGTGCGCCTGAAGCGTCGACATGTCGTTGCCGCCTTGGAGCACACTGCTGACGACGTCGAATCCGCGCCCTTGCACGTTCGCGATCACGTTCAGTCGGCCAGGCCCGTTCACGTGGGCCAGCACGGTCCCAGGCGGTGGCGCTGCGGCCGACGGCGCGGGCAGCGACGTACTGGTGGCCGGTGCAGGCGCACCGGAGGCGGGAGCGCTTCCCGTGTTCGCGGGGGGTTCCGGCTCGGTCGCCGGTGAGCTGCCACAGCCGGCCAGTGCAAGAGTAATGCTGAGGACTGCGGCCCGCGACGAGACTCTTGACAGCAAGCGCGCTTCCGGACCCGTATGGGCACCCGTTGCTAACGCATCCATTGGCGTCCTCCTTGATGAGGGGTGGAAGGCATCCGTTCGGCTTCACGGACCGCTCGGCCCGTCTTGCATTGATCGCCAATCGGGTCGGGCAGATCAGACGCGCCGCCGCAACCACCGGCGAACTATGCCCGCAGTGGCGAGCAGAAGCGCCAAGAAGATCACGGCACGCCATGTGTCGCCTGCGGTGTTCTCGCCCGTGTACGTCAGCATTCCAAAGAAGAAGTACACGACGTCGGCCGCCAGGATCACAAGAAGCGCCTTCGTGTCCATGCCGGAGCGGTGCTTTCGTGGCACCGTGTTAATGATCTGGGGCCCGGTGCCCTGATTGGCATACACGGTCCCACGTCGCCGGGGCGAATTCTTCTGCACATAACTCGTTTGACCGTCCCGTTCAGTGCCTTTGGACGGATCCATGCCGCTCCTCAGAACGTGCCTCAGGATGAATGATCTGGTTGCCGATGCCCTGGTTCGCGTAGACGGTCCCGCCCGCCGGGCTGTTTTTCTGGACGAACAGATTTGCTGACGGCTGGCTGTCCACCCCGACTAGGCGAGTCCGGTCGGGTTCGATGCCGGCGTCGAGAACCTCGAAGGCGAACGCAGCGGCATTGCGAGCCGCGGGAATCTGCCAGCGCGCGTCGTTCCCGGCTGTCTTGTCGCTCAGCAAGTCGGATATCCCGCGCACAACCAGGGCGGAAACGCCCTCGTTGACGTAGGCCCCACGAAGAAAACCATGGCTCTCCATGTCGACCGCCAGTGCGTCCCCGCAGTAAGCGGTGAGGAGCCGTGCGGTACTCGATCGATCATTCGCAACCACCTTGCCGCCGGCGGCGATCGGCTTCACGAACGCCGCTGGACGGTGCGCGGGCGGTCGAGGCAGGATCCGTTCCTGCCACCGGGCTCGGCGAACAACGGCCTGCGCGCGCTGCACCAGGCCGAAGGATGGAGCGGAAGTCTTGACGCGCGGCAGGTAGAGGTGCTCCTCGTCCTTGCCGGACTCGTAGTCGTACACCGCGTCGGCCACGACGACATCGCCGTGCCGGACATCCTTTCGGCCGCCCGCGATACCGACGAACATTGCCACGTCGGGAGAGAAGGTCGTCACGGCGCGATCGAGCAGAATGCCTGCCGTTGCGTTGCCAGGACCAGCCTGTGCTACTGCGACATGCCACAACGCTTTTCCCTGGAACACGCCGGTGTCGAAGACCATGCCACGTTCCCAGCGCTCGGTGGTCGGCTGCGTCAGATGCTCGACAACAGCGGCGTGCTCCAGATCCAATGCGGTTAGGAAAACCACCGTCGGCATTGATCACTTCTCCAGTCTCAACACGGACTGATTCCGCAGTCCTGGAAGTTCTTCCTAAGCTGTGGCGAACGTGCCGTGAGCGGTGACGAACGTGCCGCACGCCAGCCTCTTCTGCGACGTATCGTTGCGTTGGCATCGACAACGTCGCCATCGGTCGACCGCTGTCAACTCACGGGACAGTAAGCCTGTTGCGGACTACTGAGCAGCCACTATCATCAGGCAGTCGGTTGTCCCAATTCAGACGTTGGGTGGTTTTCGGCTCCGGACGGCTTGCTGTCGTGTGCAGCCCGTCGAGGCCGTTCGGCAGCACGCTGAGATCTGGAGGTGAGTTTCCCAGGCCCTAGTTGACGGCGTGCGAGCAATGGCAGTCCGCTTGGTGCTCGCGTCGGTACAACAAGGCGTCCGCCAATAGACGAATGTGCACACGCGACCTATAGAAATGATCGATTGCGTACCACGTGGACTCCGCAAGGCGATCCGGCAGCAAGGGTTACTTCACGACCGCACAGGGTCGATCGCGCCCACCACGCTACGGCGATAACGAGTTATTGTCAATATGACATCTACGGGTGGATCGGCGGACCCAGGTCGGCTCGAAGCATCGCTGGATGGAGCCTGGTGGCCGGTCCTCGTCGGTACAGGGCGGCAGGTCGGCCTGTACCGACGAGACGCTTCTCGCCGGTCGCAACCACAAACCCCTCGGTCTTGATCACTTTCCGGCTGAAGTTGCGCGGATCGAGCTGGCCGCCCCAGACCGCCTCGTAGACGCCACGAAGCTGGCCGATCGTGAACGGCTCAGCGCAGAATGCGGCAGCAAGAGTCGTGTGCTCCAGCTGTATCCGGGCACGCTCGATCGCCACCTGCAGGATTTCGTCGTGGTCGAATGCCAGGTGGCCGTCTTCCTCAAGGCTGTCCAACGGCCTCCAACGTGCACCACTCGCATCGGATCCGGCAATCGGCATCGGTAGATTCGGCGCTATCGCGAGATACGGCACACTGACCACCCGTCCGCGCGGATCGCGGTCAGGGGCACCAGCCACCGGCAGTTGTTCGAGGTGCAGGCCCGACGCGTTGAGGCCGGTCTCTTCGCGCAGTTCGCGATGAGCGGCAGCTAGAGGGTCCTCTGTCCCGCGCAGGAATCCACCCGGCAAGGCCGGTCGGCCGGCGAACGGAGGGTTTCCTCGCTCGATGATGAGAATCTGCAGCTGATCCTCACGGACGGTAAGGATGACGAGGTCCACAGCGAGCCGCAGCACCGCATGATCACGTGTCCCCATGCTCAGAGCGTAGTCAATGAGCCCCTTTCATCCTGCGTAGCGGTTGGCTTCAACGTGGCGCAGGACGGGGACGGCTGCACGATCGCGGTGGCGCGGCGCCGGCAGCAGCGCAGCTCGGTCTGGATCTTCCAGGTCTTAAGCGTGGCGACGGCTGGTTCGCCGCGAGTGCGGATTCTCGCGCGCGCCCGGTTGACTGCCTTCTGCCGGCGTGACAGCTTCGGATGGAAGCGGCGCCGCTTGAACGGGGTGCCCCCCGCTGCCCTGAGGGCGCCGACTGAATGCGTGTGGGTCGTCTTCTCAGCGAGACCGCAGCAACGATGAGAGGCGAGGCGGCCGCGGTCGGCAGCCTTCCGCACAGGTGCAGCACCAGCCACATAAGTAAAGCCGCCGACCATGCGGGCCACCCCGGTTCAGCCATCACGGCCACGCTCAGTGCCTGATCATCGGTGGGTCGCACCGCCTTCAAGTGCGTGGCGACGCCTGCCTACAGTGTCGGAACATGGATGTGTTCGTCGACCTACTCGGCTGGTTCAACACCGAGCGTACAACCGCCGTAGTCGCTGTCCTCGCCTTGGCTGGCATCGCCTACTCGGCACAGTCCGCCTCAGCAGCTAGAAAGCAAGCCAAGAGCGCCAAAGACCAGGCAGAGCGCGCAGAAGAGCAAGTTGAGCTCGGAAAGCAACAGGTCGACTTGTTGATGCGGCAGGTCAGGCAGGCGGAGGCTGTCGAAGCAGCAACTCAGCAGGCCAGGCGGGAGTCGCTTCAGCCCAACGTCCTCGTCGACATCGCTCCCGGCGCCAACGACCCCGGCGTGTTCGTCTTGTCGATCTCGAACATCGGCGCTTCGGTTGCAAGGAACGTCCGTGTCAAGGCGCTGGATGAGATGGTTCGGTCTGATGGATTGAAGCTGCATGAGCTGACGGTCTTCACCGAGCCGATCTCCGTGATGCCGCCAGGACAGACGCGTCAATTTTTCTACGACGTCAGCTTTCAACCGTTCAAGGGAAATTCTCCGGTGCGGTGCCGCTTCGAGGTTGACTGTGACGGGCCGTTCGGGCCGGTCGAGACCGCCAGTTACGACCTGGACCTGACGCCGTACCAGGGTGGTTGGGCCGCCCCGACCACACTCTATTCGGTAATTCAGCAAATTAGGAAAGCAGTGTCATCGCTCGACTCAATCGGCCAAGCCATCCGAGACGACGGTGGCGTTGCACGAGACAAAATTGAATGCAAGATCGTTCAGTCGACGCAGTTGGAGGATGCTGCGACGACTTGGCGGCCGGCTGACGAGGGTCGAAGCGAAACTCGATCGAACGCAATGGACGACAAAGAGGCGGGTTAATCTTTCAGGTACGCCTGGGCATGGCATGTTCGCGCAGGAAGCCGTGCCGTTCATCTTGATCGGACGCGCTCATTCGCCGCCGAGCTTCCGCGCTGGCCAACGCGGCAGCACCGGGCACCGCCTACTGTGGTGTCTCCGCCCGATAAACCGTCTGTCATGACGGGCAACGTCGAGATCCACATTCCGCTTACATCGACTCGGGATGTTGCGCCCGGCATCCATCCGTTCCCTGGGTCGACCAGGTCGAGGACTTTCTTGGCGAGTTGGAGGACGAAGGCGCGGTCGAGGTCTACGACGAGGGGAGAAGAGTGCGGCGACGTCTAAATGGGACGAAGGATCGGCCTTTCGGTGTCCTGACTTGACGCATAGTCGGTCTCGACCTGGCGGACTCTCAGTCTGACTGTCCGTCGGTTTGCGGTAGGGACTTGTGGAGCAGTCGACGCGCGAGTCGATGGGTTTCGTCGGAGACGTCCTCGTCGATGTCCTGAAGCGCTGAGGTAAGTGCTGCCAGTCGCGCGTTGATGGCTGCGGTGTCGTCGACGACGGCATGGGCGTTCATGGCGAGGCGAGCGACCTCCTCGTTGATCGGGTCGATGTCGCAGGCAGCGTCGAGAAGGGTCCGGGCTCGACCGGGGTCGGTGTCGGCGAGCAGAACCGCGAGTCGGGCGTGGATGTTGACGCCGACCTGCCTGCATCTGTGCTGCGGTCCGTCCATCCATTCGAAGCTGTCGTCGTAGAGCAGGCCGTTCCAGTTGCTGACTGCGTCGTCGAGCGCCGCGCGCTGGGCGTCCCGGTCGGTTGTCGCGCCGGCGCGGCTGACGGCGTCGAGGACGCGCCACCAGTCGACGTCGAGCAGGGCCGGGTCGAGGTAGTAGCGCCCACCGGGGTTGACGACCGGTTTGAAGGTATCGCTTACCGCGCTGGGGTCGAGTCCGGTGGCGTGGGTCAGCCGATTGCGGAGGTTGGCGACGTTGGTGGAAAGGCGGTCGCGGGCTCGCCGCGGGGTGGCATCCGGTGTCATCGCTACCTCGATGTCGACGATGTCCGCACCTTGACGGTGAACGGCGAGGTAGGTGAGGAGTTCGTAGCTGGCTCGTCGGACGCCGGGGACGGGGTTTCCGTCGGCGCCGAAGATGATCGGTCGGCCGAGGACCTGGACGCGTACCCGTGACTGCCGCTTCCCGCTCGCCCGGTGAGGTTCGGCGGGTGGGGTAGGCCTGACTGGCGGTGTTGGGCTCGCGGTGGTCTGTACCGTGGATGTGTCTTCGCCACTGCTCGTGGAGCCCGGCCCTTCGGGCGTCGGGTCGCTGGGCGGGGGAGCGGGCGGCTCTCCGGTGTGAGCCTCGCGAATGACGGTGAGCAGCTGCAGAGTGGTGTCGGCGTCTAGGACCGACAGCTTGGGGGTCTGTCCCGGCTCGTTGCTGGTGGTAGTGCCGTCGCTCGCAACAGTGAGGGTGGTGCCGCGCGGCCACTGGCCGGCGATGACTGCGCTGATGGACAGGGGATGGCCCAGGTGTAGCGCGGTGGATAGCCGAGCCCGGATCGCGGTGTCGGGGATGTCGGCTATCAGTGTGATCGGCGGAAGGGGATCGTGGTGCGGGTCGGCGTCGTGGAGCGCGGCGACATCGATGACGTCGGCGTCGGTGACGGCACGTGTGCGGTGGATGATCTGTTCTTCGACGTAGGTCAGGGCATGGTCGAGTCCGGCGGTGACTCGCAGCCGAGGTAAGGCACCGACCAGATCGGTGATCGCGGTGCCGCCGAGCAGGTCGGCGAGAACCGTCGCAGGGATTACCACCTGTCCGCGGGCGTCTGGGTCGTGAACACCGCCGGAGGAGAGCGTCGCCACGAGCATCGCGCGGACGGCATCGGCTCCACCTGGTCCGGTGAGGCCGAGGCCTCCGCGTGGGTGGTCGGGTAGTCCGGCCAGTTGCGGTCCGGACGGCCCGATCGGTGCCAGCGGCGGCCGTTCGGCGCCTGCGAGATCACGGACTGTGGGTTGTGGCGGCGGGGGTGCCAATAGTTCCGGTGCCTGCTCACGGACGGCCCGGCGTAGCCGGCTGACCACGGCCGGCAGGGGCTGCAGGGTGGGATCGTTCGACGGGTCGATATCGGCGATGGGGTTGTAGCGGGTGCGTCGGCGTAGCCACACGATCGACGAGGCGGCGGCCAGTGCGGCGGCCAGTCCGATGCTCACCCATCCACCCGGTACGCCCACGCCGCGATCCTCACCGGGCGGCCGAACGGCATCGCTCTGGTCAGGCGTCGCCGGGCTGGCGCTGCTTGGGGTCGAGGCCGGACCCGACGACGCCGGCATGCCCGGTGCCGGCTCGACCACACCGTCCGGATCCTCAGCGGTTGAGGAGGACGGTGTCGACATGGGTGGGGCTGTCGACGTGGCCGGGCCGGGTGACGCGGGCACCGGGCCGGCACCCGGCGGTCGGGCGGGATTAGCGGATGCCGGCCCGGTGGCTGGTGGCGGGACAGCGTCGGCTGGCATCCGTAGGTCCCAGCCGGGTTGGATCAGGCGGGGGGCTCGCAACGTGCCGCCGACCTCGAAATGTCGGCCGCGGTTGAGCTGCCAGATCTCGGGCCAACGGTTGCCGTCGTCGAGGCACTTCTCGGCGATGACCCAGAGGCTCTCGTTGCGTTGGACGACGTACACGTAGCTGTTGCCTTTGATGCGAACGTGGTGTTCGCCAGCGCAGAGGATCGGCGGTTGCTGCTCGATGCCGACCTTGGCTGGGCCCGTCGCAGCGTTGCCGACAAGCACCACCGGGGTGGCGTGCGCCGCGGCCGGCACGACCGCGGGCAATGGCGGAGGAGTCGCCGTAGCCGGCGCGACGGTGGCGGTGGCGACGACCCCGGCAGTGAGTCCGGAGAGCAGCCAACCTGCCAGAGTCTGTACGGACGTAAAGCCGCGCAGCCTCGGCATGGGCAGGCCGCGAATTCCGGCGATCGCCTCGGCGAGGAGGCTGGCGGTGAACACGGCCCAGAGCAGCCACAGGGCGATGGCCAGCAGGTTGACCGCCATCGTGTCGGTGAAGCCGGCGGTGAGCCATGCCTGCCAGCCGGCGGTGTCGCGCGGGACGGCGCGGGGGAGGGGCCAACCGATGTGGGCGGCGAGACCGTAGGGGATGCCGACGGTGATGGAGAGCAGCGCGGTGGCGCTGGCGAGGCGGGTGAGGAGCCGGCCGAGCGCCGCGGTGACGTTCATGGCACCCCCTTCACGGTGGTCTAGCTGGTCACGGGTTCGGCGCGTTCGGTGGTCGAGACGGTGACGGTGGTGATCCCGACGGCGGCGAGTAGCGGCGTGGGCCCGGTCTTGGTGACGGTGACCGTGACCAACGTCGTGGTGGCGGAGACGGTGCCGGTCGCTCCGACCTGGGCGAGGTACTCGGTCGCCGCGGCTTCGGCCAGGACCGGGTCGAGTTGTACGGTGCCGGCCGTGCGGAGCAGGAGTAGATCGATCCGGTCTGCTCCGGCCCGCGCGGCCTGTTGGGCGACGTGGCGAGCGTCGACGCGCATCGTCATCGCGGCGCCGCCGTCGATGATCAGTGCGGCTGCGAGCATGCCGACGAGGAACATTCCGGCTGCCCAGCCGGTGCCCGAGCCGCGGTCTTCGCGCAGCTGGCGGCGAACCGCCTCCAACCTTGGGCGGCTCACGGGACGACCTCCGAGTAGGTGTCCAGTGGGGCCCTGGCGGTCGCGGTCGTGTCGGCGCCGCCCGGGCCGCTGACGCCGATCAGGTCATCGGTGGAGACGTGGCACGTGATGGTGACGGTGACCGACCCGCCGCGGCCGAAGTCGTCGAGACCCGTGACAACGGTCAACGGGGTGCATCCGCGGGCCCGGCCGGCGAGGTCGGCGCGGGCGGCTTCCTCGGCTGCCGACTGGGCAGCAGTGGCGGTGCGCTGCTGGGATGCGGCGCGGACAGCGGACGCGGCGGCGGCGTGTACGTCGAGGCGAGTGGCCGACAACCGCCATGCGCCGACGATCAGCATTGCCACGATCACCATGACCGGCAGGACGAGCCCGACGACCTCGACGGACACCGAGCCGCAGTCCCCGGTCAGACTCCGTCGAGGAGGTCGTGCTCGACTGTGCTTCGTCATCGACGCCTCGCTCCTTCCGCCTGGTCTCAGCTCACGGGTGGAACATCTTCGGTGGGTGCCTGGACTTGGACCTCGATGGGCACGGTGAGCCCTGGCACGGGAACGACACGGTTCGCCGTGCCGGTGATCGTGACGGTTGTGGTGACCGGCCCACGCTCCACGGTGATCTGGATGTCGTCGATGCCGGCCGGGTTGGTCTCGGCCAGGACTTCAGCGGCTTCGCTGCGGCCGGATTCGGCCGTCGCCCCGTAGACCCGCGCCGCCTGAAGTGCCTCCTTAGCGGCGTGCCGAGCCGACTGATCGGCCAACGACCAGACGGCGGCTTGCACGATCACGGTCAGAGCGAGCAGGAAGATGACGGTGTAGCCGACGGTCTCGGTCGTGACTGAGCCGCGGTCGCCGCGAGGTCTGCTGCGGAGGTGCTGCCTGATCCTGCTCGGACTCCCCATGATCGTGACGGTCAGAAACCGATGGTGATGACCAGGGAGTTCCAGTACTGCGTCACGGTGTCCCGGAAGAGCATGCCGATTCCGCCGACGACAACGATGAAGATGGCGATCCACATGATCGTGTCGACGGTTTCGGCTCCGTGCTCGGGATTCTCACGGATGGCCCTGAGCCCGTAGGCAAAGTTGGCGCGTAGACGGCGGATCATGGTGAACAACTCCTTCGAGCTCCATACGAATGCGGTTTCAGAGGCCGGTGCGGATGGCCGCGATGGCCGGGTACAGCAGGAACAGGCCGTAGCCGACGGCGATGAGCATGACGGGTAGCGACATCCGGACCCCGGCCGAGCGAGCGGCGGATTCCATTGCGGCGGTTGTGCGAGCGCGCATCCCCGAGGCCCGAGCAGCGAGGGAAGCGCGGACCCGGGCCCCTTCAGCCCCGGCCAACTGCATCGTTGCGGCCAACTCGGCCAACTCGTTCACTCCGGTGTCGAGGCCCAATTGGCCAAGGGGCCGCCACGGGGGCTGCCGGGTCAGCCGGGCCGTGCGCAGCGCGGCGCGCAGCTGGTCGGCGGCCCAGCCGGTGCAGACGCTTGCGGCATCGTCGAGGGCCTGTTCGACGCCGGCGCCACCGGCCAGGCTGATGGTGACCAGGTCGAGCATCACCGACAAGGTGTGGCGCAGCTGGGCACGCCGCCTCTCCGCCAGGGCGCGGGCCCGGGTGACCGCCCATCGGTAGCCGATCAGTCCGCCCAGGCCGGCGAGCCACAGCGGCACCAACCCGCCGACACCCCACAACGCAGCCAGGACGGGCAACGCCAGTACCCCCAGCCCGATGGCCGCAGCCTGCTCGGCAAGGAACGTGGGGACATCTTTCTGCAGCACTGCCAGATCGGTCCGGGTGCGGGCGGTGGGCAGGCCCAGGCGTACGAGGGGCGCCCCCAGCACCTGATAGCGGCGTTGCCGGGCGGTCATCGGCGGCCGGGCCGGACGACGTAGGCCGTCGAGCACGTCGACCAGGGCGGGTCGGTTGGGACGCAATCCCAGCAGGACCAGCGCAAGGCCGGTTCCGGTGCCGGCCCCCAGCAGCAGCGCGTCGCGGATCACCTCATCACCACCTGGGGGTGGGGGTTGGCGCCGGCCAGCACCCGCTCGTCACGGTCGATCCGGGACATCCGGCTGAGCCAGATGAACCCGACGGCGAACATCGCACCCACGATGGCGAGTACGACCTGCCCGGCCAGAGTGTCGTAGGGAGCGAGGAACGTGCGGTTGAGCAATACCTGTCCGACGGCCATGACCAGGGTGATCGCGATGATGATCCGCACCGACGTGCGGGTGGTCGCCCACTCGGTCTGGATGCGCATGCGTGCTGCAGCCTGCTCCCGTGCGGTTGCCGCGAGCGCGCCGAGCTGCTCGGCGAGGTTGCGAGCCTGCCTGGTGGCCGCCAGCAGCAACGACGCCACGACCATGTCGCCGGTCGGATGATCGAGATCAGCGGCGAACGCGCGCAGCGCGACCGGCAGGCGGACCCCAGCGTCGATCGCCTCCGCCAGCGCGATGACCTGCGGTCGGATCGCCGCTGGCGCGGTGCCGGCCGTCGCGGCGATCGCCTCTTCCAGCCCAGCCGCCGCGGCCAGCGTGTCGCGCAAGCTTTCCGTCCAGCCCGCGATCGCCTCCAACTGTTCTTGCTCACGCTGATGAACCCGGTTCCCGACCAGCACGGTGGGAAGGCTCCACGCTGCCAGCCCAGCCAAGATCGCGCCGACCAGCCAGCCGGTTACCAGCCCCGAGAACACCGCCGCGATGATCACCGTTACGGCCCGCAGGGGAGTTACGGCCGCACCAGCTCGTCGTAGCAAACCCTCCATCGGTGCAGGGCTGTCACGGTCGCACCGCCGGGCTCCGTCAACGATCAGCCACAGGCCAAGGCCGCCGAGTAGTCCGACAAGCAGCACGACCGGCATGGCCATCCGTGTCACCACCCGTCACGGTCGAGGACAGCAGGATCCAGGCCAACATCGACGAGCCGGTCCATGGTTTCGTCCCGCAGCCTCGTCGCCGGTACCGCCTGGCGGCCAGGACCGGGCCGGTATACCTCGTTGGACATGATCTGGTCCCCGTCGGTGCCGACGATCTCGCGGACGGAGGAGACCACTCGAAGGCCATTGGGAGTGCGGTCCAAGTGCACGACCACGTGCACTGCCTCACCCAGCAGCGACGTCGCGGCACTTCGCGGATAGGACGCCGGCGGTTCCATCGCATAGGTGGTCATCCGCAGCAGCGCCTGCGAACTCGACGAGGCATGCACCGTCGCCATCGACCCGTCCACCCCGATCGACATCGCCTTGGCCATCTGCACGACCTCAGCCCCGCGAACCTCGCCGAGGATGACCCGATCCGGCGTCAACCGCAGCGCGGCGCGGACGCACTGATCCAGGCTGAACTCGCCCACGCCCTCGATGTTCGCCTGCCGTGCTTGCATCGAAACCATGTCCGGGTGGACCTGCGGGTCCAGCGACAGCTCGCGGGAGTCCTCGATCACGATCAGGCGTTCCTGCGCGGGAATCGCGGAGGCGAGGGCTCGCAGGAATGTGGTCTTTCCCGCGGCGGGGCCGCCGCTGATGACGATGTTCCGACGGGCCAACACCAGGCCGGTGAACAGATCCGCCATCGTCGGTGTCAGCTCGCCCATCCCCACCAGGTCGTCCAGGCTCACCTTCACCATCGGGTGCCGGCGGATCGACACCGCGACGCGGTCGCTGATGACCTGCATCGCGTGCAGACGCGCTCCGCCAGGCAGCTGCATGGCGAGTTCGGGGGCGTCCGGGTCGAATCGGCGCTCATGGGCTCCGAGCCGAGCGCCCATGTCGCGCAACTGCTCGATCAGTTCGGCATCGGAGTTTGCGACTGCGGCCACCTGGGCGCGGCGGCCGTCGCGGTATTGCACCTGCACGTTGTCGCAGCCGTTGATGTTGACGGTCTCGATCGCCTCGTCGTCGAGGAGCGGTTGCAGCCCGCCGGCGCCAAGGAAGGAATTGCGCAACGCTTGTCGAATCCGATGTTCAGCGGCCTCGCTCAGCGGGGGTTGCCCATGGTGCAACGCCTCGCGCGCGCACTCGTCCAGGGCGTTGGATATCAACAGGTCAACGTCGCCCGTGCTGTCTGCTCCGCCGACGGCCGACACCTGTAGCCGGACGGCGACCGTGGCTCGTAACGCATCGAGAACCTCTCGCTCAGCACTGGTCAGCGCGTGGGCGCCCCCCACGCCCATGCTGCTGTTCCCCGGAGCGGAATGCCGAGCGTTCATCGGCCGCTCACCCCGGCGTGCTCCGTCACCTGCGCGACGGACGTCTCGGTACTGGCGTGCCGATCGAGGTCCAGTGCA
Source organism: Micromonospora profundi (assembly GCF_011927785.1). Lineage (NCBI taxonomy): Bacteria > Bacillati > Actinomycetota > Actinomycetes > Micromonosporales > Micromonosporaceae > Micromonospora > Micromonospora profundi. The sequence goes on along the minus strand of NZ_JAATJK010000001.1, from coordinate 3,407,221 downwards.
AGGCCACGACAGGCCCGCAGCAGTGGCAACCGCGTCCAGCCCGTCGACTGCCAACCGCGCCGCGGCACCATGCGTCCGGCCAGAATCCCGGCGCCTCGACGGTCGTTCGGGACGGTCGCGGCCAGCGGCAGCCCAAGGCTGCCGGCCACCTCCACTGCCGGCCACCCGTCGCCGCCTACGGTCACCAGCTGTACGTCCCGGACCAATCCGGTCAGCTGCTCGACGTGCTCGCGTCCCTGGCTGAGGTCTCTACCCTTTGCTGATGGGATTGGTCGGCCCGTCGGGCCGTTCAGTCGCACATCCGCAACCCGAACCTCATCTTGTACGGGCCTCAGCACCACCAGCAGGACGTCCACTGCCGATAGCAGCGCGGACGCCGGCGAAGCCGGCTCCCACCGGCCCACGTCGAGCACCACCGCCGACCGGCCAGCGGCCAGCACTCGCAGCATCCGAGGTCCCCGCACAGCTAACGCCCGCAGGCTCGCCGCCGCGGCGCCAGGCTCCGCCAGGACCACATCCACCCCGGCCGGCAACGGTTGCACCCACCGAGACGGATCCGTTCGGACGTCGGCCCCGGCCCGGGCATCAGCGGCCATCGACGCCAGCCCTGGCTCCCGCCCGCCATCGTGGTAGGTGCGACCGAACCGCGCCATCAGGTCGCCGCCCGCAGGGTCCGCCTCCACGACTACGGCGCCAGGTTCGGGCCAACGCAGTGCCAGCCCCAGGGCGAGCGTCGTCGCGCCCGGCGAGCCCTTCGCGCTCGTCACCCCGATCAACACGGTGCTCAGCCGCCCGAGCCCTGCAGAATCAGCGATACGTCTCCCGAAGCGACGCTGACCTGCAGTGCCGCGTCTGACGACAGCAGGAGCGACACGGCCGTCAGCCCGGCAGCGTCCGGAACCTCGATCGCTGACACCGACGCGGACGCCCTTACCGGCTGCACAGCTGCGGTTCCGTTGCCCGTCGGAGGCACGACCAGAACGGTCACCCGCGAACCCACGGTCATCCCGGCCGGTGCCTTGCCCGCCTTGACGCCGACGGCGACGACTGATTGGCCCACCGGCGGAAACGCCGAGCCACCCATCTGGCCGGGCGACAAGAGGCTCCCGGCCACCAGTGGCACCGCCGCCGTCCGACCGACGACCGTCTCGCGCTGCGATTCGCCGACCACCTGCACGGCATCGCCGGGCACGATCCGCACGACCTTCAGGTCTGGGTCCCGGATCGTCTGGCCTGCCCTCACGTCGCGGGCCAGCGCAAGGACCGGAGTTGCCGGATCGGTCCGCAACGCGGTGCCGGCGAACAGCAGTGAGCACGCGATTGCGAGAACCAGCCCCAGCACCACGTTGCGCGGTGAACGTCGGCGCACCCCAACGGGCGGAGGTGTGGACGACGGTCGCCCGTTCGCCGCCGTGGCCGGTGCTCTCGTCAATGACACTGCCATCGGTCAGCCCGCCCCGTTGAGCGCGGACGAGCGCTGCACCCGAAGCGGCACCGTGGCGGTTGTCGTTACTGGTTCGACCGACCCCGACGTGCCGCCGCCGACCCAGCCGATCTCCCAGGTCACCGTCGCCCGCACCTCGTACACGCCGCCCGGTTGGCCACTCGACGGGGCCTTGTAGGTGTGGCTGCAACTCGACGCTGCTGCCGGATCCATGCCCGCGCTCCACGGAATTCCCGCGCCCGAGCAGGTGAAGGACGCACCGTCACCAGTCGACCACCGCACCTGGGCCGGAGAGGCTGTCGCCGTCACGCTCAGGCCGGGCACCGAAGCCGTCGCTGACCGTGCCCGATAAGAAGGGCCGTCCAGCCACAGCCACGTCGGCACGTTCAGCAGCTGAGCCGCCGGCGGCGCGGGATTGGCCCGGATCGTCGGCGCAGGCAGATTCAGCCGGGAAATCGCAGACCGCGCCAAGACCGCCGGATCCGGCGACTGTGCATCTGCGATCCACACGGGCAGCTTCGCCGAAGCCCCGCCATCGTTGACGCAGTGGCGTGAGTACCACGCTCCGGGCTGAGCGGCGCCAGACGGCGGTCCGTCCCGGCCAATCAAGATGTAACGGCAACCGTCCGCACCCCCGTGCCCACCACCGGAGCCGCCGCCGGTGTTCGGCCCGCCGTTGTGTTCGTCCCCAGAGTTCCCGTCGCCGGTCGAGGGCGGTGTACCTACCTCGACCGAACACTCAGGCACGTCAGGGGTTATGCCGCAGTCCACCGGTTTCCACTTGTCAGCCTGGGCGGGAGACGCAACCACCAGCAGAACCAGGCAGAAGGCTGCGGGTATGACACCGGCAGCGGGCCGGAGCCGGAGCCTCAGCACGAGCCGACCCCCTGTACCCCAAAGGACGTCACCTTCCAGCTCTCGCCGACCATGCTCACGGTGGCGTTGACCAGTCGGCGCCCGCCGGGTGAGTCGGTAAACGGAGTGCCATTCGGAGTCGCTCTCACCCTGGTCGCGCCGGAGGTATCCGCGCAGTCTCGGACTTTTGCCTGCGTCGGCGCGGCCGCGGGCGTGAGGGACTGGATCGACGGATTCACAACGACTTCGCCCTGTCCGACCAGCCCTTCGCGACGATCGGATTCCAGGCCGCTTCTCAAGACCTTCAGCGCATCGCCGGCCGCGAATTTTGCCAGCTCCGGATGGTCCGGGTTGGACGTCAGCCCGGCGTCGTCGTAGGCGGCCCACATGCTGCGGTACGCACCCAGCGCAAGATCCTCCGGCGTAACCGGTTCGGCGGGAGAGGTGGAGTGGTCGCCGGACGTCGGCGCTGGTGAGCCAGTCTTGTCACCGTCACCACGTGTGCAACCTGCCCCAATTCCCATCAGGCCGATGAGCGCGAGCACGGCCACCACCCTCCCCCTACGGTGTGCCACCAGTTGCCTCCATCACGGTCAACATGTTCTGTCCTATCCCAGGATCAGAGCCTGCCGCTACGGCACGTGAGTGCGCTACAACCGCGCGCGCCAATCGTGCGTCCAGATCGTGCGCACCGCTGGTAGGGCCATATCGCGCCACCGCGACGGACTGCTCAGCTCCGCGCGGGGCGCTGATCAGAGCGGGGCCTCGGCAACCACTGCTTGTTACGGATGGATTTCGTTTTCACCCAAAGCGGCTCTAACCGGCGGCTCTTTGTCAGGTCGATAAACGAGAGGCCTTGACACCGCTGCGACTACTCGGTGAAGTGAGTCCTTCGCGCAGTGTCAGATGCACGACAGCTGACGTCTCAGGCCAGGCGTTGGGCACCTGTGCGGGGGGAGACGATGAACTGTGGCATTGATCCACTTTCGGATCTTGGAGCAGGTTTTCGGGCACAGCTGGTGGGCTTCGATCTTGCTGACGCTCGCTGATCGGCAGCTTCGATACACCGAACTCGCTGCAGCCCTCGTCGAGCGCTGGGGGGCGAGGCCCGGCGACGGCCACCTGTCGAAGGCCCTCAAGCAGATGCGCCAAGCCGGCCTCGTTGACCAGATCGACGACGGACGCGGGTACCTGACCTGGACGCTGACAGCTGAGGCGCACGACAGGGCCGAGATGCTGGTGATGATCGAGAAGGCCCTCGAAGAAGGTCACATCAACGTCGAGAGGAGCTGATACGGACACGTCGTCCGTCTGATCTATCCGGCTCGATCCTCCGCCGGCCCGAGCAGGAGGTCCACGGCAGCTACCGTCACCATCGAAGACTCACCGGACGGCTCACAAAGTACAGCGTCGCAGGTTCGAAGCCAGCTCGCCGTTGCTTCGGCCTCCGTAGCTATGGCATCACTGAGAGTGCCCCGCGTGCAGTTCGGCGTAGGGTTGGCGTTGGTCGGGGCGGCTCCGAGATTCGGGCTTGTCAGGCCGTCAGGCATGCGCCGAGGCGCGCCAGAGGCGAAGTGCTCGGTAGCGAAGCGGCTGGGAAAGTTCGTTCGAGTCCTTCATGTCGGCCAGTACGTCGAGCAGATCCCGGGTCGGCCAGCCGGCGTCCAACCAATCGAGTGCCAGCGCCGGCCAGTGCTCCCCCCAAGCGGTGAGCGCGAACCGCACGAGAGCGGGAAGGGGGGTGTCGGCAACCGGTACGTCAGACATCACCGCACTGATGTCGCTCGGGGTGCGCTCCAGCAGTGGCAACAGCCACGCCGGCCGGTCCCCGGCCGGGTAGACCAACCCGTCGGCAGCGCCCTGGATTAGCCAAGTGCCGACACCATCCCGTGCGAGGAGCAGGCCGTTGTTGATCCTCAGCGTCGGATGGGAACGATCGTCGGCAGCGCCCATGCCGAACAGCCTGTCACGCCTGATAAGGCGCGGCATCCGGTTGTGGCTGCGGCAGTGGGGAGCAGGTCGAAAGAGCCAAGGGCTATCGGTCGCTGGGCTGGGCGTCGGCGTTAGCCGAGGCCGCCGGGGCTTGTAGTCGTAATCCGTTGCCGAACGATGTTCAGCACGTTCATCTCAACCTGGCGGCAGCAGCCGAGACACGAGCCCGGAATCGGGGAGCAGGTAGGGAGCAGGAGGGGTGCACTGAACGGCTTCCAACTGCACCGATCGGCACATAGCTGCACCCACCCCTAGCTGCGCCTGCTCGTTCCTGCAGGTCAGAGTTGGTGCAGCGTCCTGTCTCACTGCGGGGTGCTCCGCGGTTCTACACGTCAGTCGACAGCATTCTATGTTCCCTGACCGAGGGGTGCGCAGGTCGCGGCGGTAAGGAGCTGCTGGGAGGCCTGACCTTGCAAGTGGAGCGGATTGGGCGCACGTTGGCGAAGAGGTCCCTGCGCCGGAAGTGCTCATCGACATTGCACAGAACTGAGGGCCCTGACCTGCGGCGATGCGGACGAGCGGTGCGGCGTGACCTCCCAGAGGTGATCGAAGAGGTCAACCCTCACTACTCCCGCTTGGCCAGCCAGAGCGGTCAATGGGGCGCTGATCTATCGTCCTACCTCTCGCTGCCTCGTCCACTGGTCGAAGGGTTACATGGGGCTCAGAGAGTGGATGGACGACCGCTATCGGCCGGAGCTGGGTTTAGGTGGCCGGGCGTCGCGTGGCGGGGTTGCGGCGCATGGGGCAGATGGCCGGGCCTTCGGGCAGGTTGATGGTCGGTTGTGGCGTGTAGCCATGACGGATGTGCATGCTCTGGGCGTCGGCAGTGGTGCTGGTCCAGGACAGCAGGTTCACGTGGTCGAGCCGGCTGCAGTGGTGGTTGAGCAAAGCCGTGGCGTGTCCGGAGCCTCTGGCTATGGGTTGTGCGGCGAGAAAAGCGAGGTGGTAATGGGGTTCGGTGGGTCGCTGCTTGGCGAGCAGGCGGTCGAGTAGGTCGAATCGGTCGGCGTGGGCGCCTGCGGCGTCGTCCAGGCGGGTGGGGTAGTTCGCTGGGGGCGGGATCGGCCGGTATCGGTGGAAGCCGACGGTCGCGGCGGTGGCGTCGTCGGTGAGGTAGATGTCGCCGTAAAACATGGCGTGTTCGATCCAGATGTCGAGGACGTCGGTGAGGATGCGGCGCCGTGGCCCTGGATCGGGAATTAGCCATGTTGCGAGAGGGCTGAGTTGGAGGGCGTCGGCGATGAGTGCGGCGACGTGGTCTTTGTCTGCCCAGCGGGCGGCGCGGATGCGCGGGACGGTGTCCATATGGCGGGCTTTCCCGTGAGTTGGTCGTCAGTGGGGTCAGGAGTTGTCGCTGCTGGATGCATGGGTGTGGACGAGGAATAGGTGGTAGTCGTCGACCAAGGGGCGGGTTCGGTCGCTCGCGGGTGGTGGCGTGAGTGCGGCTCGTTCGTAGGCGAGTAGTTCGCCGGTGGTGGGGTTGAGGATCAGCAGGAAGCGGATGCCGTCAGAAGTGGCGCTGACGCCTACGCCGGTTCGGCCCGCCCTGTCGGTCACCGAGCCGTGGTACGCAACGCCCGGGGTGTCGCGCAGGACGGTCATAACCGTGGTGCGGGCGGCTTGGTTGGGAGTACGCCAGCCGAGCAGGCTGACGAGGCCGCGAATGACGGCGGTGGGTCCGAGGAATCGGGGCTGGGTGGCATCGATGTGCGCGTTGAGCGCCGCCGGGTCGGTGGCGATCGGTCCGATGGGCCCGTCCAACTCGCCGGGGTGGTAGGTGCTGTCGTCGGTGGGCTGGTTGGCGCCGGGGTAGCGGCTGCGGATGACGCGTCCGGAGGCGTCGTCGGCGCGCCAGCGTTGCTCTTCGAACAGCACGATCCTCGTGGTGGCTCTGTTGCCGGCGATCGTGGTGTCCGTGGCCCACTGGAGTAGGTGGATGTAGGCGAACCGGCCCGGGCTGGCGTCGCAGCCGGACGGCCCAACCGTCACCGCTTTCAGAGCCTGCTGCGCCGGAGTCGACTCCGGCAGATGCGTCGGCGATGGGTCGAGTTTCTGCTGTGCGCGTGCCTTGAGCTGCGCCGCAGTCAGGGCGGCGGGCGACGGACACGGTGCCACGGCTGGGAGAGACACGGTGGCGCTGGAAGGCGAGGGTGCGGATTGGGCCGGCCCAGCGGTGCCCGTCCAGATCGGAATGGCCGTGGCGGTAGCGAGCAGGCCGAGCGCGCAGACGGCGGCAGTGACCTTTACGGCTCGCCGGCCCACCGGGTGGGGCTTGTCGGTCGGAGGTCGCAGGGGGGCAGGTTGTTCACGGTGAGCTTTCTTGAGGTGAGGTGAATTGGGGCTAGCGGTAGGCGGCGGTGGCGAGGTCACCGACGGCGGCGTCCACGGCGGCGGTGATGTCGCGGACCGACTGGTAGTGCTGCCCGGCGATGGCCTTCAGACGAGCGGCCAGGGCTGGGGTGTCGTCGTCGAGGTAGAGGTGGCTGGTGAGGCCGAGGTCGGCGACGAGGCCGGCGAGGGCGGCGGTGTGGTTGTCGGGTTGTTCGCGGCCGGCGGCGAGGTAGCGCAGGCGGGAGCGGGCGATGATGGCCCATTTGGTGTCGGTCGCGAGATAGGTGTCGGTGCGCATGAGGCCGCCGAGGCGCCGTCGGGTGTGGTGTCGCAGGATTCCGCCGGCGACGAGGCCGGCGCGGGTGCGGTCGTACAGGTCGTCCGAGAACCCGCGCAGCCACCCCCGCAGTAGCGGGTGGGTGTGGCGGATGGTGGCGGTCGCGGCGTCGGCGATCAGGTCCCCGACCGGCCGGTCGATGTGCGGGTGTATCCGTGGGTGGTTGGCCGGGCGGGTGTCGTCGTTCGGGTCGAGGGTCACCCGCCCGGCCAGGTACAGGTCGATCAGGACCGCGCCCGCGAGCCCGAGGGCGAGGGTCTGCCGGTGCACGTGGGGGTGTCCGGTGTCATCGTCGTGGCCGAGGAGGAACAGGTCATCGCGCAGCGGCAGGCGCGGGATCGACGCGGTCATCGCTGGGCTCCTACCGCAGTCCGGCGGTGAGCCGCCGCAGCCGCTCGTGCGTCCCGCCGTAGGCGGGTCCGGGGGCCGGGAGCAGGGTTTTGTCGATGGCGGCGAGGACGGTGTAGTTGGGGTCGCACACGTTGCCGATCGGCGCCCGTCCCGCCTGCGACACGAGTTGGTAGGCGTCCAGGGTTTCCAGGCCGGTCAGGGCGCTGGCCCAGCCGACGAGGTCGTGCTGGGCGATGCGGTAGGCATCCTCCAGGGGCCTCGCGCACCCGATGGTCAGGATGTCCCGGTCGGTCTCCAACCGCGGCCACCGTGTGGTGACGCCTTTGATGACGTCGATGGCGAGGGTGGTGGTCGTGGCGATTTCCACGCCGACGCCGCATGCCTCGCCCTCGCCTTGGCGGGCGTGTCCGTCGCCGAGGGCCAGCATTGCCCCGTGGACGTTCACGCCGAGGTAGAGGGTGGTGCCGGCGCGCAGATTTGGGGTGTCGAGGTTCCCGCCGTGGGTGTCGGGGACGAGTGTGGAGCGGGCTTCGAACGCGCCGGGGGCGACGCCGATCGTTCCGATCATCGGGTCCAGTGGCAGGTCCATGCTGTGGTCGCTGCGCGTTGCCTGATACCGGATGGTCCCGGCCCGCCGGTCGATGCCGTACACCCACACCCGCTCCTGAAGCGGCGGCTGCAGCGTGGCGGTGTGGGAGGTGGAGGTCAGCGCCCCAAAGTGCGGGAACGTCGACGACACACCCCAGTCCCGCGCGGGGACGATAGAGGCGAGGTGGACGGCGAGGGTGTCGCCGGGCTCGGCGTCCTCGACGAAGAACGGCCCGGACACCGGGTTGAGGTACGGCATGCGGCACACGTGCGACGGCAGGTCCGCCGGACCCCGGACGAGACCACCGAAGCAGTCCTCCGTCGCAACGGTGAACACGTCGCCGCCGCGTACGTGCGCCACTGGCATCCGGCCGCCGAAGGTGTAGGCCAGCTCGTCCCGAGCCGGCCGGTAGGTGAACGTGTCCATGCCGGTCACACCCGCTCCACGTGACGCGCCTGCGGCTGCGCGGGCGCCAACCCCGACAGGGCAGGTCGGCCGCCGGACAGGTACAGGCCAGCCAGAACGACCATCCCGAGGGCGAGCCAGGCCAGGCCGAGGCGTTGGGCGGCGATGTTGGCGTTGACGACCACCCACACCAAGATGGCGAAGCCGATAGCGGGCATGACCAGGTGCGCCCACCAGTTCCCGCTGCGCTCCCGGATGAGGTGATGCACCACGACCGAGACGTGCAGGACCAGGAACGCGACCATCGCCCCGAAGTTGATCAGCGACGACAGCAGGGTGATCCCGTCGGAGCGGGTCGCCATGTACAGGCCCAGCGCCAGGGACACCCCGCCGGTGAGCAGCGTCGCGTTGATCGGCACGTTGCGCCGGATCGACACCTTCGCCAGGAACGCCGGCAACTGCCGGTCCCGGGCCATCGCGTACAGCAGCCGAGACGTCGCGACCTGCGCGACCATCGAGTTCGGCAACCCCCACGCAATCGCCGTCGCCACCGCGCACACCGTCGCCAACCAACCCCCACCGGCCACGGCCGCGGCGTCGTAGAAGGCAGTGCCGGTTGGATCACCCTCGGCGAGAAGCACGCCGGGGTCGGGGACGAGCATCGCAGCCAGCCACGTCTGCGCAATGAACAGCACCCCCGCCAGAACCAGGACGGCCGCCATCGCGCGGCCGATCTGACGGGAGCCGCCCTTGGTCTCCTCCGCCAGCATGGAGATGCCGTCGAAGCCGAGGAAGGACAGCACCGCGAGCGACACCGCCCCCGCCACCACCGACCAGGTGAACGTGTCGGAGTTGTAGAAGGCGTCCCAGCTGAACCGGCCCCTGCCCGAGGCGAGTGCCCAGCCGGCGACGGTCAGGAACACCGTCAAGACGATCAGCTCGCCGACGAGCATCACCCGGGTGACGGCCGCCGTCATGCGGATGCCCACCGAGTTGACGATCGTGTTCACTGCGACGAACCCGAGCAGCCACAGCCACACCGGGACCGCCGGGACCGTGGCGTGCATCGCCACCGACGCCACCAGATACAGCAGCCCCGGCACGAGGACGTAGTCGAGGAGGATCACCCAGCCGGCCAGGAACCCAACCGGCGGGCTAATGCCGCGCCCTGCGTAGTTGTAGACGCTGCCTGACATCGGGAACGCCTTCACCATCTGCGCGTACGAGAACGCCGTGAACACCAACGCCATCGCGCCGATCACGTACGCCAGAGCGACCATTCCACCGGAGCCGGCGTACACACTGCCGAAGATCGCCATCGGCGCGATCGGCACCATGTACACCAGCCCGTAGGCCAACAGGTCTCGGAACCTCAGTTGGCGGCTCAACTCCTGCCGATATCCGTAACGCGACAGGTCATTCTGGAGACTCATTAGACTCCTCAGGTATTTGAGTTTTGGTTTGCGGCTGGTCCGTCAGCCATGACAACTACTCGTCGCCCGAAAACCGCTGCTGATGATTTGCCTGGCATGCCGGGGGTATTTCAACGACGAGAATTGCGTACCGAGCCAGATGAGTCGATAGCGATGATGCGGACAGGCGGTGTTGTCCGCATGCGACTGTCCGCGTAGCGTTCGAGCACGTACGGTGAGGCCCGTCCGACTGCGGCAGCGGCGGGCAAACGGCATCCAGGAGTACCGGTGGCGCAGGTTCCGCGACGACTGACCCCGCATCGATCAGTGCTGCACGGGTATGGCGCCGCGCTGCGACAGTGGCGCGAGTGCCGCGGGCTGTCCCAGCGCGCTCTAGGCAGGCTGGTGCACGTCAGCGGGGACCTCATCGGCAAGGTGGAAAAGGCCGAACGTTGGCCGTCCGCCCGCCTCGTCGAGTCGTGCGAGGCCGCACTGCAGACGGGTGGCGAGCTGGTCGCTTTCCTGTCGGACCTTGAACGTGAGCGTCGACTGACCGGCGTCGGCTACCGCCTCGCCGGCGGTGCGGACGGCCAGCTCGGGGTCGTCATGAATCATTCCGAGGAGACTGACCTGCTCCGCTCGTGGCACGAGCAGCTCGCCAGTCTCGCCACAGCCGGAAACCGCACCGGATATGCGGGGATGGCGTCCACCGCCCATGCGCAGATCAGTGCCGCAGCCACCATCGGGCGACGGAGCAGCTCAGCCGACCGTCGAAACGTGCTCATCGCCCAGGCCATGTGGGCCGAGTTCCTAAGTTGGATCGACGAGCAGAGCGACGCCGCCGAGGCGGACGCATGGCTGCGACGCGCCCAGCAGCACGCCGTCGAAGCCAACGCGCCGGCGCTGGCAAGCTACGTCCTGATGAGGCAGAGCCAACGCGCTCTCGAGAGATTCGACCCGCGTCAAGCCGCTGCCTTGGCGCAGCAGGCTCTGGACGAGGTCCGGTTACCGGGCCGCATTCGCGCTCTGCTGCTGGTTCGTCAGGCTCAGGCCTTCGCGATGGGCGGCGACCAAAACTCCTGCGTTGCCAGCATCGACGAGGCGCACAGAGTCGCCGGCAGCGCCGACTGGGACTCGGAACTGCCGATCGATGTTGGCGTCCACTGCAACCCGGTGTACGTGACTGCCCATGAAGCGCAGTGCCGTCTACTGCTCGGCCAGCCGGCGGCGGCAGCCGATCTCTACGAGCAGCTTCTTCAGGACTGGCCAAGTCAGTGGCGTGTCGACGAGGCCCTCTGGCGATCGGCCCTGTCCACCGCCTACGTCAACAGTGGCAACGTCGAACGCGCCGCGACCGAGGCCACCAACGCCCTGACCTTGGCCGCTGGTACCTCCTCAGGGCGGGCCCTGCGCTGGTTGAACCCCACGGCGGTTGCCCTTCGACAGCAGCCAGGCGTTCCTGAGGCGGTGGCCTTCGTGCTCGCCTATCGGCAGGCGACTCTCGAAGCGTGTAACCATTAGCCCGTGGACCTGATCACCACGGCAACGAGCACCGACGAGTCCGAGCGGGCGGCGTCCGTCGCGGTCCTCCCAGTCGGGAGTTTCGAACAGCACGGCGCCCACCTGCCGTTGCTGACGGACACCATCGTGGCATGCGCGATTGCGAAGGCGATTGCTGAGCGCTACGACCTCTTTCTGCTACCGCCCGTGACGATCTCCTGCTCCCACGAGCACGCGGCGTGGCGTGGAACGGTCAGTATCAGCGCCACCACCCTCGCCGCCGTAGTCGTCGACATCGCCACCTCCCTGCGTGAATCGGGCATCGATCAGCTCGCCGTGATCAACGGACACGGCGGGAACTATGCGCTTGCCAACGTCGTTCAGGAAGCCAACGTCGCCGGGCCGCGGATGACTCTGTTCCCCGCTCGGGCCGACTGGGACGAGGCTCGACTGGCCGCCGGCCTGCACAGCACCGCCCACCAGGACATGCACGCTGGCGAGATTGAGGTTTCACTCCTCCTGCACGTCGCGCCGGAGGTCGTGCGTGATGGCTTCCAGCATGCCGACCACGTCGCGGACGACCGACGTCACCTCCTCACGCGGGGCATGGGGGGCTACACCGCCAGTGGCGTCATCGGTCTGCCGTCTCACGCCACCGCCGCCAAGGGCAAAGCCGTACTCGAGGACCTTGTCCGCTCCTTCGCCGATCACTACGGCCTCCTGCCGGGGCCGACGGCATGATCAGGAATTGACGCTGGCGGTCCGGGCGCTGCGTTTCCGGGTCGGTGATCGGGCGACGGCTGGCATCGTCATTCCGATCGAGGCCGTCATGCGGACAAGTGCTGTTGTCCGCATCCGGGTCACATCAATGGTGACGTCGATGGCTGTCTAATGGTCGACGGAAGGCGCTGACGACAGACAGATCCATCGTCGTTCGAGCGGGCAGATGGTGCCCCGCATCAGCGCTGTGGGGCGCGGACCGATATCGAGGTTCGACGTCGAGCGAAAGGTCGTCATGCCCGAAAAGGTCGTCACACACAAGGCGCTCTGCTACATCGTGCGGAATAGGCAGCTGCTCGTCTTCCGGCACACGAATTACAGCTACGAAGAGGTGGGCATCCAGGTGCCGGGCGGCACCATCCGCCCCGGTGAGGCCTTAGAGGATGCCGCGCTGCGCGAAGCCCGCGAGGAGACCGGGCTCACGGACCTCAAGGTCGTCCGCAAGCTGGGTGAGTCCGAGTACGACATCAGCCCGCTGCGGTTCGAGATCCAGCACCGACACATCTTCCTCCTGGAGCTCTTCGAGCCCACACCCCTGCGTTGGTCGAGCCAGGAAGACCACGACGGCACCCAGCTGCCGACCCGGTTCGAGTGCTTCTGGGTGCCGTTGACGGCGGGGCACATCCTGCAATCCGGCCAGGGCGCCCTCCTGGGCCGGATCTTCGACTGACGGATCTACCTCGGCGCTCGGAGTGCCTGCCGACTCCGAGTAGGACGCCGTGATCGCTGCCTCGATTCAAAGAGCGTCAGCTTCGAGCCGGCGCAACACGCCTCGAATGTGAACCCGTCTGGACTCCGCAGCGCTGGGGCGCTCGGACCTTCACAAAGGAGTTGGCATGACGGTGATCGAAACACGACCCTCTGCGCCCGTTCAGATGGCGAGGGCAGACGTCGCCGCTGCGGTAGCCGCCGCTGAGCAGATGCTGGCCGCGCTCGGCGTCGACACACAGGTTGAGCACCTCCGGCGCACCGCGGAACGGATGGTGCTGTCGTACGGCGAGGTCCTGACGCCGGCGCCGTTCGAGGCAACGGACTTCGCCAACGACGCGAGGCATCAGGGCTTCGTGATCGTGCGGGACGTGGCGTTCGCCGCGATCTGCGCCCATCATCTGCTGCCGTTCGTCGGCTCGGCGACCGTGGGATATCTCCCGGGTGCGCGGTTGTTGGGGCTGTCGAAGCTGACGCGGCTGGTTGAGCACGCCACGCGAGGGTTGCAGGTCCAGGAGAACGTCACGCAACAGATCGCCGACGGACTGCAACAGGTTGTCCCGGATAACGGCGGCATGGGGGTGATCGTCGAGGCGGAGCACCTGTGCATGACGCTGCGGGGGGCGAAGGCACGCGGCGCCTCGACGGTGACCTCGGCGTGGCGCGGCGCGCTGGAACGCGATGTCTCGGTGCGGTCGGAGTTCCTCAGCCTGGCCGGGCGGGGGTGGCGGCCGTGACCGCTGCCGTGTTGCCGCTGGTCACTCCGGTGCCCGGGCACGTCGTCGTCATCGTCTCCGGTGGCATGGACAGCACCGTGTTGGCGTATGCCCTGCAGCAGGGCGGGTCGACGGTGACGCTGTTGTCCTGCGACTACGGGCAGCGGCACCGCCGTGAGTTGGACTATGCGGCACGGACCGCCGAGGCCTTGCACGTGCCTCACGTGGTGGTCGACCTGACCGGCATCGTCGGTGTGCTGACGGGCTCGGCTCTCACCGACGCCCAGGTCGATGTGCCGGACGGGCACTACACCGATGCTTCGATGCGCGCCACGGTCGTACCGAACCGTAACGCGATCATGCTCGATGTGGCCGTGGCCCGCGCGGTCTCCGCTGGTGCGGACGCGGTGGCATTCGGTGCCCACGCCGGTGACCACCCGATCTACCCGGACTGCCGACCAGCCTTCCTTGCCGCGTACGAGTCGACTGTCCGGCTGGCGAATGAGGGCTTCCTGCCCGCTGGCTTTCGGGTCGTCGCGCCGTTCATCGACTGCTCGAAGGCCGACATCGCCCGGCTCGGGGACACCATCGGCGTGCGGTTCGCCGACACCTGGTCCTGCTACAAGGGCGGCGAGCGGCATTGCGGGACCTGCGGTACGTGCGTCGAGCGGCGCGAGGCGTTCGCGATGGCGGGCGTGACGGACCCGACCGAGTACGCCACCACCAAAGGGGTGATCTAGGTGTTCCGCATCGGCAAGCAGTTCCGGTTCGAGGCCGCGCACTCGCTGCCCGACCTCCCCGAAGGCCACCAGTGCGCGCGCGTCCATGGCCACAGCTACCGCGTCGAGGTGCACCTCGTCTCTGACGGCGAGCTGACCCGACCCGGGTTCGTCGTGGACTTCGCCGAACTCGGCCCGTTCAGCGCGCATGTCCGCGACCACTTCGACCACCGCGACCTCAACACCGTGCTGGACGCACCACCGACGAGCGAGCACCTCGCCGCCTACTTCTACCAGTGGTGCCACGACCATCTGCGACTACCGGAACCGGTTCGGGTGGAGAAGGTCCGGGTGTCGGAAACAGCGTCCACGTTCGCCGAGTACGGGCCAGACCTGCCATGACAGCCCCGTCCATGCCCGCCGTACCGCCATTTCCAGCCGGCTCGCCTGCGGTGCCGGCGCGGCCGTTGCTGGTCGCGGAGACATTCGGCCCGACCCTGCAGGGCGAAGGACCGAGCACCGGCCAGCAGGCGTTGTTCCTACGGCTGTCGCGGTGCAACCTCTCCTGCCCACGCTGCGACACCCCATACACGTGGGATACCTCCCGCTTCGATCTCCGCGCGCACACGGCCGACCGCCCGGCCGAGGAGATCATTCGGTGGGTGTTGACACAGCAGACACGGCTGCTGGTCATCACCGGCGGCGAGCCGCTGTTGCAGCAGGACCGGCTGCTGCCCGTGGTGGACGCGGTCACCGCTGCGGGGCGACGGGTAGAGATCGAAACCAACGGCACGGTCGTTCCCCTGCCGGCACTCGTCGCATCGATAGGCGCGTTCAACGTGTCTCCGAAGCTTTCTGGCTTCGCCGGACCGAGGGACGGTCGGCGGCGGATCAACCCGGACGCGCTGTCGGCACTGGCCGGCTCGGGCCGGGCCGTGTTCAAGTTCGTGGCCACCTCCGCAGCGGAGTTTGACGAGATCGCCCGGATTCAGGAGCAGTTCGGGCTGGACCCGGTCTGGGTGATGCCCGAAGGCACCACCAGTGATGTGGTCCTAGCCGGAATGCGGGACCTCGCGGACGCGGTCCTAGCCAGAGGTTGGCACCTGAGCAGCCGCCTGCACGTGTTGCTGTGGGAGGACACCCGTGGCCGCTGAATCACCGGACTCACGCAGGTCAGATGGGCTTGGACGGGGCCGTCGTTCCCGCCGTGACGGGCCGCGCGTGTGGGGGAGCGGCCCTGCGATCGTCGGCGGCGGGATCGTTCCTGCCGTCCAAGCGAACCCCACGATAGCCCAACCGGCCCCACCTGTGCAGTCCCCGGCGCACTCCCTCATGCCGTACCTGGTGGACCTGCCGCACCTGGTGGCGGCGGCTCGGCTGTGCATGCGCCGTGCCGGCGCATCGGGTGCTGACGGCCTTACCTGGGCCGGCTACCGCAGCGGGCTACGACCGCGTCTCGGTGAGCTGTCCGACCGGCTGCGGACAGGGACGTGGGAGCCGGGCCCGTTACGGCACGTGGAGATCACCTCCTACACGGGCAAGGTCTTCCCGGCGGTGATCCCAACGGTGGAGGACCGCATCGTGCACCGGGCGATGCGTCGCGCAGTCGAGCCGATCATCGAGCACCAGGTCCTGGCGGACTGGGTATCGGCGTACCGGCCGCGCCGCAACCGGATCACCGCCCTGCGCCAGGCCGAGCAACACCTGGCGGCGGGCCGGCAGTGGGTCGCCGTTGTCGACGTGGCCGGGGCCTCGGCAGGCGGCAGCACCGATCAGTTCGTGAACTGGCTCGCCGTCCACGTGGCCGACGGCTCGTTCCTGCGGCTGTTCCGCCGCGTCGTCGAGGCGCTGCCGACGCCACTGGTCCCGGGCAGTGGCCTGTGGCCGGTGCTGTTTCACCTGCGCCTGTCACAGGTCGACGCCATGCTCACCGGCTGGCCTGTCGTGCGGTTCGCGGACAACTACCTGATCTTCGCGGCGGACGAGGCCGGTGCGGTCGCCGCGTTCGACGCCCTCACCGCCGCCCTCGCCAGCTGGCAGATGCAGCCGCACCCGCGCAAGAGCCGCGTCCGGCCACCGCACCAGGCCAACGCCGAAGACCTCTTCCTCATCGACGGATAGGAGCCGACCGATGACCATCACGCACACCGGACCGCTCGTACGCCCCCGTAGCGTCCGCTGGATACCCGTCCCTGCTGGTACCTGCCTCTACGGCGACGCCCGCAAACCCCGTCCCGTGCCTGACCTCCTCGTCGCGGAGACGCCACTGACCGCCGCCCATTGCGGTGCCGGCGACACCGACCTGCCGATCACCGGCATCAGCCACGGCGACGCCGTCGGCCTCGCCGCCGAAGCAGGCGGGCGGCTGCCCACATCGGTGGAGTGGGAATGGATCGCCGCCGGACCGAGTCGCCGCCTCTACCCGTGGGGCGACGAACCGTGGACCCCCGACCGCGCCCTACTCACGGGGGCCGGACAGTCCCCACGTGCAGCCCAGCCGGTCGGCCGGTACCCATCAGGCGCCACGCCGCAGGGCGTGCTGGATCTGGCAGGCAACGTCTGGGAATGGACCGCCAGCACCGCGATGGGCCTGGGAAAGATCATCCGAGGCGGCTCGTACGCCTCCCCGCCGCTGTATGCCCACACCACCTTCCTCAACGCTGCTCCCGTCGAACGCCGTAGCCCCGGCATCTCCGTCAGGCCGGTGCGCACCCCATGAACCTCCCACGCCTGCGACTCGCCCATACCGCCCACGCCGAGCGGGCAGAGCTGGTCATCGTCGGCTGCTCGGCGGAGAAGACGCCCACGACCACGCCGCTGCCTGCCCTCGACCTCTACGACGGTGGTTGTGTGCCGCACCTGCGTGCCCGGCTCGGTCACCGGCCGCACCAGCGCAGCCGGGTCCGATTCCTGTCTGCCGAGCACGGCCTCGTCACCGCCGACACCCACCTGCACACCTACGACCGGCCCCTCGACCCGGCCCGCGCCGTCGCGCTGCGCCCGCGCGTCAGGGCTCAGCTGCAAGCCGATCTGCTCACCGACCGCACCCCCGACGACATCCTCGTCATAGCCGAACCGCTCTACCTGGTGCTCCTCGCCGAACTCCTCGCCGATCCCCACCGGCCGCGTATCCACTGGATCCCTGACCACGACGCCGGTTGGCCCGAGGCAGCCAAGGTCCTCGACGCGTGGGGGTGGTGACCGTGCCTACCACCCTCAGCGAGGTACTAGTGCCTCGTCATGCGGCCTTGAACGGGTAATCGGGATGGCGGATCTTGGAGTTGATCGCGTATCCGGTTTTGGGTTGGGCGTGTTGGTTGCGCCAGCGGATGTAGGCGCCGATGGCGGTGTCTTGCTCGGCGTGGGTGCGGTGGTCGGTGCCGTTGAGGGCGAAGTAGCGTACGGCGGCGAATTCGGCCTCGATCCAGTTCAGCCAGGAGGCGTAGGTCGGTAGGAACACCAGGTCGATCTGGTTGGCGGTGCACCAGGCGCGGACCTCGGGGTGCTTGTGTGGGGAGAAGTTGTCCAGGATCAGGTAGAGCCGGTCATCGGGCCACCGGGCGCGCAGTGTCTTGAGGAAGCTGAGGAATTCCCGCCATCGTTTCCGGTCGCGGATGCGGTAGTGCAGCTTGCCGGTGGTCAGGTCCAGGGCGGCGATCATGTGTCGTACGCCCTGGTCGCGGGTGTAGGTGGCCCGCAGTCGCACCGGGTGTGCGACGGGCCGCCAGGCCCGTCCGGGTCGGGGTTGCAGGTTCAGCGGCCCGAACTCGTCGACGGACAACACCCGACCATCTGCTGGTGGGTGGTCGTAGAGGTCCAGGATCCGGCGCATCTTCGTGGTGAAGTCGGGGTCGGTGCTGGCCTTCCACGTCTTGGTGGCCTGCCACGTCACGCCGCGTTCGTGCAGGATCCGGCGGACGGTCTCGACGCTGATGGTCGTGACGTGGCCGGCGGCGATGAGGTAGTCGCGCAGCTTGGTCAGGGACCAGCAGGAGAAGGGTCGGCCGAGGAAACGGGGGTCGCACCGGGCGATGACGCAGATCCAGTCGCGGGTCTGCTCATCGATCCGTCTCGGTGCGCCCCCGCTCCATTTTGGGTCCAGGGCGTCGAACCCCCGATCGTTGAACGCGTGGATCACGTCGCGGACGTAGTCCTCGCTGGCCTTGAGCAGATGAGCGATGTCCGGGGCCGGCTGTCCCTGGGCGGACATCAGCACCACGATCGCCCGCCGCAGCTTCACCGGGTCCTTCGCCGTCCGAGTGATCCGCTGCAACCGTTGACCCTCGACCATCGACACCTGCCGGACGAACACCTCCGGGCGCCTACCCACGCCACCACCTCCCAGACCAGAAACGATGGGAGACAGCCTGCCCGACACATCCTCAGAACCAACGGATTACACGATCAACGTTCAAAGACGAGGCACTAGCCGTCACCGCCAACGATTACCGCCACATCACCGCGACGTTCACCCGCCGCACCGGCCTGGACTGGCATGCCCCGACTCCGCCGCAGCTCGGAGCCGGCACCCGACTCAGCGTCGTCATTCCGGCCTGCGACACCGCCCATAGTCTGGCGCCGGTTCTCGACGCGCTCGCTGAGCAGCACACTGCGGCGACCGTCGAGGTGATCGCGGTCGACGACGCGTCCACCGATGCCACCACCGAGCTGCTCGCCGCGCACCCGCGCGTCGACCGGGCCGTCCGCCTTCACGCCCGCTCGGGCGCGGGAGCGGCCCGCAACGTCGGAGTCCACCTCGCCACCGGCGACACGATCGTGTTCCTCGACGCCGACATGGTCCTGCGAGACCACGTTCTGGCCGACGTCGCCGCCCGCGCCCGGCATCACACCGTCCTCGTCGGCTTCCGGAACAACATCCCCTACCTGGCCGACGCCAACGGCTACCCGGTCGTGCCGCCCGGTGAGCCTGACCTCGACGCGGACCATCGAGTGCGGTGGACCCCACCGGCAAATGTGTCGATGTTCTACACCGGCCAGGTCTACCCGACGCCGTTCGTCGGCAGGCCACTACAGGGCACCCGCGATTTCATCGACCTCGGCAACGGTCGCACCTACTACGACTGGGACCTGCCCCGCATGGCTGTGACCGCCCTCGTCGCGGTGCCTCGCCGGGTGGTGCTGGACGTCGGCGGCTTTCACCCCGCTTTCGGTGCCGAGGGCTGGGGCGCCGAAGACACCTACTTCGGTGCGGCCCTCATCGGCCACGGCTGCTTCGTCATCCCGCTGCGGCAAGCCCGAGGTTGGCACATCGATCCACCCGATCCCGCTGCTGCTTGGAAGGCCAAGCTCGCCGGTGTCGCACCCCGAATCGCCCTCTACCGGCAGCTTTGCGCGCAGCCGAAGCCCACTGGCCGCGCTGCGGACCTGGCCGAGCGCGCCGGCAATCTGCTGCGGAAGGCAGAGACCCTGCGATGATGCGAACCTTCGCCGCCCACGGCGACCTCATCCACGATCCCGCATCAGGGATGACACACCGCGCTCCCACCCCTATCGGGAGCGGCCGAGTCACCCTCGCCCAGGCAACGGTGACCGGCTGGCCACCCGTTGCGCCCGGTGACCTCGGGCGGTCTACCCCGGACAGCATCTGCTGGTCGCCGATCGTTCGATGCAACCTGCACTGCCCGCAATGCCTCGACGACACCTCAGTGAAAGAGGCGGACACCACCGAACGGCACCGGGTTGCCCACGTCCTCGCCGATGCCGACGTCCTCGGAGTCGATATCTCCGGCGGCGAACCGCTGCTACTGCGAGACCTGCCCAGGCTGCTGGACATCGTTCGAGGCGGGCGCCGCAGCGCCGTCTCCATCACCACCAACGGCTGGCACCTGGCGCGACGCGCCGCCGAGCTGGCCGGGCACACCGACGCCATCCGGGTCAGCCTCGACGGCCCCGACTCGGACCGCCACGACGCCATCCGAGGACCGCTCAGCTTCGCCAGAGCCATCGAAGGCATCCAGACCGCGGTCGCGCTGCGCATCCCCGTACAGATCCAGACCGTGCTCATGCGCCGCACCGCCGGCTACCTGCAAGAGATGGTGGACCTCGCCGCCGGACTCGGGGCCTGCGGGTTCAGCGCCCTGCAGATGCTGCCCATCGGCGCCGGCACCGCTCTGCCCGACGAACTGCTCAGCGACGACGAAGCCCTGACCCTGTTCACCGCACTGGACGTCCCCGAGCGGCTCAACATGCGGCTGCGTAACCGCGACGTCGCCGGCAACTTCACCGTCATCCGCGCCGACGGCCGAGTCTGGCGCAACGACAGCACCGCCCTCAACATCGGCGGCCTGCACCCCCTTCGCAGCGCCACCGACCTCGCCCTCAGCGCTCGGGAAGGCACCCCATGAACATCTCGCCGGCGCACCAACCACCTGCCCGCCCGCGCACGTTCCGCCACCAAAGGATCCTCCGCATCCAGCTTGACGCATACGACCGGGCGATCGAGGTGCTGGCCGACACCGTCCGGCAGCGGAACTGGTCCATCACCGCCACAATCGGCATCGCCAACGGCGGCCTCGCCCCAGCACGGGGCATCAGCGAACTCCTGCATGTCCCGAGCTTCCACGTCGACGCCAAGCACAACCCAACCGGCGCCACCTACACCGAAGCGACCGGCACCGTCACCTACGACCTCGCCCCTCTCACCACCCGACCGGCCGCGGGCAGCCTGGGGGGCACTGTTCTCGTCGTTGATGACATCTGCGGCACGGGTGCCACCTTCGCCACGCTGCTGCCCGAACTCGGCGTGCACCTCGGCCCTGACGTAGCCCTGCGCACCGTGGCGTTGTGCCGCAACGCTGGAAGTGTCTTCGACCCGGATCTGTGGATCTGGACTGTCGACGACTGGGTCTGGTTCCCCTGGGAACCAACACTCGCCGCCGAAACAACGGTCGCGGACCTGCCTATCCCGAGCCGGGTACGGACCGCATGACCATCGCGTTCGTTCTCGCCTCCTGGCGGCCCGACGTCCCGGCCGGGATGGAACGTGCGGTCATCGCGCACGCCGTCGGCCTCCAGCAGATCAACGCTGAATCCGTCATCGTGACCGCCGACCCGGCGGCGCCACCGACCTACCGCAACGTACCCATCGAGCGGCTGCGCAGCCTCGACGTACAGTTCCCCTGCGATGACGCCACCCTGCGCGCGGCGATCGACGCATCCGCCACCGCCATCGGCGAGGAGCTCGAGCGGCTGTTCCGGCGACGTCAGGTACGCGCCGTCGTCTACGTCGACGCCCTGTGGGGACTCGGCCGGATCATGCCGACCCACCCCGGCATCCGCACCATCCTCGCCGCACACGTCATCGGCCACGACATGGACCTCCAAGCAGCACTGGCCCGTCGCCCTGATGCCATCATCGCGCCCTCGGCCACGGTGCTGACCGAGGCGGCAGTCCGCGGCTACGACAGCAGCAGTTGGAGCGTGGTGCCGAACGCCTTGCTCACCGTGCCCGAACCCCGACCTGGCAGTTACCGCGAGCATCTCCGGGCCAGCGGTCCCGTTCGGGCCCTTGCCCGGCTCGGACCGGAAAAAGGTGTCGCTGAACTGCTCGAACCGATCAACGTCCTCGACCGGCCCATCGAGGTTGCGCTCGCCGACGCACCATTCGAGGTGGCCGTTGGCAGCCAGGAACAGGTACGCCGCAGGTGCCGCGCCCTGGTCGCAGAGACACCCGGCGTGACCCTGCTGCCCGGCCTCGCCTGGCACGAGGTCCCGTCCTGGCTCGCCGACGCCAGCGTCGTCATCGTCCCGTCCCGGGCCGAAACGTTCGGCCTCGTCGCGTTGGAAGCCATGGCCGTCAGCACTCCGGTCGTTGCCTACGACGTCGGGAACCTGCCCCACCTGATCGGCGACGGTGGCGTCATCGTGTCGCACCGGTCCCGTCCCGACAGCCTGTGGCGCGCCGCCCAGCACCTGCTGGCCGACCCGATAAACTACGCCGCAGCATCACGGGCCGCGTACTACCGCTCGCGGGACTATTGGCCCGCCCTTGTCGCTAACCAACTCTTGAAGGTGGTGAGCTGATGGGCGGCTCTGTCCTGCCATCCGCACCCGAACCCTGTCCGCTCCTGCTCGTCGACGGACACAACCTGCTCTGGGGCGCCACGTTCGGCTTCCCCGCCGAAATCCGCTCCCGTGACAAGACACGTCTACTCACCGGCGTATTCGCGTTCTTCGCCCTGCTCCGCGTCGCCATCCGCGAAGACCTCACCGATCAACCCGAGGTCATCGTCGTGTTCGACGGCCAGTACGGCGGCAGCGACCGCAAAGAAGTCGACCCCACCTACAAGGCCCAACGGCCCACCGATGCGGCCGCACTGGCCCCGATCCAGTTCCTCCCGGACGTCAAGCGCGGCCTCGACCAGCACGGCATCGTCTGGACCGAACTCGACCACGCCGAAGCCGACGATGTCATCGCCACACTCGTCCGCATTACCCCGCCGCCCCGCGAGATTGTGATCATGTCTCGCGACCGCGACTACTACCAGCTCGTCACCGACCGCGTCCGTGTCCTCAACACCAAGATGCACCCCGGCAAGCGTTACATCGGCCCCGCCGACGTCTTCGCCCGCCACCAGGTCACACCCGCCCAATGGGCAGACTTTCGCGCGCTCACCGGCGACCCCGCCGACAACATCCCCGGCATCCATGGCATCGGCGCCAAGACTGCCGCCACCCTCCTCGCCGACGGCCTCATCCTCGACGACCTGGCAACCTCCGGCCGCCTGGACACCGGACGGGGCCGCCTCGTCCGGGAACAGCTCGGCCTGGCCGGCAAATGGCGGGACATGATCCGCCTCAACCACGAGCTGGACGTTCCCGTCATTCCCGCCGGCCAGCGGAGTCAACTCCTGCCCGCACCGGCGGAGATCGTTGAGGGACTGGGCCTGTGGTGACGCCCGAGTCCATCCTGCTCACCCTCATGGCGCATCCGGACGACGCCGAACTCTGGGCGGGCGGAACCATCGCCCGCCAGGTCCGCCACGGAGGCACGGCCGTCATCGCCGTTCCCCACCACGATGCAGTCCGCGACGCCGAGGCCACAGTCGGCGCACGCCTGCTCGGGGCTGATCTCTACCTCATGGACCAGCTCTCTGTCTCGACCGTCGCCAACGTGCTGAGGGAAGTCCGCCCCGACGTACTGATCACCCACCCGACGAACGACATCCACCCCGAACACCGCCGATGCGCCGAGGCGGTCCTCAGCGCCCTGCCCGACGTCGTCATCACTACCGGGCACCCAACGCGGGTCTACCACTGCGACGGCTACAACAACCTCGACCAGCACGGCCGCCCAATCGACCTGCCGATCATCGTCGACGTCGGTGACCAATGGCCCACCAAGCTCGACGCCCTTCGGTCCCACACATCCCAGCCGATCCTCGATCACTTCGGGCCGATGGCCGAGGCGCTCGGGAAGCTGCACGGCAGGCGAATCAACGCCGCGTACGCGGAGGCGTTCCGCGCAGTGCCAATACTCGGCCGCTTACCAGCGGCCACCGGGCTTTGACTGCGCGATTCTTCGCTCAACGCCCACGACCAGCCTCTTTAGGCAATGGCCGCGCCCCTTGCCGGTGACAAATCGTAGTAGCATCAGCGTTCGTCGACCTCTGCCGCCTCTGCACCTGGATGCAGTAGCTGCGACGCACTCGAAGGGGATGCGCCATGGGGCAGACGCCGCGGGCATTGGAGGCGTTCGCGTCGCAGCGCCACTTCTTCGGCGCCGAGCTCCGTCGCCTGCGCGAAGCGGCGCAGTGCTCGCAGGCGAAGCTCGGGGCGATGATCTGCTTCAGCGCGGACCTGGTGCGCCGGGTGGAAACAGCGGACCGGTTCCCATCCCGCAAGTTCGCTGAGGCGTGCGACGCGGCACTCTCGGCTGGCGGCGCTCTCAGGCGGATGTGGCCGCTGATCGAGGAAGAGCGTCGCAGGACCCGAACGATTCCAGAAACGGCGAGCGCTTCTGCGGCCGGCACCTCGGACCACACGAGGATTGGCGAACACGCCGAGTTGGTCAGGCGGGTACCTCTTCAGCCCGGCGTCCTCGATCGCGCCGCATTGGAATGGTTGACCGCTGAAGTCGGCTCGCTGACGCAGAGGTCCGACGCTCCGGCCCGTTCGGGATGGGTGTCAGAAGAAGATCTCCAGGCTGCGGAGACCTCGCTGGCGATGTTTCGCGAGCTGGACCACACCTTCGGGGCCGGCCGAGTCCACGCCCAGGTGCAGCACTACATCGAGGGCGAACTCAACCAGCTGCTGGCGGCCTCGCCCGCGAGCGAGGCCGTCCGTGTCCACCTGCAAGGGCTCGCGGCGGGATTCTTTGAGCTGTGCGGGTACCAGGCGGTCGACACCGGCGCCTACGGTCTGGCTCAACGCCGCTATCTACGCGCCCTCCGGCTGGCCCAGTCCGCCGGTGACCGCGTGTACGGCGGATATCTGCTCGCGGTCAACATCGCTCATCTGTCCCTGCATTGCAACCACCCCGAGCCTGCGCTGCGGATGGCGCTCGCGGCGTTGACGGGCAGCGAGAGTCACGCCACCCCGGCCGTGCGGGCCGCGTTGCACGCGGTGGCCGCCCGCGCCCAGGCCCGCCTCGGGCGCGAGGCGGCGTGCGCCGCCCACCTCGGCGTCGCGGAACGGCAGCTTGCGCGTAGCCGGGCGGGCGAGGAGCCGCCGTGGATTCGTTACTTCACTGTCGCCTACCTGGCCGACGAACTCGCCCACTGCTTTCACGATCTCGGCCAGCCCCGGCTGGCGCAACGGCACCTCGGCACAGCCCTCGCCGGGCTTCGTCCGTCGCACGTGCGCCGGCTCGCGATCGACACCGCGCTCCTCGCTTCGTCATTGGCAACGGCCGGGCGGATCGACGAAGCCTGTGCCACAGCGCGCACTGCGGTCGACCACGCCGCCGCGACCCTGTCCCACCGCTGCGTGCAACGCATCGTCGACGTCCAGGTCGACCTCGATCCCTACCGAGGCGAGCCGGAAGTACAGGAACTCGGCGAGTACGTGCGGCACCGGCTACCGTCCGCGGTGGTATAGCCGTCAGCCGGACGCCACTGCGGCATCGCCGAGCGGTAGTGGGCAAGCTCTGCTTCCAACGCCCGGGCAGCATGAGCCGAGGTGGCGACGTAATGCCCAACACCGTCGAGCAGCATCAGCTCGTGCGGCACGCCCCGATCTTGCAATTCGTCGGCGAGTTCCCGCACGTCGTCGGCGGTCGCTACGTCGTCGGCGGTGCCATGGATCATCAGGACCGGTCGGCGGATGTCCTCTGCACGAACTCGCCCGGCGCCACCCCGCAGCCGGGCCGCGTGTGCGCGCTGGAATCGAGGCACGGTTTCCGCCCAACGCTCGGGATCGACGATCGCTGACACGGCGGTTGCCGCAGCGAACGGACCGTCCTGTGTCATCCCATGTAACGCGGTATATCCGCCGGCACTGGCTCCACGGATGAACACCGCCCCCGGGACCGCCCGGCTCTCGGTCAGCAGGTGCTCGGCGACGGCGCGGCAGTCCACCACGTCGTCGATGCCCCAACGGCCGTAGAGGGCCTGCCGAAATGCCCGCCCGTACCCGGTGCTTCCCGTGTAGTCGACGTCGACGACGGCGAACCCGCGGCTGGTGAAGAACTGCGCCTGCCAGTCCAGCCGTACCAGGCTGGAAGCCGTCGGACCCGGGTGCGCCCGTACGATGACGGGCGCACACCAGTCCGGGGCCGCCCCGGTTGGCGGATATACCAGCGCCACCACCTCCCGGCTGCCTTCAACCGGGATGCGCAGCTCCACCGGCGTCGACACCGCTAGCTCGTCAAGCCCCGGATGCTCGGCCCGAGCCAACACCTCGACACGCGGCTCGTCGCCCAGGTGCACCAGCGCCACCTGCGGGGCCACCTCCGGTGACGATCCCACCAAGGCCACCGACGCGCCGCCGACCGCGAGGTACGGCTTGATCGACGTGTAGGGCAGCTTCACCGGCGTGACCGCTCCCGCTCGATCAACGACGGCCAGGTGGTGGCGGGGCCCTTCCTGCACCACCATCACAATTCGGCCATCAGTCAGGAAGTCGTAAGAGACGTAGCCCAGCTCCCACGGCTCGGCCGCGCACTCGGCCGCCACCGGAGCCACCGGCTCGACCGATTCTCCATCCCAGCGATAGAGGTTCCACCAGCCGCTGCGATCCGACGCGAAGTACAGGGCGGCGTCCGGCCCCCACCGCGGCTCCACCACGGACTCCGTCGGCCCGCCTGCGAGCTTCACCGGATCGCCGAGCAACCCGTCGGCACCGTAGGGTGCCACCCACAGCTCGCTCGCGTCCCACGGCATGTCCCGCTCACTCCACCGCAACCAGGCCAGCATTCCCGGCCGGGGTCGCGGAGCCCCGAAGAAGCCCGAAGTCTCCGCAAGCACCCGCATCACCGGGGCGCCGACGAACGAAACCGCCACCAGGGCGTCACCGTCGTCGGTCTCCCGTACAGCGAGCAGCTCGCCGTTGCCGATCGTCAGGTCACCGAACGACGACGAGTCCTCCACCATCAGGCGGACGTGGCCTTCGGTTACCCGGTAGAGGCCGTTCGCGCCGGCGCACCACACCTCGTCGCTGCTCGGGGCGTACGTACCACCGCCGTAGGCGTGCACACTGCTGGTCACGGCGAAACGCGATGGAGTTACGTCGGCCACGCCGTCGTCTGCCGACCACCGCACAAGGGTCGGGCCGCTCCCGGAGCTCGGACGGGACTCCAGCCAGTACAGCGCATCCCCGACCTTGCGTAGCTGGTCGAAGCCGATTGACGCGCGAACGGCGCTGGCCGCAGAGACGGCATCAGATTCTGGTGCCAACTCCACGGACTCCTCCTCGGGCGACGCCGCCAGCGATCCGTCGTGATGATTCATGGCGGTGAAACAGGATGCCATTGTCACCTACTTCCGGCCCGGCGGGCCGGACGCGGGCCAGCACGTGGGCGACCGCCCGAGTCTCCTCGCGGGTAGGGCCGGAGACCACGCAGAGGGTCATCTTGCCCGCTCCGCTCTCTCGGCCTGTAGTCGCGTGTTCCTTCGCAGGCGGGCGGCCTTCCGCACGGGCTCCGGCTCGGCGGCCAGCGAGTCGTGTTGGATACTCTTCCCGCTCATTCCGGCCGCTGCTGAGGTGGCCGGGATCGCCGCATCCGACGGCGCATGAAGCTACGGGAGGAGGAGGCGGTCGTGGCATCTCCAGTTCGAGACCATCGCGTGCAGGTCGTGCAGAAGTGGGGCTTCGGGATGGCCCCCGTCAAGCCCGAGGTCCAGCAGAAACGACGTCAGTCGGTAGCGGCCGTGCTGAGCTACCTGCAGAACGGCCCGATTGAGTCCAGCCCGTCACTGCTGGAGGCCCTGTCGGAAGTCAAGGGGCTCTACTCGCGCTGTCACAAGCAGGACCAGTGGGACTGGTTCACCGTGTGGCAACAGCTGGGCCGCCCTGGACGTAAGCGCTGCCTACAAGCTGGTGATGCGTTCGGTCGCCTACGGAGCGCGATCAGGGATGGCGACGATGCAACCGTTGCGAAGCAGCTCACGCTCCTGATTGACGCGGACGTGCAGGTCCATCTGGCCGGACTCGTCGGGGAACAGCCGCGTGAACCGCGAGGAGCTGGCTACATCTACGTGCTGTCGACTCGCGAGCAGCCTCGGATGCTGAAGATTGGCTACACCGAGCGGACCGTTGAGGAGCGGGTGAGGGAGATCAATCGGGCGACCGGCGTCGTTATCCCGTATGGCGTGCGCGCTTTGTGGGTGGTCGCGGATGCTCCGTCGGTGGAGGCCGAGCTGCACGATCGATTGGCGCCCTATCGGGTGCGCAAGGACCGCGAGTTCTTCGACCTCGATTACCGCGACGCGTCCGCCCTCATCCAGGGCTACATAGATGGTCTCCGACGCGAGGAGTAACGTGGTCGTCCCTGGCGAGCAGCTGATGGAAGGCCACACGTTCCTCCCTTAGATCAACGGGCCGGCCCGCCAACTCAGCCAGGAGTTCCGGTAGGCGCCACGTCGTCAGGTGTGCATAGCGGGCGTTGTAAACGCCGACGGCTTCGATGGCGAACTCGTCAGCGAAGTCCAGCAGTACGTAGCCGAGCAGCTGCATGATGGTCGGCGCTTCCAATGAGGACCGCCGCGTCCCGGCGCGGCGCTTGCTGCCGAGGCCCGTCTTGAGGTCGAGCAGCAGACCTGCGGCGATCAGATCGGCGTCGGCGTTCATCAACGATGACCCGGCGAAGGTCGGCCCGAGGGCCCACGCGCCATGCCGCGCCGACAGGGACGGCAGGAGGCTCCGCTCGGCGAAGGCGCGCAATGCCTGGAGCTCGTCGAGGGCCGCGGGTGGAGCGAGATCAAGTAGCTTCCCGGCGGTGATGGACCTTGGGGCCAGGGCCATCAACGGGGATCCGGGTGTGGAACCGACCCGGTACAGGTCGGTGAGGAGCGCCAGCGCCCAGCACGCCCGGGCAACGAGTTGATGGTCGGCTTCGCTGCCTGCGGCCGGCCCGGTGAACCGGGAGGTCCCCACGCTGTCGCCGCTTCGGGAGTAATCCAGCGTGCGCGCCAGTTCGTCGACCGCGTGCCGGAGTGGGGGAGTGCGCGCGCCGAGCAGTGCCAAGCGCAGATCCGGTCTGGGATGCAGCATGAAGCGCACCATCCAGTCGAAGGCCGAGCCGATGGTGCCAGGGTTTGCCTGACTCCCAGGCACGACAAGGGAGCCCACGGATTCCCGATACCGTGCCTGCAGGTCCTGCCAGCGGCCGAACCGCTCCTGAATGAACAACCTCGCTGGCGAGGCTCTGTTGCTCAATGCCACGGTCAGCGCCGGCCAACCACTGATGATGGTCATGCTTCGACCACCGGGCACCGACTTCGCTGCCCGCCACTGTCCATCATGGCCGGATGCTATCGAACGGCGCGGCATCCGAGCTGCCCGTTATCACCGGACCGTCGATGGGCGATGACCAGCCGGCTGCTGTTGGCGAGATCGGTTACCACCAACAGCAGCCGGCTGGACTGGCGATCAACGAGCGGTGGCCAAGAATTCGTTCTGCGCCTGCCGGAGGCTGCTGAGGTCGTGGGGGACGGGCATGACGCCGTAGCGGTCGAAAGCGTCGACGCTTGCTCCGAGCGACGGCGACCACCGTCGCTGCCACTCGACCAGCGGCACACTTGGGCCGACTGGGCGTAGTGGCTCGGCGAGCCGGTCGAACTCCACCTGCTGCCACTCGCGCAGCTCGTTACCACGCCGCGCGGAAGTCACCAGCGAGGCAGCGACCTCGGTGTTCGCGGCCGTCGGCGGCTGAACCACGTCGCCGTTCATGAGCGAGTGCCGGCCCAGCGGCAGTGCAGCACGGTGGCCGTACCATTCGCCGACGAGCTGCGAGACGTGTCGGCAGGTTTCGCAGGCCAGCCACGACCACCGGGTTCGGGTGATCACCGTGTCCCGGACGCACAACACACACAGGTCGAGGTCACCAGGGATGTCCTGGCCCTGCCACTGCTGCTCCCACTCCGGCGTACGGGGCTGGCACCGGCACCGCTGCTCGCGCGGGGCACCGTCGCGAAGGTGCCCGCAGGTCAGGCAGACCGCGAAGGCGGCCAGGTCCAGCTCGTTGAACGGCACGGTGAACTCGCTCTCCCGGTGCCATGAGGCACCCGCTCTTGCCGTGCCGCAGCTTGCGGTCGACCTGGTCTTCCCCCGGAGGCACCGTGCGCGGGTGGCGCGGTTGCCGGGTCAGCAAGCCGGGAGGCTTGACGCTGACCACTCTTGACGCCCAGGAAGCATAGAGATCATCGAGGCCGGGAGCAATCCCGCGGGGGGAGACCTGAGCCAACGGTGGTGGCGGAACTATCAGTCGGCGGCGAGTCTGAGCCGGGCAAGCAGGTCGGCCACTTCCCGGGTCAGCTCATGGTCTGGGCCGTAGACGACGCAGAGGTCGTCGTGCAGCGGTTGGAGCTCGTCTGCGGCCTCGGCGGCCTTGTCTTCGGAGACCAGCAGTATGCCGATGTTGAAACGTAGGTCGAGAGCGGTGGGGGAGACGTCGCCGGAGGCGGCGCGTACGTGCGTCAGCACCTGCCGGAACTGGCGCAGGGCTGTGGTGGCCTGGCCGAGTTCCGCCCGGCAATGGGCTGCCTGCCGCAGGCATTCCAACGCGTCCTCGCTGGTGGGGCCAGCGGTACGGGTGTATGCGGCGGCGAGGGCGTCGAACTCCGGCAGCGCGCGCCGGAAGTCCCCGCCGATGATGAGAATGGCCGCTCGCCGTGATCGCAGACCCAGCACCCGTGGACTTTCAGCACCGAGCGCCTCGCTGGCGGGTCCGATCACACCCTCGAGCACCTCGGCAGCCTGGGCGAACCGCTCGTCGTCCAGCAGCTCGTCGGATTGGGCAACGGCAGCCTTGATCGCGTCTCGAACCTCGGTCCGCAGGATCGCCGCCGGATCGGCGCTCGACGTGCCACTGCGCGGCGCCGGGACCACGGGAGCGGGTGCGGGTCGGCGGCGGGGCGCATTGGGTCGGCGGTACACCAGCGTCGGGTCGGGCATCGTGCTGCTCGCGCGCTCGGAGGCGGGCGGTGCCGATCCAGGTAGGGGCAGGAAGGGCAGCAGCCGCTCGTAGACGTCGTAGGCGTCCGCCGGCCGGTCCTCTGGGGCCTTGGCCAGCAGATCGAGGACCAGCTCCTCGATCGCTGCGGGCACGTCGTGGCGGAGCGTCCGTAGAGGTGGTGGCGGCTCGGTGACGTGCTGGTGCCACAGTTCGAAGTCGCTGCCGCCGGCGAAGACCCGCTGCCCGGCGAGGAGTTCGTGCAGCACGCAGCCCAGGGCGTACAGGTCGCTTTGCGGCGTGATCTGTGCGTTCTGGATCTGCTCGGGCGGCATGTAGTGGTGAGTGCCGAGGGCGCTGCCGGTTGCGGTGAGGCGGGTGACGTCGGTGCGCAGGATGGCGGCGATGCCGAAGTCGAGGAGCTTGATCGCCCCATCCGCGGTGACCAGGACGTTGTCGGGTTTGAGGTCGCGGTGCACGACGGG
This sequence comes from Micromonospora profundi, assembly GCF_011927785.1. NCBI lineage: Bacteria > Bacillati > Actinomycetota > Actinomycetes > Micromonosporales > Micromonosporaceae > Micromonospora > Micromonospora profundi. Next base: position 3,376,027 of record NZ_JAATJK010000001.1, on the reverse strand, counting down.
GATGGCGTGGGCGTGGGAGAGGACGGTGCAGATCTGCGCGGCGATAGCGGCGGCCCAGGTAACCGGCAGCGGATGCTGTGGGTCGATAAAGGCCCGCAGGGCGGTGCCACGGACGAACTCCATCACCAGGTAGAGCCGGTCGTAGGAGCGGTCGAGGACCGCGTCGTACACCTGGGGCACGCCGTGGTGTTGGATGCGTGCGGTGACGCGGGCCTCGCGGCGGAATCGCTTGGCGAACTCTTCCGCCTGCTGCGGGGTTTGCACGGCCTCGACGCGGATGAGTTTGATGGCGACCTCGCGGTCGAGGACGCTGTCGTAGCCGCGCCAGACGTGCCCCATGCCGCCGGAGCCGATCTCCTCGACCCGCTCGTATCGACCGGCGATCGGCTCTGCCCGCACCGTTGCCTCCACCCCTGCGACTGTCCCAGTCAGATGGTCAGTGTTGCGGTCGAACCGATCATCGTCCAGGGTTGCCGCCGCGGCGTGTCACGTTGGCGCCGCGACGGCGTCAGTGGGTCAGGCCACCTCGTCGTCGACGACTCCCTCCTGCCGGCGGATCAGCCGCCAGGCGGCGCTGCGGGCGCTGCGGTTGAGCGAGCTGCGGAAGTTCTGCTGCGGGTCGAAGTACTTACGCCCCAGGTCGGCGGTGCTGTCGAAGTGATCCATCATCTTGTCCTCGAAGACCGGGTCAAAGACGTGGCCGAAGTTCTCCTCGTCGTTGGCGACGGCGGCCAGCCGCACCTTCGGGTCGGCTAGCGCCTCGTTGAAGGGCTTGATGACATCCTGCTCGGTGAACTCGGTCCCGTACTTCTGGTTGAACCGGTCGATGAGCTCCGACAGCAGCGACTTCTCCGACTCCTTCGCACCGCCGGATCCGTCGCCGAAGCCCTTCATGTCGGCCGGCCCCTCGGGGACGAGGCTGACATCGTGCTCACCGGTCTTCTCCACTCGAAGATGGCTGAGGTCGATCTCGCCGACGTCCACGCCGCCGTCCTCACCACGGGGCAGCCGATTGAGGAGGTGCCGCCCATAGAGGTAGAGGCGCTCAAGCTCAGCGTCGATGTACGTGACGATGCCGGAGAGGAAGCTGTACTTGCGGACGTAGTCGTTCAGGTCGGCCCGGAGTGCCTCAGCCGTCTCCTGGTCGTCTTCCTCGTCGCCGTTGAGTAGGTCGGCGAAGCGGGTCACCGCAGGATCGAGATGTCGGTACAGCTCGGCGTGGAGCTTCTCCCACTTCGCCGTGTTACCTGCGGCCTGCCGCTGGGCAGCCAGGTAAGCCGCCGCGAACGCCTGCATCTCCTCGTCGACGAGAACCGGCGCGGACATTACCCTGCTCTGCGCGGTGTAGAGCAGGTTGGGGTCCGAGGGCAGGGTGGCAGCTTCCTCGAAGTACGGGCGGAAGGACTCCTTGATGTCCTCGGCGTCGTTGACGAAGTCCAGCACCGCCAGGTCGGACTGGCTTTTGCGGTCGGCGGTGCGGTTGAGCCGGGACAGGGTCTGCACGGCGGCGATGCCGGTCAGCGTCTTGTTGACGTACATCGTGGTGAGCAGCGGCTGGTCGAAGCCGGTCTGGTACTTCTCCGCGACCACCAGGATCCGGTACTCGGGCTGGCCGGCTCCGCCGGCCTGGGCGGCCTTGTCGTCGGCACGTGTGTAGGCGAACGCCTTCGGCAGGGCGGTTTCGGGCAGCCCGCCGTTTTCCTTCGCCTCAGTGATCTCCTCACCGTCGTAGGTGAGGGTGCCGGAGAACGCCACCAGGACCCCCGGGTCGGCGTAGCCCAGGTCGCCGATGTACTTCTTTATCGACCGGGCCATCTGTACGGCCTGCGGCCTGCCTGCGGTGACCACCATCGCCTTCGCCCGTCCGCCAAGCCTTCCGGCAGTGTGCGTGCGGAAGTGCTCGACGATCACCTGCGCGTGCTGGGCGACGGTCGAGTCGTGGGTGAGCGCGTACCGTGCCAGCAGCGGGTTCGCCTTGGCCGCGTCGACCTTCCGCTCGTCGCGGTTGCCATTGACGAGCTTCCAGTAGGTGTTGTAGGTGACGTAGTTGCGCAGCGGATCGAGGATGAACTTCTCCTCGATAGCCTGCCGCATCGAGTAGGTGTGGAACGGGTGGTACTTCCCGTCCTCGCCGAGCGTGCCGAAACCTTCGAGGGTCTTGTGCTTCGGGGTGGCGGTGAACGCGAAGTAAGAGAGGTTCGCCGCCCGCTGTCGCTTGCGCGCGTTGGCCTTGAGCTGAGCCTCGACATCCGGTGTGGCCGGCGCGCTGGTCGCGCCCGGGTCGTCGGAGTCGGCATCGAGGCCCAGGTCGCGCAGCACCGCCCGGACCGAGGCGGCCGCATCGCCGGACTGGGACGAGTGCGCCTCGTCGACGACGATCGCGAACCGCCGGCCCTGGATCTCGGTCGGATTCTGCTTGAGGTACTCCTCAAGCGCCGGGAACGTGTGCAGCGTGACGGTGACGATCTTCCCCGTCTCGCGCCCGAGGGCCCTCGCGAGCTGCTCGGACTTCGACCCATGGTTCTCGTCGATCTTCACCACCAGGCCAGCGGTCTGCTCAAAGCTGCCGACCGTCGCGCGGAGCTGGGCGTCGAGGTTCCGGCGGTCGGTGATGATGATGACCTTGTCGAAGACGGGCGAGCCAGGCTGCAGGCCGGCTCGTACCGCGTCCGGGTCCAGCTCGGCCACGTCACCGTTTGCGTGCAGGGACGACAGGCGGTGGCTGAGCCAGGCAATGGTGTTCGACTTCCCCGACCCAGCCGAGGCCATGATCAAGTAGTTGTGCCCGGCCCCGTGCCGCGCCGCGTGCGCTGTCAGCCTCTTCACGGCATGCCACTGGTGGTAGCGAGGAAAGATCAACGACTTTCGAGTGCGCCCATCCGCACCCTTCTCCTTGTGCAGGTGAACGAAGCGCTCCAGCAGGTCGAGCCAGTTGTCCCGCTGCCAGATCTCCTCCCACAGGTAGGAGGTGGCGTACTTCCCGTACTCCGTGGCCGGCGGGTTACCCTCGCCGCCCGGCCGACCCGGGCCCTCCGAACCGGTGTTGAACGGCAGGAACCGGGTCGGCTTGCCGCGCAGCTGGGTGGAGACGAAGACCAGGTCCGGGTCAACGGCGAAATTGGCGATCACGCGGCGAGAGAAGATCAGCTCGGTCGGGTCGCGTTCGGTCCGGTACTGCTCCTTGGCGTGCTCGACCCCTGAGCCGGTCAGAGGGTTCTTGAGCTCCGCCGTGGCCACTGGGATGCCGTTGAGGAACAGAGCCAGGTCCAGCCGGTTGCCCCGGTCGGCCTGCTTGGTGGCGTACGCCAACTCCCGTACGACGGTGAGCCGGTTACGTCGGTAGTCGGCGAGGATCTCGTCCGACTCCACGAACGACGGCTTGAAGTAGGCGACCCGGATGCGTACCCCGTGGTCTTTCACGCCCTTGCGCAGCACGTCGAGCAGCCCGTCGGTGGCGATCGCCTGGTCGAGGCGCTTGACGAACCCGCGCTGCGTGGCGTCCCGGTCGCCGCCGTATGAGGTGACCAGGTCCTCCCACTCGGCGGCCTGAGTGGCCCCGATGAAGGTGAAGAGCTGGTGGGTGTCCAGACCAAGATCGGGGCGGTAGTCGGCGGTGTCGCCGCGCTCCCACCCACCGGCGAGGAGGGAAGCGACGATCGCGTCACCGAAAGCAGACTCGTGGTGAATGGGGCTCATGGCGCGTCAGTCCTCGATTCCTCGTCCGCTGGCGGTGGAGATGTCGATCTGGCCGGCAATAGCGGCGGTGATCAGAGCTGCCCGCCGTTCGCTGAGCAACTGCTCTCTAGCGCGAAGAAGCTTCAACTTGGTTCGTGTTTCCTCCTCGAGCTCGTGCAGCTCTGCGACGATCTGATCCTGTTCTGGGCGGTCGGGAGCAGGGATTCGGAGCTGTCTGATGAGGTCCTGGCTTAGGTTCGGCTGCCCTGCCCCAAGCGCCAGTCCAACAATTCCCTGCTTGTGTCCGCGGAACCAGTAAGAAGCATAGTCCTCGGAGATCGGTCCGATGGGAATCAAAGCGCAGCATGCCTGATTCAAGCAGGCATCGATTCGGAGAATTCCGACCTTCCCTTTGGTTGAGCCCTGTCCGTACAACGCCACCACAAGCGATCCCGCCGGATGGATCTTTAGGCTGGAAAAGTCCGACAGCGCTTCGGTGGTTACCGACTTTTCGGTTCTTATTATTTCGCCGTCATTAAGGTCTGCGCTATTTACCCAAGGGTGTGGGCCGTCGAAGTATTCGGATCGATCCGAGGTGGGCGTCGTGCCGCTTCCTGTTCTGAAGGCGTGGCTGATTTTCAAGAGTTGCCACCGTTCATTCATCTCAGGCATCCACGCGATCCCGGTTTTCCGGCGAGCGCCGGATCCAATCGATGTCGCCAATCGAACGGACTCGTTAAGGCGTTCGACCAGGGCTGCAATCTGTCGCCTCGTCCTTGACTGCATCGCATCAATGAGAGCGGTTTCGGTGTCGAGATAATCGGCGATTCGGCGCTGCTCCTGGGGGGGTGCCGCCGGAATTAGGGCGGCGTAAGCGGATTCGCGAGATAGGCCAGGCACTCCGACGTCTTGAGAAACTCCACGCAGGTCCACAGCTTGGAGCGCGTAGTATAGCCATCTCAGGTGGGCCGAAGTGCAACTCCCGTCAATGTAGTAGGCCGTGTCGATGGCGAACCCGTCGATTGAAGCCCAGTGAATCGACCCGTAGCTACCTTTGCGGCCGACAACAATTCCGGGGGCCCGGAAGTTGGCGCGGTGGTGTGTGCCAGAGATGCCGCCGGAACCCATGACGGGGTACTCGCCGTCGACGCGCTGATCTGCCGCCAGAGACTCGCCATACTGTAGCCGCGCAATACGTTTAAGCGGCAACAACTTCGTCACGCCGTCACCTCGCCGAGGAGGGCCTGGATCTCGGCCTCGAGCGCTTTTAGCTCGGCGTCGATCTCAGCGAGCGAACGAGGTGGCTTGTAGACGTAGAAGTGGCGGGTGAAGGGGATCTCGTACCCGATCTTGGTTTTCTCGTGGTCGATCCAGGCGTCCGGGGCGTGCGGAAGCACCTCGCGGCGCAGGTACTCCTCGACGTCCTCGTCGAGCGGCACGTTCTCGTAGTCGCGCAGCTCGGAGTCGGGCTCGGGGCTGCCCTTGACGAGCTGCACCTCGCCCTCGGGGTCGCGTACCCCGACGATGTCCCGCATCGCCTTCTGGAAGGCGGTGCCAGAAGGCCAGAGCACGCCGGCCTCGGCCATCGCCTTCCGCAGTGCGTCCCACGCCGCCCGTTTCGTCGCCCAGACCTGCCCGGTCAGCGGCTTCAGCGCGGTGGCCAGTGCGTCGGCGTCTGACACCTTCTGGATCGGCTTCGAGACGGCCAGTGCGGTCAGCGTCTCCTCGGTGACCTCGAAGCGGAGCTTGAGCGGGCGCTCGACGGTGATCCTGCGGTAGCCGAAGTCCTCGTTGGCGAAGACCTTCACCTTGCCGTGCTGCGGGTGCTCGGGGTCCTTGGCGGCGTCGAGCGCCTCCGCGTAGAGCCGGGTGATCTGCTTGATCTGGTCGGGGGTGACGAGCTTGCGCTTGTCGCCTAGGGACTTGCGCATTTTGGCGAACTGGTCACGGGCGTCGAGCAGGACGACCTTGCCGCGGTGGCCCTTGGCCTTGCGGTTGGTCAGGATCCAGAAATACGTGGAGATGCCGGTGTTGTAGTAGAGCTGATCCGGCAGGGCGACGATGCCCTCCAGCCAGTCGTTCTCCAGGATCCACTGCCGAATCCGGGACTCGCCGGACTCGGCTGCCCCGCTGAAGAGTGGGGAGCCGTTGAAGACGATGGCGACGCGGCTGCCGCCCTTGCCCTCGGCGGTGACTGGTTTCATTTTTGAAATCATGTGCTGGAGGAAGAGCAGCGAGCCGTCGTTGATCCGGGGTAGCCCGGCGCCGAACCGGCCGCTTTCCCCGAGCGTCTCGTACTCGGTCTCGACCTCGTCCTTGACCTTCTTCCAATCCACCCCGAAGGGTGGATTGACCAGCAGGTAGTCGAAGTGGGCGCCGCGGTGGCCGTCGTCGCTGAACGAGTTGCCGAACTTGATGTTCTCTGGGTCCTGGCCCTTGATCATCATGTCGGATCGGCAGATCGCCCACGACTCCGGGTTGAGCTCCTGGCCGAAGACGGTGACGGTCGCGGACGGGTTGTGCTTGGTGATGTGCTCCTCGGCTGCCGAGAGCATGCCGCCGGTGCCGCAGGCCGGGTCCATCACCGTACGGGAGGTGCCTGGGATGCTCAGTGCATCGTCGTCGGGAGCGATGAGTAGGTTGACCATCAGCTCGATGACCTCGCGCGGGGTGAAGTGGTCACCGGCGGGTCCGTTGGACTGCTCGGCGAAGCGCCGGATCAGCTCCTCGAAGACGTACCCCATCTGATGGTTGGAAACGTTGACCAAGGGCTGGCCGTCCTCGTCGGTGAGGATCTCGCCGGTCTTCTTGTCGCGCTGGTAGGGGTGCAGGTCGAGGTCGGCGAAGCGTCCGACCACTCGGTAGAGCAGGCCAGCGTTGTCCAGTCGCCGGACTTGCTGGGGGAACTCGTAGCGCTCCATCACCTCCTGCGCGTTCTCGGAGAAAGCACCGACGTACGCGATCAGGTGCTTCGCGGCCTGAGCGGAGTCGTTGGCGATCGACTTCAACGTGTAGCCGCTCACGTTGTAGAAGCTGCGCCCCGAGGCTCGGCGCAGGAACCGGCCGACGTCGACGTTCTGATCCTTGAGCCGGTCGTACTCCGCCCGGACCTTGTCGCGGTTGGAATCGAGGACGCACTCCAGGCGGCGCAGCACGATGAACGGCAGGATGACCTTGCCATAGTCGGACGGCTTGTAGTCGCCGCGGAGGAGGTCGGCGACCGACCAGGCGTGATTCGCCAGCTCGGTGTGCTTGCTGCTGTTCAACGGGGTCCTTTCGAAGGGCAGGTGCTGGGGTGGCTGGGGGAGTCGGGTCAGGTTCAGGATGGCGTCTACTCGGCGCCGGGTGGTTGCAGCGCGCCGCCGGCGAGCCCCGCCGCAAGGGTGCGGGCCGTCTCGTCGGCGAGGCGGCTGGCGATGTCGGCCGCCGTGCGCAGGGCGTTCAGTTGGCGGAATGCCTTGCCGTAGCGCCGCTGCTCGGCGAGGGGCAGCAGCGGCACCCGCAGGCGGCGCGGGTCGAGGCGGATCACGGTGCTGCCGGACGACGCGGCGCTGAGATTCTCCTCGGCGGCCAGGAATCCGGCCAGGAACCACGGGTCGAGACGGGCGGGATCAGGTCGCAGGAGATGAAGGTGCCGACCAAGGTGGAGGCCGGCGTCACGGGCGTCCGCGACCCGGGCGATGCCAGCGCCGTTCGGCAGCAGTTCCGGAAGGATGACGTCACCATCTCGGATTTCGATCTCGGTGCCCGAGATGCCGTCCTCGGCGGGTCCGGAAGCGGGGCTGTGTGACATTACGTCTCGGGGGGTCAGGGTGGACGGCGCGGACGGGTCTGTTGCGACGGGTGTTGAGCTGCGAATCGCCGCCGGTACCCGCAGGAGCTCCAGCGCGCCGCCGCGTAGGAGGTCGGCGATGCTGGCGGTGCGCCAGGACAGGGGAGCGGCGCCGACGGGCGGCCAGGCCTCGCCGCCGCTCAAAGTGATCAACCCCGTGGCTGCCCGCCGTAGCCTGGCACGCAGTTCGTGGCCGATCGCGGCGAGCTCGTCTGGCATCGCCGGCACCGGGGTGGTCCGGACGTGACGGGCGGGCGTGAGGTCGACCGTCTCGTCGAGCAGGTCGATGATGGGAACGGCTTGAGCCACGCCCGGAACGGGATCGAAGTTGTCTGGATGCCGGTCGTAGTCGTTCCACGCCTTGAGCACGTCGTCACGCAGCGCGGGCCAGTCCACCGTCTGGCGTCTGATTGGTGGCTGATCAGGCCGGGCGGCGTCGGGGGTGGCGGTGTCCACCATGAGGATGTTCAACGGCAACGTGGCCTGCGGGTGCTGGCGTTCGATTACCCACAGGTGAAGGCCGACGTGTAGAGGTTGTGCGACCCCGGGCGGTAGGGCGATGACGGCCCGAAGCACGCCAGCGCGAAGGATCTCGGCTCTGAGCCGGCGGCCCGAACCGCGCTCGGCGGCGGCTGGCGGCATGAGGAGAACAGCGCGTCCACCCTCTGCCAAGTGCGCGAAGCAGTGCTGGAGCCAGGCGAGCTCCGACTCGCTCTTCGCCGGCAGGCCGAACTCCCACCGTGAGTCGTACGCCAACTCTTCGTGACCCCACTCGCGGTCGCCGTAGGGCGGGGCGCAGAGCACGGCCTCGGCGGTCAGGGCCGGGAACGCGTCGGCACGGATGCTGTCGCCGGCACGCACGCTCACCTGAGTGGTGGTCTCCGCGGGCTGAAGGGCGAGGCGCACGGCGGCCTGCGCGGCCTGCGCGGGGACGATGTCTTGGCCGTACAGGTCCCGTGCCCCGCGGGCTGCGGCCGCGAGAAGAAGGCCACCGGCACCGCAGGCGGGGTCAATGACGGACGTCGGGTACGGCTCGCCCGGTTCCGCGAGCAGGTCGGCCATCAACGTGGCCACCGGCGCGGGGGTGTCGTACATGCCGCCGGCGCTGGTGGCGTCGAGGTCGCCTTCCGCGAGCACGTCTGCGGCCCGCAATGCTCCCTCGTCCGCGACGCAGTGCAGCAGCGCCCGCAGCAGCGGTGCCTCGTCCGCGTCGTATGTCATGCCGGCCGCACCGGGTATCTCGGCGAGGAGTGGCCGGATCGCCTGCTGCGCCCGTTCGGGCAGTTGGCTGTCGGGGAGGTCGCCGAATTGCTTCAGGTCGCTGCCCGCCATCCGGGCTGCGGCCAGGACCAGCGGTAGCAGTCTGGTCGGCGTGCCGCTGCCGGCCTGAGTGGCGCGGATGGCGGTGCGCAGGTCGTCGGCGGGTGAGGTGGCCGGGAGCTGACCTCGCGCGGCAAGCCAGCCCTGGACCGCGTCCAGGTCGTAGGCCGGGCTGCTGTCCGTGCCGCCTGTTGGGGCCGGGAAGTCTGAGTGACGGCGACGCCAGTTGCTGACGGTGGCGCGCGTGACCCCGGCCAGCCGGGAGATCTCGGCGGCGGTCACCTGGGCGTGTCTGGGCATCGGTGTCCTGTCATTTCATGCATCGTCCTGCTCGTGGATCACTCTACACGACCCCTGGGGCGTGTAAACGGTTTGACACAGCTTTCAGTGCCGAGTGTGCTAGTGTCGTTTTCAGTGAGCGGGTCGAGGTTTACCTCGGCTGCCGCCGATGCTTCCTGTCCGGGTGTCGACGCCCGGGCGCACCACCCTCATGTCCGGCCCAGCCCTTCCGGCCGGTCAGATTCCTCATGCCGACGCAGCGAGTTGCCCCGCCTTCCGGCGCGGCCACTCGCCCCCCTCCCATGAGAGGAGGCACCACATGAGCACCGACCCTCAAGCCGACACCGTTGACCAGCTCATCCTCGACCACCTCGACCACTCCGACCTGACCGAGACCGCCAAGGACCTCGTCATCGCCGCCCTGCTCGGCGGCGACGAGCTCGCCTCGGTGCTCGGCGGCGCGACACCGCGCCGACCGACACCCCCATCGCCCGACACCGAAACCCCGGAACCGATCGGGACCTACCTCGCCAGCATCGAGGTGACCGGGTTCCGCGGCATCGGACCCACCGCCACGCTCAACCTCGTACCCGGACCGGGACTGACCATCGTGACCGGTCGCAACGGCTCGGGTAAGTCCAGCTTCGCCGAGGCCGCCGAGTTCGCCATGACCGGTGAGAACAAGCGGTGGGCCGGCCGCAGCTCGGTCTGGCAGGAGGGCTGGCGCAACTTGCACGCCACCGAAAGCCCTCGCATCCACGTACGACTCGGGGTCGAAGGCCACCGCAATGGTGCCACCGTCGAATGCGACTGGGAGCCCGAGGCAGGGCTCAACGATGGCAAGACGTTCCTGCAGATCGCTGGTAAGCCCCGGCAGTCGGTTGCCGACCTCGGATGGGCGCAGCCGTTGGAGCTGTACCGGCCGTTCCTCTCCTACGCCGAACTCGGTGGGCTGCTCAGCGGCCGCCCCAGCGAGATGCACGACTCGCTGCACCGCATCCTCGGCCTCGGTCGCCTTGTCGAGATTGAGACCATGCTCAAGACCGCGCGTAAGGAGATGGACGACCAGCGAAAGCTGGCCGGCACCCAGTTGCCGCAGCTGCGGACCGCGCTCGCCGCCCACCCCGACCCGCGCGCCCGCCGCGCCGAGCAGGCGCTCAGCGGCAAGGCCGCCGCCCTCGACGTGCTTGCGGCATTGGCCGCCGCTGACGAGCCGACCAGTGACACGACCCTCGTGCCGCTGCGCCAGCTCGACGTACTCGGCCTTCCCGAACGAGACGCCCTGGTACGCGAGCTGGAGCGACTCCGGGGGGCGTTGCAACAGATTGACGACTTGGCCGGCACGCCGGTGGAGGAAGCTCGGGCGCTCGCCAAGCTGCTGAGCGACGCCCTGCGCCATCACCACAGCCACCCGGGCCAGCCCTGTCCAGTGTGCGGGGGTCGCACCCTGGACGAGGCGTGGGCCGAGCAGGCTCAAGCGCAGCTGCGACGACTCACCGAGCGGGCCGAGCGCCTCGACGAAGCCCACGAGATCGAGCGGGGTTCGCGCCGTACGTTGCGAACCTGGCTGCCCCAGTTGCCGTCCGTACTCGCCGTCGACCTCACCGCCGAGGGGGTGGACACCGGCGACGCCCGGGTCGGATGGCAGCACTGGGACGAGCTGGTTGGGTCGGTCGACTCGCACAAGGTCGCCGAGGCGGCGCTCGCCGCCTTCGACGCGCTCACCACCGTCCTGCAGCCGGTCAAGGCGGCAGCACGGCAGGCGCTCGAACGCCGGCAGGCCGCCTGGCAGCCGCTCGCCGACCAGATCCGCGCCTGGATCGACGCCGAGCAGGCGAGCCGTCAGTCCGTCCAGATGTTCACGGCGCTGAAGGCCTCGGTCACCTGGCTGCAAAAGGTTGGCGGGAGCATCCGCAACGACAAGCTCGCACCGGTGGCCGCGGAAGCGACCGAGATCTGGAACACGCTGCGGCAGGAGAGCAACGTCGACCTCGGCGCGATCCAACTCGCCGGCACCGGCACCAACCGGCGGGTGGACCTGAAGGTAAACGTCGACGGAGTACCCGGGGCGGCGCTGGGGGTGATGAGCCAGGGCGAACTGCACTCGCTCGCCCTGGCGCTCTTCCTACCGCGTGCCACGATGCCGGAGAGCCCGTTCCGGTTCCTCGTCATCGACGACCCGGTGCAGTCCATGGACCCGGCCAAGGTGTACGGGCTGGCCAAGGTCCTGGACCAGGTGGCGAAGCAGCGGCAGGTCATCGTGTTCACCCACGATGACCGCCTTCCGGCCGCAGTGCGACACCTGCAGCTCGACGCCCGGATCCGCATCGTTAGCAGGCTGGCGCAGTCCCAGGTCACCGTCACCGGTGACGCGCACGGCGACCCCGCCCGGCGTTACCTCGACGACGCGGCGGCCATCGTTCGCGACGACGACATGGCCGACGAGGTCCGCCGCCCGGTCGTCTGCAACCTGATCCGCGACGCCCTCGAATTCACCTGTCACGAGCGGATCCGTACCCGTGACTTCCGGGCCGGGCTGCCGATCGCGGAGACCGAGGCGGCGATCAGCGAGGCGCATGGCCTGCGACCGACCCTCGCGCTGACGCTCCTGTCGGATCACCGGCGGGCCGGCAAAGAGTTGAACCAGCCGCTGGAGCGGCTGCACCCCGCAGCCCGACGGGTGGTCGCCTTCGCCAACCGTGGTGCCCACGGCGGGAGCTCCGGCGACCTTGCCGGGCTCGTGTCCGACGCACGTGCGGTCGTGGGGAGGCTGAGTCAGCCGTGAGCCCACACACGTATCTGAGCGCTGCCAGTGCGCTGCTGTTGCACCCGCCGTCCAGCATGCGCCGCTGCTGGCAACGGGGATCCGCCTGCCTGACCCGCCTCGCCCTCGAACAAGGGCTGCGGCACTACTGGGATCGGGTCGCCCCCTCCGTCGTCGACCGCCCCATGCGCAACCAACTGCTCGTTCTGCCCACCTTCGCCGGTGCCGAGGCAGCCTCGACGGCGCGCACCGCCTGGCACGGCCTGTCGCGCGCGATGCACCACCACACCTATGAACTCGCACCCACGGTCGCAGAGCTCCGCGGCTGGCACCAGGACGTCACCGCACTGCTACCCCAACTCGAGCTGGCGGGCCCCGCCGACCCGAAGGCGTCCCGGCCTGACGCGCCTGCCATCCAGTGATCCGAGTGCCGGGCCGGCCACCTGCCCGCCAGGTGACCGGCCCGCCAGTCGGGCGAAGTCAACGCCGCCACTTCTCACTCCCCTGAGTGGGGCGGCGTCCTATCTGACCTGTCCACCGGTGCCGCCGACCGGTTCCACCTCAGTGACCGATCGGGCAGGGCGGACGCTGAGGCGCTGGTTTGGTCTTGAAGACGCCTTGGCTTGCTTGCATAGTCGCCCTACCGCGCTGACCACCCCAATCCACAAGAGGGAGACCGTGTCACACGCATCCGAGATACTTCGGCTCCGGGAAGACGAGTGGGCGCCAGCCCTGCGCGCGGTGTCGCTGGTCGCCGAGATTGATGCACCGGAGGACCACGCCAAAGAGGCCATCCGCGCCCTGGGACGAGTCTTTTGGCTCAGTGCCCCCCTCGACCGACAGCGGCTGCTCACCCGTCATTACCCCGCGTGCTTGGTCGTCGGACTGGCCGGGCTCGGTGCCGTCGGGTACGAGCACGGCGACTACTGGAGCGCCGTCCACAACGAGGCGCCGGGCCAGATCGACCAAACGTTCTGGGGGAGGGCCTTCCGCCTGAACCTCGACCACTTCCGGCTGGCCCGGTTCCCTGGTCTGCCGCAGGTCTACGTCGGTGAGATCCTCATGCATGCCGGGGTCCCCGCGTACTGCCTCGGTGACCTTTTGAATCTCCTCCTGCACCGCCAGGCCCGCGAGCCCGGACTCACTGGCGAGAGCTTTCTCGCCTGGGCGCTCGCGCCCGGCCGGGAGTCGCGCCTGAACGGGACCGACAAGCCGGTGCAGCGGTTCATCCAACGCGGCGAGGACTACGCCGCGGACCTTGTCGACCGCTGCCTCGACCTGTTGGAACGGCTGCGGCAGCCGGGGTTCACCGCCGACGGACTCGGACTCTCCCCACACGTGATCGAAAGAGCTCAGGCGCTCGCGGAGGCGGAGCAGCTCGACTGGACAGGCAGCTCGGAGCGCGGCGGGTCGGCCGCGCAGGCGGCGCCGCAGCGACCTCACCTGGAGTTGGAGCCGTTCGGCCGAGGCCTGATGGTGTGGCTGCCGCCGGTCCATGACGCACCGGACGGTCGCGTCATGTGGCAGTTGCGCTTCGACGGCGAGGTCGAATCGGTCGTCAGCCAGTCCCGCTGGCCTGGCACCAGCGAGACGGCACCCGCAACGGTGGTAGCCATCGCACGCCCCGCACGTCAGGTGACTGTCGAGTTGGCCGGCTACGACCAGGAGTACGAGCTGGACGTTGTTGACCCGCGGGATCCCCTGTTGGTCTTCACCGAGGACGGCCGACGGGTGCCGGCAACCACCGGCCTTCCGCCCGAGCCGGTCTGGTTGCTGTACCCGCAAGAGAGCGACGGCGGTGGGCCGCTCGAGCTGCAGGTGGATGGCGACTTGGTCGACACGTACGACGTGCCGGCCCCGTATGGCTGGCTCGGCTGGACGCTGCGTCGCGCCGACCTTCGTCAGGTGTCGCAGCTGCGGCTTGGCGGCGGAGTACCGCGCCGGGTCAAGGGTGCCCGCCGCGCCCAACTGCAACTCGCTCAGCCATTGCCCGGAGTGAGCAGCCTCGCCGGCGGACCAGTCATCGCGACGGCCCCACGGCTGACCCTGCCGACCGAGCCCGGCGTGAGCACCGACTGGTCGATCCGGATCCGTCGACCCGGCTCCGGTCAGCTCCTGCACACCGAGAGCCTCTCTTCCAACCACGACACGACGGTCGACCCGTGGCGGGACCTTGCCCGCCCATTGGTCGGCGCCTACGAGATCACCGTTCGAGGTCCGCTCGGCCGCGGCCTCGCCCGCACGCTGGAGTTCGCCGAAGGGCTGTCCGTCATCTCCCACCCCGCCTGGCGAGAGATCACGGCGGACGGGCTGGAACCGGCCACCGTAGGAGCCCAGGCCACCCTGCCCGACCTGTCGGTAACGCCCCCAATGACCCACCTAGGCCCCGCCGACACCGCTGTCGAACTGCAGCTCCACAGCCCGGGCGGCGCGACCACCGTACGGGTCACGCCCGCCCACATGGCGCTCCAACGGCTGGGAGCCGGCAGCCGTGGCGAATGGTCGCTGCAGCCACTGCGCCTGGACACCGAGACCATCGGCGAGGGTGAACTGCTGGTGCGGCTGCCGCGGGCGGCGGACGCACGGCTGATCGTCCGGTCCGGGGGCCGTGAGCTGCAAACCGTTCCGTCCGGAGACACCTACGGGCAGCCGATGGCCCGGTTTGGGCTCGCGGCCATCGCCGACACGGTCGGCGCCCACGGGCTCGCCCAGCTCGACGTCCGCTTTGACGGGCAGGACTTCCCGGCAGCGCGCTGCGTGCCTCGACGCCTCGCCAGCGCGGTGCACCTCGAGGACGACCGGCTGGTGCTGGTCGACGGCGTGCGGGCCGAGGGGCTGACGGCCGCGCTGTACCAGGTGTACGCGCCGTGGGAACCGCCGTACCTCGCGCGCCTCAGCGAGGACCTGGTCAGCGACCCGCTCCCCACGCGGGTCACCACGGCGGGGCCCCTCGTGGCGCTGCTGCGCATCGAGGATCCCTGGTTGCCGTCGGACTGGCCGGAGTGGCCCGGCCGCGACAACGCCTTCGACCTCGCCGAGCTGAAGTGGCAGCCGACCGGCCAGGACCCGGCGGGTGAGGCAGTGTCGGCGTACCTGGCCGGAGCAGCTGCCCTGCCCGACCTACCGGACATCGCGCCGCTGCTGTTCGACATTTACCCGCGCGCGGACGACCTCCGTACGCGAGGTGTCACGGCCAACATCCGGGGCGCCGCGGCGCTCCTGCGCCCGCATCCCGCCGCCGCGCTGGCCGCGCTCACCAAACACCGCGCCTCGGCTGACCAGGTGGTCGCGCCCCTGGTGCACTCCGGTCTGATCGCCCTGCCTCCCGACAGGTACGTCAGTGCGACCGACGAGGCGCGGCTCTGGACGGCGAGCCCGCTGGCCGCAATGCTCGCCTCGGCCCACCGGCTGCCTGACATCGCATCGCACGCCGACCTGGGCGAACAGATCGCCGCGGCGTGCGGGGAGGTGGCAACGCACCTGCTCGCCGGCGGTCCCGATCCGTACGAGACGGTCGGCAGGTTCGACCAGTCGGCCGAGGTGTTCGCGTTGCTCCCGGCTGCGGAACGCGACCGGGTGTGGCGGGCGATGCGCGTCGTTCCCGGCGGCCTGCTCGACGCCGACGAACGGATGGTTGCGGCCCGCCACCTGTTCGAGGTACGGGTGCGGCCCGGCCTGGGACGGCTCTCCAGCAACGCGGAGGGGCTACTGCGCGCCCTGCAAAAGCCCTTGGTCGATTGCGGTGGGCCGCAGGCGGCGGCCGCGCTGCAGGCCCGCAACCCGACTCGAGGGTGGCTCGCTCTCCCCGCGCTGTCGCTGGCGTTCGCCTTCGTGGCGCGGCTGGCCGCCCGAGGGCACGCGGCCCCGGCCGGGCTGCTGCCACGAATCCTTCCCCTACACGCGACCCTCGCCCGCAGCGCACCCCGCCTCGTCGCCATCGACCTTCTCCTCGCGGAGTTCCTCCTGACCGGAGCCGGAGCAGCCGAATGATCCTCGACCCCCTCGCCACCAGCGACGCGATCGTCTCCACCTACCGGCGCTATCTACGTTCCCTCGTGGAGCCGAAGGATCCCCGGCTCGCGACCGCGCTCGAAACTGCGATCGGCGACGCGATCAACCAGGAAATCACCAAGGGACCACTGCTCGAGGCGACCCCGCCCTACGTCACCAGCGCCACACCCCGTCAGCTCATCGACGCGGGCGTGCTCGACCCCGGCATCGCCAGCCTGGGCGCCGGGCTGGCCATGGACCGTCCGCTCTACCAACACCAGGAGCGGGCGATCCGGAAGGCAACCGCAGGGCGCAACATCGTCGTCGCCACCGGCACCGGATCCGGCAAGACCGAGAGCTTCCTCATCCCCATCCTGAGCCGACTGATGGCCGAACGGGCGGCGGGCACCCTCGGACCCGGCGTGCGGGCGCTGCTGCTGTACCCGATGAACGCGCTGGCCAACGATCAGATGAAGCGGCTGCGGGGCCTGCTGGCCGAGGCACCGGACATCACCTTCGGCCGGTACACGGGCGAGACCCGCCGCAGTCGCCGGGAGGCCGCGGAGGTCTTCGAGCAGCAGAACCCTGGCGAGCAGCCGCTGCCCAACGAACTGCTCAGCCGGGAGGAGATGCAGCAGCGACCGCCGCACCTCCTGCTGACCAACTACGCCATGCTCGAATACCTGCTGCTGCGGCCCTTGGACATGGACCTCTTCGAGGGTGAGCACGCCGGGCACTGGCAGTTCATTGTCGTCGACGAGGCGCACGTCTACGACGGGGCTCGCGGGGCCGAACTGGCGATGCTGCTGCGCCGACTCGCCGACCGGGTGGATTCGGGCCGGCCGGTGCAGTGCATCGCGACGAGCGCAACCGTCGGTAGCGACATGTCCGCCGTGGTCGACTTCGCTGCCTCCCTCTTCCCCGTCCCCTTCGAGTACGACCCCGCCGATGACGCGAGGCAGGACGTCATCACCGCCGACAGGGTCCAGCTGCCACCCGGGCCCGAGTGGGGACCCCTGCCCGCCACGGCGTACGAGAAGCTGCTCAACGCGCCGGAACCCGCTGGCGCCGTCGTGGCCCTCGCCCGCGAGCACGGGTACACCGGGGACGACCCCGCCGAGGCGCTGGCGTACGAGCAGCGCGTTCGCCGGCTCAAGGCGCTACTCGCCCACGGGCCGATACCGCTGCACGAGGTCGCCCAGGCACTGTTCCCCGGTAGCGGCGCGTCCGAGACCGCGTCGATGGTCGCCCTGGCCAACAGCGTGCACGACAAGGACGGCACCCCGGTGCTCTCCGCCCGCTACCACCTCTTCGCCCGCGCGACGGAAGGAGCTTTCGCCTGCCTCGGAGCCAACGGCCCGCACGTCAGTCTGACCCGGCACGAGCGCTGCGGACGGTGCGGCGACGCCGCCTTCGAATTCGGCACCTGCCGCCGCTGCGGCACCGTCTACCTCATGGGCACGCTGGAGCGGGTCGGCACCTTCACCGTGTTCCGGTCCCGCCGCTCCCGCGACGAGCAGCAGGTGTGGATGGCGCTGGTCGACGAAGTGGCAACCGACGAGGACGAGGAGATGTTCAGCGGCGCTGCCCAAGCGGCCGGCGAACTGGGCGCGCTGTGCACCCGGTGCGGGGTGTTCCAGATCGGTAAGGCGACCAACTGCCCGCGCTGCCCAGACGGCGCCATGCGGGCCGTACGTTTCCTACGGCAGCGCAGCGACGAGCTCACGGCATGCCTCTCGTGCGGCGGGCGCGGAGCCGGCCTGATCCGGCTCTTCGCCAGCGGCAACGAAGCCTCCGCCTCGGTCCTGGCGACCGCCCTCTATCAGAAGCTGCCCGTGGCCTCCGACCCCATCCAGCGAGGCCTACGAGGCGGCGGACGCAAGCTGCTGCTGTTCAGCGACAGCCGGCAGTCTGCGGCGTACTTCGCGCCGTACCTCGAAGACTCCTACGAACGGGTGCAGCGCCGGCGACTGCTCCACGAGGGTGCCGTCGCCGCTGCCGCCGCCGACGACGAGGTCCGCCTCACCGACGTCGTTTACCACACCTCCCGAGTAGCCGACCGGTACGGCATCTTCGAACGGAAGCAGAGCCGACAGGCCCGGGAGAGGCAAGTCGCCCTCTGGGCACAGATCGAGGCCGTCGGCGTCGACGAACGCAACTCCCTGGAAGGCAGAGGACTCATCGCCTGGGACATGTCCCGCGACCCCGCCTGGCTACCGCCCCAGCCGCTGCTCGCCCTCGGCCTCAGCGACGAGGAGGTCTGGGCGTTGCTCGCCGAGTTGATCCGATCGATTCGGCTCCAGGGCGCCGTCGGTGCCCTCGACGGCGTGGACCCCCGCGACGAGGCGTTCCAGCCGCGGCTCGGCCCGATCTACGTACGCGGCACCGGCTCCGACGCACGCCGCAAGGTGCTCAGCTGGCTGCCGACCAGGGGGACCAACCGGCGGGCCGACTTCGTGACCCGCGTGCTGGCTCGGCTCGACCGGCAGGCGGACCCGATCCAGGTGCTGGAGGGTGTGTGGCGCCTGCTGACCAAGGGGCCACAGGCCGAGTGGCTGATCGCCGGCACCGAGCCCGGCATCGGACAGGTCCACCAGCTCGACTCCGCCCTGATCACCTGCACGCCTACGGCCGGCGGCCTGAGCATGTGGCAGTGCAGCAGGTGCCGCAAGCTCACCCCGTTCAACGTGCGCGCCACCTGCCCCACCATCGCCTGCACCGGTGACCTCGAATCCTGGACGTCCCCTGCGGCGGACATCGACCCGGACCACTACCGCAATGTCTACCGCGACATGAACCCGGTGCCGCTACGCGTACTCGAACACACCGCCCAGTGGACCAGCGAACGAGCCGCCGAAATCCAGCAGCAGTTCGTCCGCGGCGAAGTCAACGCTCTCTCCTGCTCCACCACGTTCGAACTCGGCGTCGACGTCGGTGAGCTGCAAGCCGTCATGCTGCGCAACATGCCTCCGACCACCGCGAACTACGTCCAGCGAGCCGGTCGGGCCGGCCGCCGAACCGATTCAGCCGCGCTCGTGCTCACCTATGCCCAGCGCCGCTCGCATGACCTCTCCCGTTTCGCCGAGCCCGACCGGATGATCGCCGGGGAGGTCCGGGCGCCGTACGTGCCCCTGACCAACGTGCGCATCGATCGGCGGCATGCCCACTCCGTCGCGCTCGCTGCGTTCTTCCGGCAGCAATTTCGGTTTCACGGCACCATCTGGCGTACGGCAGGGGAGTTCTTCCTGCCAGGTGACAACGGGATCGCCCCGGTCACGTTGGTCCGCGACTTCCTTACACCGGTGCCGCCGCAGGTCACCGACTCGCTGCGGCAAGTGCTGCCGGCCGAGGTGCGCGACATCATCGGCGTCGACTCCGAAGAATGGGTCGAGCACCTGGTTGACCTGCTGGAGTCGGTCCGGGCCGAGCTGCAGCAGGATGTCGACACGTACGAGCAGAAGCGGCAGGAGGCCTTCGCTGCCCGGCAGGACGACAAGGCCGCGCGGTACGGCCGCGTGATGAACACGATCACTCGCCGCGAACTGCTCGGGTTGCTCGCCAACCGAAACGTCCTGCCAAAGTACGGATTTCCCGTCGACACCGTCGAGCTGCGGCTGGCCTTCGCGGACGCCCCCATCGCCAAGCAACTAGAGCTTTCCCGAGACCTCTCGTCGGCCATCTACGAGTACGCACCCGGTGCGGAGGTCGTCGCCGGGGGATTGGTCTGGCAGTCGGCCGGCCTGTACCGGCTGCCCGGGCGCGACCTTGAGCGACGCTACTACGCGGTGTGCGACGGATGCGGCCACTACCGCGACTCGATCGACCGCCTCGACCAGGAGTGCCCGGCCTGCGGCTCGGCCCTCGTCGGCGTACCCCGTCAGTACGCCATTCCCGTCTTCGGGTTCGTCGCGGCACGCGGTACCGGCCGGCGACCCACCAGTGCGCCGCGACGGGCCTGGCACGGCGCAACCCACGTCGTTTCGCCCGGCGCCGAGCTCTACGCGGACAAGTTGGACCTCGCCGGAGGCGCGATCACCATCCGGGCCGGTGCCCGGGGCGAGCTGGTGGCAATCAGCGACGGCGCGATGGGACGCGGCTTCCTCGTCTGCGCGACCTGTGGCTTCGCCAACCGGGCTATCGACGGTCGGGTTGACCACCAGAGTCCACTCAGCGGCCGCGAGTGCCGTGGCCGCATGGAGAACCTGTCGCTGGCCCACAAATATCAGACGGACGTCCTCGACCTGAGCTTCGACGGTGCGGTCGTGATCGGAGTCGAGGACAACGCCTGGCGATCGGTCGCGTACGCGCTAGTCGAGGGTGCAGTGCGCGCGCTCGAGATCTCCCGCGACGACATCGACGCGACGGTCTACCGAACCGAAGCTGGCCGCAGCGTGATCATGCTCTACGACACCGTGCCCGGAGGAGCCGGCCACGTCCGGCGCATCGCTGAGCGACTGCGGGACGTACTCGACCAGGCCCTGCAGCGGGTCCGCGACTGTGAATGCGGCCCGGAGACCAGCTGCTACCGCTGCCTGCGGGTGTTCCGCAACGAGCGCTACCACGAGCAGCTACGTCGCGGCGTGGCCGCGGACGTGCTCAGCCGTCTCCTCGGCAAGCACGACCAGGCGCCCGTCGGAGCGCTGCGGGTATCGCTCTCGGACGTCGGGCCCGCGCTTGGCGCGACTCGCCGATTCCTGGTGACGGAGGCGCCCGGCGAGGTCTTCGAGCCGGTCACCTCCGGGCAACTCGACCTGTACGAAGGCCGTGTCGTCCTCGCCCGCCGTGATGGCGACGCCGCGGTGGGGCGGCTCTGGCTCCGACGCGATGCCGACGGTGTGGTCGGGGCGGGCCTGCAGCCGATAGCCGGAGCGCCGTTGGATAATGGTGCAGACGATCTCATGTTGCTCGGCGTTGCTGTCTGGTGACGTCGAGCTGGCCTCGGTTTCGCATACCCATTCCTGGTCACCGGCATGGGCCGTGAGTCCTGCGGAGCATGATGACTTCGGTAGTCGACAGGTGCGTTTGGAGAGGCGGTCGAGTTCGAGCCGGCGTCGGGCAGCTGTCAGCCGTATGGTTGGCGGACCGCCTGGTTGACCCCTTCCTTTGGGCGGTGTCTGGTGTGGTCGTGACTGCCAGTCCTGATCGCGGCGCTCCCGTCGGGGGCTCGGTTTCGATTCGGGGTACCCTATCGGGCCGTCGACCGACGGATCAGTTGGTCGGTGTCCTCGTCAGCTTCCGTCTCCCATTTCTCGCCGTCACCGAAGGGTTGGTAGGCCAGCTTCGTAGGCCGGCCCCGGGACCCCGGGGTGACACCGTCGATGACCGAGACCTGCCACTCGCCCCGGCCCTTGCCGGGTCGGGCCGTCATCCACGGGCCGATCGGGATCCAGGAGTCCACGCCAGCCCGGTATAGGCCGACCGAGTTCTCCTCGGGGGAAGTGCTGCTGGTCAACTTGGCACTTGGCAGAACCGGACCAGTGCCGGTCATCCGGAACGTGGAAACCACATATCGTTTTGAATTGAGTCGCAGGGCATCGGCGATCATCACGGTGCGGCCCGGGATGTGACGCAGGGCTGCGGCGAATTGCTCCAACAGCGGGTCGACCTCGTCGAGCATGCGGGTCACCTCTTTGTTGGGGCGCTCAGAGCGGTGGCTGACCACGTTGCGGCCGGTCTTCACGACGGCGAGCGCGTCCAGGTCGAGACTGCGGATGACCTGTCCCGCATACGAGTCCTGCGTTAGCCGCGTGCCGAGCGCCTTCAGCAGATCAACCCACTTACCCAGCATCATGTGTGGCGCCAGCACCGGCCGAGGCACCCGCGCCTCTGGGTCGTCGTTTAGAAGCTCGCCGAGCCCGACCGCGCCGATGAACCGGAGGGTGTCTTCCACGGCCGCATGGCCGGCGCGTAGTCGCAGGTTGGCCACCGTCTCCGACTCGTAGCGCTGCAAACCGAGCGCCACCGGCAGTGGTAAATCCTGCAGATCACGGCGGCTTTTCCGGCTTAGATCAGCCAGAACCTCCTCGACAATGACGACCAGTTCCTCGGCGGCGTCCGCCTTGGTCACGTACTTGACGGCGCCCGCGTTGATAGCCACTCTCGCCTGGTCAAAGCCTCCCTCGCCGGAAAGCACTACCACCGGCACCCGGTGACCCTCCTCCCGGATGCGCCTTAGCAGCCATAACCCACCCCAGGTATCGGGCGGCATCTGTAGGTCGGAAATCACGACGTCGTAATGTCCGGTACCAAGCCTGGTCAGTGCGCTCTCGCCGTCGTGAGCGATCTCGATCTGGGCGGCAATCGGCTCGAGGTGTCCGGCCATCGTACGGGCGACGTTCTCTTGGTCGTCCACGAGCAACACCCGGACTTTGCGTCGGGGACCCGCCCCCACCAGTGGCACTGGGGTCGGGGTGGGCTTGCGGTCGGGCGCGTCGGAATCTGTCACGTCCTCGCATGGCAGGTCGATGATCCAGCGCTGGCCGTCCGCCCCGGGGTCATCGGAGATCGTTGCGCCCAGCCGGCGTAGGTCCATGCGTACCAGCCACAACCCCATGCCCGAGCCATGCACCTTGGTGCTCGTCACAGTCTCGTCCCGCCAGAACCTCTCGCGAATCTCGTCGGACAGCCCAGGGCCGTCGTCGTGCACGACGAGGAACAGATGGCCTGGCTCGGTGTACCAGTCGACGATGATCCGGCCGCCGTTCGGCATCGCCTCGACAGCGTTCTTGATGAGGTTGTCCAGAACTCCCCGCAGCAGCGACGGCGAGAGGGTGACCTCACAATGGCCGGACTCGGCGGGCGCGATCAGGCGTATGTTCTCCATCTCTTTGATTTCCAGGACCTTGGCGGCGCAGTACTCATCGATCCAGCGGCCGAACTGGACCGCCTCTTCGTCGGCATCCGCCAGCGCGCGGTTGGTGTGGTCCAGATGGTCGGCCAGGCGGACTGCGGCCTCGTGGTGCCGGGCGGCATCGGCGAGCCGGTGTAAGCGCGTCACCCGGTCGCGGGCCAGCGCCGCCTTCTGCGCGACGTCTTCCATGCCGATCAACTCGTTCTTGAGCCGGTGCAGCACGTTCGCCAAGATCTCGAAGCCGTTCTGGTCCTGGGGGCCGTGAAATGCGAGCCGGCCGGCCGCCGTGAAGGATCGGTCGGCAGGGTCGGGGGAGTAGGGGGCGCTCAGTGTCTGCGTGCCCGCTCCGGCGGAGACTCCAAGCTCCGGCGCCATCTCCGCGAGCAGGTCGATCAGGGTGCGGACGCGGTCGGCCGTGCCCGTGGCCGTGCTGGTGCATTCAACCCGGACCCCGCCGGGAAGCCGTCGGAAGCGGACCGTTTTGGCGGACTGGGCAGGCATTTCCCGGAGCAATTCACCGATGGCGGCGGCGTCGACGGCGAAGAGGAGTGACGTCGAATCGGGGCCTGAGACCGGCCAGGAGTTGGCGAGCTCGTCTACCGCCTTCTGTTCTCTGGCGGCGCCGGCCCGTAATGCGCCGGCTACCGCCAAAAGGAGGTGCCAGTGGGGTGCCTTCCGAACTACGACGCTGCCTTCCGGGTCGATAGCCCGCACCCAGGTCGCCAGATCCCTCAACGCCTGCTCCAGCTTCGGCCGCGGCCGTGCCTTCACAGCGTTGCCGTAGGCGGTCACCAGATGGTCGAAGAGGTCGTCGTCCAGCGGGCCGGTCAGCGAGTCAACCTCCTCCGCCCACGCGAGGAAGTCGTCGGGCTCGTCACCCGAGGTGGCCAGCAGACCCAGCCCTAGAACCCCGTCCTCGATACAACGCCGGAGATCGCGGCCGCGCAGTACCGGCAGACGCCGAGCCAGGCACTGCAGGAGCAGCATGCTCTCTTCCCGCTCTGCGGTTGTCCCGACGGCGGCCCGGAATTCCGGTCCCAGGGTGAAGAGTTGGTACAACCGCTCTGCGGCCAGTCGGGTGCTCTCCTTCTTCCCCCGCGTTGGAGGGCCGGTCCGCACGAGTTCAAGCTCGCCGATACGGACGGTAAGGGTGGCCGTGGAACGGGAATCGTGCGCAGGCCCGGCGGAGGTAGAGGTAGAGGATGCCTCGCCACCGAAGGTCGCACAAAGGCGCTCCAGCCGGCTCAACTCGTCGAGCCCCTGCGCAAGGGTCTCCCGAAGTATCCAGCCTCGCAGCGTCGCCGGCAGGCCGGCTTCGCCGAACTGCCACGCGACCGAGACGATCGCTTGGAAGACATCAGCCTTCATGCGGGGCTTGCAGTCGGCCTCACCCTGACCGCGGAGCACGGCCGATTCCGGCACGAGCCTGTCGAACATGTCGACGTAACAGCGCTCTGGCAGCGAATGGATCGCCGCCTCCTCGGCTTCGGGTTTGAGCGTGCGGGAGAGCAGGTCGCGGGTGAACTCCGCCGCCGACACCGCCCTGATGGCGTACGACCCGTGGTTGGCCAGTAGTTCGTAGTCGTTCTGTCTGGCCTGGCGGACCAACGACTGGTTCTCGTAAGCCCATGACTTGTGGGTGAGAGCTTGCTGCAAATAAGCCCGGCGATCCTGAGTGATCTGGAGCGTGGTAGCGAGTTCGGCGACTGTGCGGTTTGGTGGGCCCTGCCCCGGTGGGTAGTGAAGGGGCGCCTCCGTGAGCCGCGAGACCGAGCGTCCGCCGAGGCGCGTAACGACCTCACGGTAGAGGCCAGCGTTGCGTAGGTAGTCCTGGACTGCCAGATCCTTCGCGCCGGCTCGCTTCGCGGACTCACCGCGACCCCGCCGTCCCCGGTCGTCAACGATCTCCCAGATGAAGGTCCGCTGATGATCCGGGCCCGTTGGATGGTCCTGGACACTGAGCTGCTGAACCGGGACGGAGCGAGTCAGTTCAGCCCACCAATTGACGCCGTCCATGAGCACCTGCTGAAGTGCCTGCTCGTAGACCTCTGCCACCAGCCGCTTGACGGTGGCGTAACCGCCGAGGAGCACCACCACACCAAGGACCTGGTGGTTGACGTCCTCAGCCAGGCGCGACGTACTCCGCCGGTTCGGCTCCTCACCCTTGCCCAGGTTCATTGAATCGACGACGGTCAGGTTGTCGGCGACACGCCGGGCGACGCGTCCGGGCATGTGCGCTATGAGCTGATTCTGTTTGCTGACCTTGTCTGGACGGGTGCGCTCCACGACCAGGTCGGCCACCGCGAGCGCCAGATGGGTGGAGCCCACCTTGCCCAGTACCGCCAGCGCGGCGGGTGAGATCGGCACCCGGCCAACTTCGTACAAGAACGTTGAGTGACACGCCGCGAGCCGCAACCAGCGCAACCGCAGCGGGTCGTCGCCGACCCGCCAACCCTGCTTGCCGAGTTCGGCGACTAACGAGTCACTGAGCGGCACATCATCCGCCCCCAGGGCCGGGTCGGGAAGAGAGACGAGGGCGGGTCGGGACATGCCGGCGGTGTCCTCCAGGTAGCGCAAGGGTCGGGCAACTTTACCCCTTCTCCTTCGGCCGACCCGTTCCGCGATCTTGCGGCCCCGTTGACCACTGCCCGGACGGCGTAGGCCCGAGGTGCCTTAAGGCTTCCGGACGGTGAAGAGCTTCTCCTGCCGGCTCCGCTGAGAATCGACCACGTGGTTCCGGCTGACAGCGAGGTGGGTCGGAGGGTGGACGATCGGCGACGTGTGCTCCGCTCGTGTCAGCGGCTCACTGTCAGGCCAAGCTCTGCCTGATGTGGGATCCAGGAAGGTCATCGAGTTTGATCTCCGCCGAGGAATTGCGCTAGGGCCAGCAATAGCGCGACAGTGCCGCCGAAGCCGCCGCCGCCAGCGATGATCGCTAGGGGCACCGGCATCCCGCCGGCGACTGACAACAAGCCGGTGGCGGAGCCGACGGGTATCGCGGCGAGCAGGATGATGGCGGTCCAGATGGCGCGCGACGGGTTGGGAGGCCCGGACCGCTGTGTGGACGGCGTAGAGGTGACTGGAACTGCCTGAGTCGGCCGGGGCGAGGTTGTTTTACTCGACACATGGCCAACGTTTACCGAGCTCAAGCGATGGGGCAACGTTGGTAGACGCGTTTCAGCCCCCGTATCGCGTCCGAGCGGCTGACCAGCGAGAACTCAAGATTTCCCAGTCAGGAAAAACCTGACAACATCAGAGCATGGCGCGGACGTACAGAAATACCTTGAAGGCGCACGCGTATGCGCTGTCCTGCCTCGGCGGAGCGTTGACCGATCTTGCTCACGAGCACCGAGTCGCTGCGAGTGCGATGGAGCGGCAGCCGTCGCAGGGCACACCGGGAGACAGCGATTTCGCCGACTGGATTGCGGCCGCAGCCGAAATTTCGGCTGCGGCCGAGCGGCTACTTGAGTTGGAGGTCGAGTTGGCCCGCCACCATGGCATGACCTGGGAACAGGTTGCCGATGCCCTCGGGGTGAGTCGCCAGTCCGCCTGGGAACGGTTCCGCACCCACTCGCGTTGGGATCGTACCCACCGGCTTTCGCGGCTGCGGCGTGTACGCGGTGCCGCGATGTTCCGGCGGATGGCGCTCGGCCAGAGCGAGGAGTTCGTAGCCGTCCTGCGACAGATGATGCGGGCCGGTCACGCCTCATCCGAGCGCCGGCCGCCCTATGACGATCGGTGACGCCGGAACTTCGGGCATCGGCAATTGAGCACCGCGGCAGTCGGTACTCGGTCTTGCGGATGATGTCGGAGGTCGACGCCCAGGGGCATCATTGGACATCGGTCCTCAAGCCACCGCCTGGGCACACGTCACCGCTGCGTTGGTGGCCGGGCTCACCGCCCTGCGGGAGCAGATCAGCGTGCTGGAGGAGCAGATTGAGATCCAGTTGCTGCAGCATCCCGACGCGGCAGTGTTCACGTCCCTGCCCGGGCGGGGATCGTCCGCGTGGCCCGCCTTCTGGCTGAGATCGGCGCCGCCTGCGGCCGCTTCCCGACGCCGGAGGCACTTACCTGCCTGGCCGGGGCCGCGCCCTCGACCAGGCAGTCCGGGAAGGTGAGAATCGTCGGCTTCCGCTGGGCCGTCGACAAACAACTCGGTGGAGCAGTGATCGACTTCGCCGGCGACTTTCGGGCGGTGAAACGGCGTAGCCGGACGACCGCCGGTCGTGAAGGATGTTCGTCATGGCGGACGTCGTTCCACGCCGCGATCTTGCGACGCTGATCGTTGACGGACTCGAGATCGGCACCGGGAAGCAGGATTCGGGAGCAATTGGTGAGATCTTTGGCGCCTTCGGCATCGACCTCGACGCGATCGCGCGGCCGTTACGGGGAAAGGCCGACGAGAAGCGGCTGATCCGCCGCGACGCCGCCAGGCAGCTCGCCGAGTCGGCACCGTCGCTGTCCGCCCTCGTTAGCGAGCTTCTGCGATGCGGTGGCCGGTACACGGCCATGGTCCGCGACATCTACGCGCGGCTGGCGAAGCACGCCGTCACGACCGGGGGACCGCGAACGTTCAGGATTTCGCGCGACGGCTTGGACGTAGCCGGGGTGACCATTAGTGAGGCCTTCATCGAACGGATCCGGTCGTTGGAGCGGACGGTTCGCGCCGTAGAGACCGGCACGATCGACGAGGATGCAGTCCGGTCGTTTGTCCTGTGGGACGGCGGCGGCCTCTACGGAACCTGGCCGGTTGATTCCGCGGACGGTTTCCGGCTGCCCGACGCGCTGCTGCACCTGGCGTGGCTCCGGCCTGCGTTGCAGGCGCGTGCGGAACACGAACCTGCTTGGTCCGGGCCACTGGCCGTCATCGGGGCGGCGGAGAATGCCGGCAAGGCGCTCGTCGCGGCCGGTGAGCGGCTGGTCCGCGCTCACCTGGCGAACCTCGACCGCGCACCCGTCTTCCGCCTGACCGACGTCGACCCGCAGCTTCACGAGTGGCCACAACAGGTCGCGACCGCCGAACCCGCGGGGCGTCCCGGGCAGCGTGTTCTCGTTGCCACGGCCACGCCGGAGCATCTGCACGGCGTCAACGAACCGAGCGACATCGGGCTGGACGAGCACCTCGATGCCGTTGTTCTGCCCGGCAGCGGTCGTGGGCGACAATCAAACTTGGAGGAACTGGCCGGCTTCATCGCCATGTGGCGCCTTGGTCACTGGCCCACCGCCAGGCGCGCGGACCTGGAACTCCGGCTGTTCGCGACGCCCGACACGCTCGCCACGTGGCTTAACCAGCTGCGGACCGCCTGCGACGAGGCCAGCGAATGGTTGCAACGGCGGGTCTTCCGCAAGACCGGCTCGATGAGCGTCGAGGTCCTCCACCGGGCCGTCCAGGAGTACCTCAACCTGCCACTGTGGCAAAACCGGAGCTTGCTGTACGAGGTTTGGGTGCTGTGCGCCACGCTCGATGCGGCCGAGCACGCCGGCTGGATCGTCGAGCTGCCGGGACTGCTTCAGGACGGCGACGTATGGCGCCTGTCCGAGGGCCGAACAGATCGCCCCGTCGGCATGCTGCGGCATGGCGCGACGCCGGCCGCGCATTTGGAGGTGTGGCGAGAACCTGCCCGCGTGGCCGGCGGCGTGGAGTTGACGCCTGACGTCGCCGTTTCGACCCCCGGCGACCACCGGCGCGACCTTCTCGTCGTCGAAGCGAAAGACCAGTACGAGATGCGGCTCGGCCGGGTCCGTCCCCTGTCGGACGGCATGCCGGACCCGAATGACAAGACGCCGATCGGCGTGGCGCTACGATACGCCAACGGCCTTCGACCGAGGGCTACGTGGGTGTGCAACCACTGTGACATCAAGCCCCGGCAGCAGCCGGAGGTGAATCGCGGTGATTTCTGGACCCGGATGCATCTGGCCGGCCAGTTCCGGCCGGGCAATGTGCCGCCGGAGTTCGGTGCGTCGGTCAGTTGGGCGCTGTCACTGGGCGCCGCCGAGCACCGGGTGGCCGCGCCGCCTGAACCGCGCGGACTCGTGCTAGTGATCGATGTGACAGCCAGCATGCACACGTACCTGACCTCGGCGCTGGCGCGGCTCGGAGCCGCCGAGTGGTCGTCGTTCGACCAGATCCGAGCCGTGCTGTACAGCGATCACGGCTACCCCGAGCCCTTCCTGGTTCGCAAGTTCGGGCCCGCCCCGACGATGGCGGCGTTGCTTGAGGCCGTGGCGGTGGCGCCATCCGGCCACGGCGGCGACGTGGAGGAGGCGCTGGAGGACGCGATGCAGCGGTGCCGGGAGTTGGTCGACGATCTGGGACCTCAGGTCATCCTCGTCCTTACGGACGCACCCGCCCACACGGTCGATCGGTGCCCGTACGGGATCGACGTCCAGGTCGAGACCCACGCGCTGCTGCGGGCCGGGTGCCGCGTGTATGTGGCGAGCGATCATCAGCCAGCGCGCGATGCGACGTGGGCAGCGTTCGCCGGCCATCCTGGATTCCGAAAGGCGCCGCTGAGTGAGTTCATCGGCCGCGAGGGAGCCCGCGGCTGACCGCAGATGAAACGGACGCGCATCAGCTTGCCGCGCCGAGGATTTCAAGCAGGGCCGTGGGTGTAGGCGGGGGCAAGCGCCGCGAAGTGGCCGCCCGCTGACCACGTGCCAGTGGGCGTCCGGGATGGCGGCGGCCACCACCTGTTGGCGAGTGGCCAGGGGTCGCTTGCGCCAACCAGGACGAGGGCTGGCGCGTTGAGCCCCTGCTTCGCGAGCTCGTAGGCTTTCGCGCCTCGCACAACACATCGGCCCACAGCCGAGCGAACTCTGCGACTGGGGACCCACCTATCCGACGAGGGGAAACCCTGCCCTTCTCAGCAGCAGCCCCTCAGGCCAACTAGCTGACCGAACCGCTCACTCCGCGATCTGGTACTCGTAGGCCTGACGCACCAGGCCCATGATGTAGGTGAAGTCGCTGCTCTCGTCGAGGCCGGCCTCGACGTTGCCGTTGCCCCAGTGGCCCCGTCCGGTGACGTCCCAAGCGAGGTCACGCTCGTCGTGGAGGGACTCGAACGGCAGGTTGAGGCTGAGCCTGAGCCTGGCGACCTGCGGGACGACGTCGACGAAGTTGGTCTCCACCTTGTAGGCCACATACAGCTTGAGGAACTGCTCGGTTACGGTGGGATCGAGCGCCAGTACCTCGGACCGGAACTTATCGAATAGCGCCCGACGAGCCGGCGGGAGCAGGTTCGGGTGGTCCTCGATGGAGAACGCCGTCTCGGCACGCGGCTGCTGGAACTCCGCCATTACTTGGGGGGGCAGCTCGGGCATCTGCCAGATGTCGAGCGCGGCATCAGCCAGGCGTGCTGCGCGGGACTGGATCGTGTCTGCGTTCCAGGTGTCGAGCTGGCCGAGCCCTTGGTTCAGCCGCAGAGGGCTGTGCTTAAATCCCCCATTCATGTCGCGCTTGACCGTGAAGGGATGGTCGCTGTACTCGGAGTTGTATCCGGTGAGGGTCAGGTTGCCGAGGGTGTGCAGGTAGCGGGCCTGGATCTCGCCCCAGTTGTCGCCGAGGGCGTCACGCCACTCTTGTGAGAGCTTCTCGTTCTGCGGCAGGATGTGCTCGATCGTGTAGTCCTCGATCGTCACGACCTCCTTGCGGTTGTGGTTCTCCAGGCGCCGCAGGAAGTAGGAGCGGCGTTTGAAGTGGTAGAGGTCCGCGGTCTTCAGGGCTTCGGCGAACTCGGGGTCGGTGGGGAAGGCGCGGTAGCTCTTCATCGACAGGAAGCGCGCCTTCACACTGTCGAGGTAGCGCTCCTTCCGTAGCGCCTTGCCGAACGTGGCGAATGTCGTGTTGAGCGAGTTGGTGGGGACGCGGCAGACGGCCCGACGGAAGATGTAGGACGTCAACAGGTCGACGATTTCGGCCACCTCTCCGGTGGTGAGGGTGCCGAGTTCATAGTCGGTGTAGACCTCAAGCAGGAGCGGATAGACCACGTCGGCCTTGATCTCGCGGAGGTCCTGGAAGGCAGCGGCGAGGCGCTTGTCCTTTTCCTGCCCGAGCGCCACCGCGCAGTACCGGCCGGAGTAGTCCCGGAGCTGACTGAGCAAGGGCTCCACCGAGCCGGTATCGCTGGTTGCCGCCCGAGCGTAGGCCTTGAACGCCTCGTAAATGTCGGCGAGTCGGGGGATTTCGCCGGTCACTACCGTGAGGTAGTGGCGGACGAAGTCGTCGAATTGGGCTTCGTAGGCGGCCTGGCCGAAGTCGCTCTCCATGGGGCGCCAGTACTGGGCGTAGAACCGCTCCTGGGTGGACGGCTCGAGGCCCATCAGCACGAAGTTGCGGATTAGGTCGGCCTGGGAGAGCTTGCGGCCGGTGGAGTTCATGGACTCGAAGATCAGTTGCGGGTTGTCTTGGGAGCGGTCTAGCCGGATGTCCACGACGACCAGCTTGGCCAGACCCCGACAGATGGCTCCGTAGTCGGTTCCCTGAGATCCCAGTCGGCCTTGAAAGTAGGCATGGTTGCTCTCGATGCGCTCAGAGCGGTGCTTGGGGAGCTGGGCACCACCGACGATGGCCTTGAGGGTGTCGCGGTCGGTCTGCGACAGCAGCAGCTTGAAGTAGCGATCACCTTCCTCGTCGTTGTTGACGAGGTACCGGTTGCGCAGCTTCTTCGGCGAGAACCCGTCGAGTGGCTCACGGTTCTGCTCGGGAAGCCGGCCGAGGGCCTCGGCGAGCGCGGCGACCAGCAGCGTGACCGTGGTCAGGCGCTGCTGGCCGTCGATGACGAGGTTCGGCTCCTGCGAGGTGAGGTTCGACAGGCCCTTCTCGACGTGCACGATCGAGCCGATGAAGTGGGCGTTGAGGTTGTCGTCGGTTCCCGCCCTGACGATGTCATCCCACAGTTGTGCGCACTCCGACTGCGCCCAAGAGTAGGTGCGCTGGTAGATGGGGATGACGAACTGGCTGCCCTTGGCGAGCAGGTCCAGCAACTTGGTTTCCGATGCCTTCACTGCGGCTCCTCTCCCGAGGTTGGTGTGCTGTCTGGAGTCAGGGGATCCGGGATGCCTCCGGCTGTCGCGTCGATGCCTCCGCCCGCCGGCGATTTCGATGCGAACCCGTCCAGGAGCGTGCTGGCGCAGGCGCGCTTCGTTAGGCAAAGCCAGCCGCCAGTCGCATGCCTGCCCGCCGGTGACGTAGGCGACCTCGGGGGTATCCAAAGTGTCTGCGGAGACTACATCGAGAGCATCCAAGATCGTTTGTAACGAACGACCTGGACACCCTCGCGGCAGCCCCTACGCGAAAAAACGATCTACTGGAGGAGTACCCGAGCTGGCGCCGCAGCGGCCCGCCGTGGGAATCACGCCGAAGCTGCTGGAGATTTACCGGCTCGGCATCGCCACCGGCAACGCCACCTTCGAAACGAACCTTGTTGGTCAGTACCGCCGGGAAGTCGGTCAGCTCGGCAACCAACCACCTGGGAACGGTTCACCGCCTCCCGCCTGCCCGAGCACCGCTTCGTCGCTCTCGACGCCGACGCGACCGAGCTCGGCTGGACCGCGTGCAGCCCGGCCTCCGGCCGCTACGTCTATGCCGGCGTCGTCGAGCGCTCCGTCTACGTTCACCCCGACAGCGGCGGCAAGGCATCGGCCGCCCCTACTCAACGTGCCGATCACCGCCACGGAGAGCGCTGAGATATGGACCGTCCAATCCGAAATCTTCCCGAGAACACGCCCAACCTCGCCCCTGCATGCCGCCTGCGGCTTCCGCACCGTCGGAACCCGCAAACGCGTCGACAAACACCACGGCACCTGGCGCTCCAAGCTGCGCGGCCACGGCACGCCCACACCCGTCACCAAGTCCTAGCGAACGGGTGGCTGTGGGATGACCGCCACCCGGTCTTCGCGAGGCACGAATGGTCGGGAGTGACCGCCACCGACACCGGGTGACCTGCCATGGCAGGTAATCATGCGCCGCGTCGACATCGAGCACACCATCCGCGTGCTGGCCCGCGCGGCCACTGGCGACCTCCGCCGGCCTCGGGGACGCAAGCGGGCGAGCCCGGCAGTGCCTGACCGTCCCCGTCGTGTCCGAAAGTGTCGGTGATATGTGTCAGCATGCTTCGGTGACGACCGGCCGTGCTGATTTTTCCCCGAAGGTCCGTCGACTATTAGCCGAGCGGGCTGGCTACCGCTGTTCAAAGCCAGACTGCCGGAGTTCCACGATAGGGCCCGGGCCTAGCCCGGACGACGTGGCCCGGATAGGCATGGCGTGTCATATCTACGCCGCTGCTGAAGGCGGGCCGCGGGGGACTGGTGGGCTGACATTCAAGCAGCGACAGGAAGTTGGCAACGGGATCTGGTTGTGTGCGCACCATGGCCGGCTCGTCGACACTAATCAAGGCGACGGGTACCCTGCAGCCTTGCTGCATACATGGTGTCGAGTACACGAGGCGTACCTTCGGGCCGAAATGCGCGGCGCAACTATATCAACCGGGTTGATCACTGAGATCACGATACGCAAGGGTCCGGCGGCGCTGAAGGCCCGGACCATCGAGTTGTCGGTGCTGAACTTGGTGCAGGGTCACAACGACAGCGGAAAGAGCGTGTTGCTCGAACTGCTGGCGAGTGCCACGCAATATGGCCGCGCCAGAAGTCGTAATTGGATGGGCGACCTGGCAGCGGAGATTCGCTGGTTTGACCCCCAGCCACACACGTTGAAGATAAAGGCCCATGACGGCAGGCTGCGGTTCGATTTGGATGCCCGACATGGGGCGATCGTGACGGAGCCCTATCGCACAGTCGTTCCACGTTATCCTGACTGCGGCAGAGGAACAATTCTAGACTTAGCCGCTGCACTATCCATCGACGTGAGCACTTTCATCGACATCTTGGCGGAGGTTCCGAGCCGGGTCCGCGGTGAGGTGCAGGACGTGGAGATCGTCGGAGGTCGGCCGATTGTGCGCCTGGCTTCCTTGCGTCAGCCAATAAAGAGCGACGACTCCCCGTGTGCCTCGCAGGCTTTAGATATCCTCTTAGAGGTGGCGATCGCGATGGCGCAGATACATGCCGAGGAGGGTCCAACGCTGCTGTTGGTCGATGAGCTGCTTGACTCTTTTCACCCGAGCCGCGCTTTTCGGATGTTCGAGCTGCTTGCCAAGCGTACAACGGGATTCCAGGCGGTCGTCGTCACCCATCTCACGCTGCCAAGCGAGATCGAGAGGGACTGGTCCAATCAGTTCCTGGTTAGAGCGAGTTCCTGACGCCTCTGTAGGACTTCGTGTCGGTGCTCCGCTACCTCCGGTCAATGCGGGCGTGCATCGACAGCCCCGGATGTTCTTTCGGTGGGGTCGGAACACCCGGGAGAACCGCCTCACCATTCTCGATTTCTGCCGCCGGCTCGCCCGTCTGGGACGAGCCGGCCACCAAGTCCGCCGCGTCACATGAGCTTTGGCGCTCGTTCGGCCGATGGCGGCCTGGGAGGGTGCTGCCGCCGCAGCGGCGTAGTGTCTGGCGAGTCTGTGGCTTTTGGGGCATGACGGCGACCACAGTGACTGCCCTCCGGCCGGTGGCGTGCCCGAGCTCGTGGAACCGACAGGCCGACGGGTGGACGTCGGGCGTCGGGCATCGGCCGCCGTGAGCGTAGAAAACGGCGCGATCCGAATTCGTCGTACGCGCGATCGTGGGCCGCCTATGCATTGTCCTTGCAGGGCAGCCTTTCACATTTCACTCCGGTGCACCCGATCCACTTACTAAGCAGGCGAGGCAGCTCCAGTGCGATGCTGCGTTTCACCTATTGAATGTGAAGTCGAGCCAGTTGTTTGCGCGAAGCGCGGCTTGCCACCGTTTGCTCATATGCCGCGCCCACCCCGGTTCCACGTCGGTCGCGAACGCCAGTAGCCCGGAGACGTGCCGGACAAATCCGTCGAGCGAGCTGAACCGCCGGTGCAAGACGTGCGTCGCGAGGCCGAACTTTTCAACTCCGCGCACGTTTTCGGCGATCCGACTCCGCATGCTGCGACTAAGTCTCACGTCGTCGCGGTCTACCAGCAAGCCGAGCACAAGCTTGCGACCGCCCGGAGGAACGACTCGGGTCTTTTTTTGGTGCAGGGAAAAACCTTCGCTCCGCAGTTCCGAACCCACCTTACGGATCAATTGGGCTGCCCGGCTGCGGTCGAACTCCTCGATCGAGGAAAACGTCAGGTCGTCAGCATATCGCGTGTATACCATCCGCTCGCGATGCGCGAGTGCTGAGAACGTAACGTCCAACTCGTGGAAAATCGCGTTGGCCAGTGCGCCGCTGGTGGGCGCACCTTG
This sequence comes from Micromonospora profundi, assembly GCF_011927785.1. Taxonomy (NCBI): domain Bacteria; kingdom Bacillati; phylum Actinomycetota; class Actinomycetes; order Micromonosporales; family Micromonosporaceae; genus Micromonospora; species Micromonospora profundi. Next base: position 3,341,011 of record NZ_JAATJK010000001.1, on the reverse strand, counting down.
AGGCACGAAGCCGAGCACAGGCTGATTGTAGGATTGGATGACGCGATCCCGCACGTCGCCCCCGAAATGACGTACATCGACGTGGCTAGCATGCGCAGCAGACCGGGTGCACAGCCGAGCCAGTTCGAGTGACACGAGTCGGACGTACCCCGCCTCATGAAACAGCGAGAAGACTTGACGTTCATTGATGGTCTCGAAGAAATTTCTAATATCGAGCTTGATCAGCCATCGCGCCCCAGCGTGTCGCATCGCGCAGGCACGGATCGACGAGCCGGCCTGATACGCGTAGCTGTCCGTGTGCACTGGGATTCGGCTCGCGATGCGGTGCAGGATCCAGCGTTGCACCCTCATTAGTGGTGGGTCCGGAACAGAAATCGGACGCATTTTTCGTCCGTTGCGGCGCTCGATAACGAGATCAGCGTAGGGGTCGAACGTCCGGGAGACGATTCCGCGCAGGTAGTTGTAAGAAACGCCGGTGCGCACTGCAAGGTGGTTGAGCGTGAGAACCGCGGCGAGCCCGTTGGCCTCGACTGCATAAGCCTGGGCAAGCGCTGCGTCGAGCAGTGCCTCGGGCTTGCCCTCCGCGCGTCCGTCTCGCCGGTAGAGGTGAGGGGAGCCGATAGTCATCTACCTTTGAATTCCTTCCCATCGCGGCAGCGGGGTCGCGAAGACGCGCCGAGGCATCGAGGATGCAGCGTCTTCGCGACCGCACGCGAACGTGGGATTGAACGGAGCGCGTGAGAAACTCACGGCCCGCTCTCGCACCGCGGACTCGCCGCGGCCGTGGTCGACCCGACGGGCCGACCTGGATCTAGATGTCACACGGCTCCCCTCAGGGTCACAGGATAGTAGGGCCCCTCCTCACCGCTTGCAGGCGCTTCCGCGGGCGACGTGGGGCGGTTTCGAGCGCGTCGCAACTCGGCGCGTCCCTCGTTGGTCAGTCGACCGGCGGGGTCAAGCAGTCTCAGCTCCTGGCAGGCTTCCAGCGTTCGCTGCGCGGCTTCGAGGCTGAGACCAAGCAGGCTCCCGAGCGCCATCGGATCGCGATGTCCACTTTCGATGGCGCCGAGCACCAGGAGCAGAATCCGCACGGTCGTGTTCGCTTGCGCGTCTAGGGCATCACCAAGGCGCTCCTGCCTAATGATGGTGCAGATGCGCTTCGGATCAGTTTCCAGCCGGTAGTCGTCGAGTTCCGTCTGTAGCTGCGGAGACATGACGCGATTGCTGAACAAGGAAGACCAGTTACGAACCCGGGGGCACTTCGTCTGCCAGAGAATGTTGGGAAGGTTGTTGGGTACAGTGTGGTGCAACGTCAGCAGGCCGCATGTCTCACGATATCCGAGGGCGAAATCGGGCGTGTGGGCGTATCTCCGGCACAACGCCTTAACCGCTTCGCGCTCGCGCTCCGTCCACGGCGCGGTGTCGAAGCCAAGTCCTCGTTCCAGATACCGCACGCTTGCGACGAACCGGGAATCCTCCAGGCGCTGCTGAGCCTGCGCCGAGGCCGCGAGCAGGAGGATGTGAATGCGCAGCAGGCCATATGAGTGCCAGCTCCTGACTGTGGGATGGCGCATCCAGGCGTTCACGTAACTGACGATCTGATTACCGGTGCCGCTGTAGTCGTCCACTAAAAGAAGCGATCGCACCCTGTGCTGCCGCAACCTGTCCAGCGAGTTGTAAGACGCGGCTCGGCGAAACTGCGGTCGCCTGCCGACGACATCACGGATGATGTTGCCGACCACCCCTTCGCTGCCGGGGACTGCGGTGAATGGGTGGTCCAGTGGCAGAAGGCTGCTGGCGCGATCGTCCGCTTGGGACCGTTCGGCGGTGCTCGGGTCGCTCGGCAGTTCACGCACCGGGTAGACACCAACAGGCCCTCGTAACTCGCCGATTGCAGCATCTAGGGCTTCCGACAAGGTGATCCGGAAGCGCGCAGAGGAGATCACCCGAAGACTGTCGATCAACAACCTGGCGGCCTGGCGTTCATCGAGGCTGAAGTTTGCGAGCCACCGACGCCCTCGGCTCGTCTCGCTAGGGCGCAGGGTCACCGGTCCACCCTAGCAATGCGATCAGACTTGGGTGATCGGGAATTCTGCCAGTTCAGTGACAGGATTCCCGACCCCCGGGCGCGCCTGCTCGGCCCCGACATGTGCAAGCCGGAACCCGCCTCGAACCATCAAAACCGTGACGACCTTCCGACTCCTGCGCCAGACGAATTGCTTCTCGCGATTCGCTCTGGTCACCGGCGAGGTCGCACCGTCGGGCCGGTCCGACGTAGAGGTGACCGCCGTCGCGGTCGACGAATACCGGCGGAAGCTGAGTCGCGCTTTCGGTGGGCTCTGCCTGGACTCCTCGCGGCGGCGAGGGTAACCGTGACCGACATTGTCATCACCCAAGTCGACACAGCGGGGGCGACGTCTGATCCTCGGCCACGACGGTGACGCGTCCTCGCTGGTCTCGTGCTGCGGTTTGAGAACCGCGACCTAATCATCGGCACGCTCGGCGACGAGTGGGTTCTCGCCGTCGGCTCGGTGCCGGCGGCCGCCGCTCCCAACTCGGCTGTGCAGACCTTCGTGCACGGCGGCCGCCGGTAGCGATTACCTCTTCATCCCCCAGCGATTCAGGCTACGCATGCCGATCTTGAGCGGGTCACCGCCGGTGCCAGCCCAGTACTGGCGGGTTCTGGCCATCTCGCCCGTAGTCGGTGCGCCAGCATGCCATCGCCCAGACCACGATAGAGACCATCCGCTCCGCCGTACTAGGGAGGGCTTCCGACGTTGGGCCGCGCTACGAGACCAAGTTGCTGAATTCGGTGACGAGACGTCGCATGTCCTCGCCGGCGTCAAGGGCCACCATGACGTGCCTCCCACGCTCTCGGGTCGTAGCCCCGAGGGCCGAGCAGGCGCTGGAAGGTCGTTAGCTCTTTCATCCGAGTATGGGATGCCGTTTGCGCCTGCGGCGGTGGACGCTGTCCTGTTGCCATGAAGGGATGACGGGAGTAGACGTGTTCGCTGAGTTGACGAAGCCGGATGAGCGGACGCTGCGCTTCACCTCGATGGGGTTGAGCCTCGACGGGCTTCTACATGAGGATGACGCGCTTGCCTTTCAGCGCTCCCAGATCGCCGGCGCGGTGCTGACCGATGCCGTGCCTGCCGATCTTCGGGCGAGCTTCGAGCGGTTGCGTGACCAGCACAGCTTGGGTGTCGTCGACTACGAGCAGTTCACTGTCGTTGCTGACGCTGCCATCGGCCTCTACGAGCCCGCTCTACGTGCTCGATTTGTCGAGTTCTACCACGGCCGAGTGATCCCGTTCACCGACGAAGAGGGCCGACCGCAGCCGTTGACCAGCGCCAACTACAACGACATCGCGAAGCATTTGCACAGACGTAGGCTTCGCCTGCCCGCTGGTAGCGGGGCGCCGAGGCGCTTCGCTGGCATGCTCACCGACCTGTTGACATGGGCACGCGAACACGAGCTCTTGCGGGGACAGCGCGCCCGACAGGGCGAACAGGTGGTCGTCAAGATACGCAACCACCTCGCCCACGCGCGACCACATCACATCCACACCCCGGTCGAGGCGACACTCGAGCTGCGGGACCTTGCCGAGTTCATCAATCAGCTATGGGGCGTCCCGACCCCCGACGGCAGGTGTTACCCGGCACCAGTGCGACGCGAGACGCTCGCGGTTGGCTGGAACCCGACCACCGGGGTCCAGGAGTTCACGCGGGCGGAGAACCTCACCGCAGACGAGGATCCCACCATCCGGTGGATCCTATACCGCGGGGTGCCCGACGGCTACGAGGCCGAGCGCTTCGACTCCCGATACGTCACCACCCGTGTCCCGACGCAATACCTGTGGGGTCCGGGCTCCGCCGGCGACGCGTTCGCCTGGCTGGCCACCCACCAGCCGGCCGGCGACGAGATCGACCCAGTCGACGGGCTCTATCTCCTGCGTCATCATGGCAACCGCCTGTACCTGCCCCAGACTCCCGAGGTCTTCGCCGCGACACCCGTGGAGCAGCAAGCTGGTCGGTGGCACCTGCTGCGCGCGGACGTCGGCAACGACGCCTTCGCCTGCGTACGCGCCCGTGTCACCCCGAACGAAACCCACAACACTTGCCGCTGCCCAGTGGAACGGCTCGCGCAAGGGACCTGGAAGACGGTGCACGCGAAACTGCGCACCCTCCAGCTCGTCGCCCTCGTGCCCCATCTCCCTGCCGATGTTCGAGCGCCATCGCCGATGGCCTGGCCCCGCGAAGTGGAGATACCGGCCTGAATCGGCGACTGACGGGGGTGGTATCACTCGAAACGCGAGCCACCGGCGGCCAGGGACCGGCGAACCACCTGAAGGTAGCAGTGGCGCCGCGCGCCGTAGGCGGCACCGGACGGACGGCTTGGCTAACATGGATTCGGTACGTCGTGCGTGGCCTGGGTCGGGCGTGTCCGTTCGAGTCGGCTTGATCGCGATGTGTGTGGCGATGTGTGGAACTCTTACGCAGTCACTCCTGGGACAACCGGATGAGTTCAGGTCTCAAAGGTCAGGGAAGTGCACCGGGAGGAGGCGGGGACGCATGGCTCGTGTTGTGCAAGTTCTTCGGGGTTTTGCCGAGACCGCTACCACCATCGGCATCGCGGTGACGGGAGGGTTCCTGGCCCAGACCAGGCACGACGAGCCCGCTGGAGCACTCGGCCATTAGCCGCAGACAGGGGCTATCGGCCGTTGGATGCGCTTTTCACCAAGACCCTGCTCAGTGAGGCGAAGCGGCGAAGGGTGGCGGTGCGGGACCGAGCCAAGCCCGGCAACGCTGTTGATCCGTCGCCACCCTTCGCGATCGTCGGCGATACATTCTGTGCATGCGTGACTACGGTGCATCCGGACTCGTCGCTCATCTCCCGCAAGACGAGTGGCATCGAGTGCAGGGCACCGGGATCCCCGTGCGCTTCGAGCCCCGCGACGTGCTTCTGCGTCAGGGTGATACCACCCAGCACGTGCACGTGGTCCTCGCCGGCTGCGTCAAAATTGTGCGGTCGGAGAGCGACGGTAGCCGCGCGATCCTGACGCTGCGGGCCGCTGGCGATGTCGTCGGCGACCTGGCCGCCGTCGACTTGCAACCCCGGTCGGCCACGGTCACCGCCCTCACCAGTACGGTCACGCGGCTGCTGACTGGCCCGCAGTTTCGGCGTTTCCTGACCCGGCCCGCGTTCGCGGCGGGCTTCGCCGCCTACACGGTGGGCCGGCTGCGCACCTCGGATGCGCAGCGTGTGGCGCTGGCGGTGCTGCCTGTGCGGGAGCGGCTGGCCCGGGCGCTGATCCAGCTCGACCGTGAGAGCCGGCGTGCCGACGGGCAGCCCTTGATCCGGCTGTCTCAGGCGGAACTCGCGGAACTGGTCGGCACCTCGCGCAACGCGGTCGTTGCCGAGCTCACCGCCCTGCGTGAGGCAGGCATCGTCGCTACCGGGCGGCGGGAGATCACCATCGTGGATCCGGTGGCGCTGAGCTGTCGGTCACAGGGTTTCCGCCCAGAACTGGGCAGAGAACCGCGCGTATCCGGCTGACGCTGAGGGGGTCCCGTTCTCGAGGAAGGACTCCCGTGAAACACATCCCGTTCGCACGTTCGATCGACCTACCACCGTACCGGGCGATTCTGGCAGTGGACGCCAAGGGCTTTACCGCCGAACCGGGCAGCGCCCAAGAGGCGATCAGCAAGAATCTGCTCGACCTTGTGGGTGACGCCCTGACCGGCGCCGGGCTGGGGGCAGAGTGGGATCGTCCGGCGTTCCTCGGCCCTACCGGTGATGGCTTCGCCGTCGGGCTCCCGCCGCGTGTCCTGCCCTACCTGGTGGACCCGTTCCCGCGCCTACTGCAGGAACGCCTGGCGGAACACAACCGACAGGCCCACGATCGCCTTCAGCTGAGGGTCAGCCTGCACGTTGGGCCGCTACCGGCCGACCCGGAAAATCCGAATTGGACCGGCAACGGTGACTCACGCAACGACACGCACCGCCTGCTCGACTCCGTGCCGGTGAAGGCGGTGCTCGCCGCAGCCAGTCCGCGCGTAACGTTCGTGGCCTGCATCTTTTCCGATCGAGTTTTCGAGGATGTCATAGCCGCTGGGTACGCCGGGATGGAACCCGACCGCTGCCTCCCGGTAACGGCGACGGTCGACGGCAAGGCGTTTAGCCGACAGGCGTGGCTCTACATCCCGGAGGTCTCCGGGAACCTCCTCGGCGTGATGCCGGCCGAACCGCTGGCCGCGCCGCCGTCGAGGCCGATGGCAGGGAAGCGCCCAGGGCCTCGGATCTCCGGGCCGAGGGTGAAGCGGAACGATGGTCAGGTCGCCACCACGGTCGAGAGCATGACGCAGCACCGGGGCGGTGAGTGATGACTACCGACTCGATTGAGCCGATGGATCCGGACATCGACGAGTCCTACGCCGACGACCTCGACGACGGCCCCTACATCGAAGAGAACAGCGGTCAGGCGGCCTCGCGCGTCGAGGGCGATATGGTGCAGAACGTCCACAACTGGCTCGGACGCTACAAGGCCGCCCGGGAGCTGTCCGACGCCTTCGTTCAGGAGGCGATTGGGACCTTCGTAGAGCGCTTTTACGGCCCGGGCGGACTGCCCAGGGAAGCTGCCGCCGGAATCCTGCGGGAGCGGCGCCACGTTCTGCTGGTGGCCGAACCCGGCACCGGTCGGCGGACCGCCGCGGTCGGGCTGCTCGGCGGCGTTCCCTCGCCCCGGCGGGAGATCCCGACCGACGACGATCAGCAGCGGCTCCTGCCCGTCGACGAGGTGCCTTGGTCGTCGTACGGCCCATCCGCCTACCTGCTCACGGTGCCGCCCGGAAGCCGCAACGGCCGCTTGCGTGAGCTTCTCATCGCCTACCGAGAGGCGGTAGAAAAGGGGGACTCCTACCTCGTCGTCCTGGTCGACCGCAAGAGCCTCGAAAGGCCCGAGGACGTTCCGGGCTTCACCGTCCTCACGGTCACCGCTCCTGAACGCGAGAAACTGCTGAGCCAACTCCTGGACGACCAGCGAGCCCGCCTGGACGTGGACACACTGCTCAGGACTCCGCCGATACCGGCGATGCTAGAGGGTGCCACTCCGGCCCAGATCGCGAGGCTGTCCCACAGGATCAGGGCCGCGGTCGGGAATCCCCAGGAGCCGCTGGCCGAGATCGCCGGCAAGTCGGTCCAGGCCTACCAGAACTGGGACGAAGAACTGGCCACCTGGTTCGAAGACAACGTCGATGCGCGGACCAGGCTCTTCCTCATTGCCCTTGCCTTCCTACAGGGGGGACAGGCCACCAACGTCCTTCACGCCATGGAGAAACTCGCCGAGAAGCTGTCAGAACCAGCGAACGTGCGCGGCGGCATCGGCGCCCCGGGGATCCGCCAGCTCGCCAAGAACGTCAACGCCCGGATCGACGAGGAGCACCGGATCGTCTTCACCTTGCCGTCCTACGACGTCGCGATCCTGCGGTATGTGCATGGCGACCAGTCCAAGGCCTTCCGTACGCGCCTCTGGAGCTGGGCGTCCGACCTGCCGATGCGCCGTGGAGGATCCCCGAACGTCCGTGTCGCCGGGCAGGTGGCCTCAGCCATGCTCGCCGTGACCCTGGCGCTTCCCGGGGCAGACGCGCCCGAAGTGCGTACCTTGACCGAGCGGTGGTGGGGGTACCAGACACTGCGACCGCTGGTTGTCGACCTTATGACGGCGGTCGCGCTGAGCCCTGAGGCTGGGGCGGCGATGCGCGGTCGGCTCAATCAGTGGGCCGTCCAGTCGGGAAGCGTGACGCTGCTCTGCGCGGTCGCGGCAGTGTGCGGCGGGGAGTTGGCAGACGCGTATCCGCAGGCGGTGTTGACCCGCCTGAACAACCTGGCCGGGCGGGGCATCGATGATGTCACTGACGGGGTTGTGGATGCTGTGCGGTCGCTCTGGGGCCGACCGCTGCACCGGCAGGCGACGTTGCGCCGGGTCGTCGACTGGACGGCCGCGCAGGACCGGCGGCACGACGTCGGGCTGCGAGCCTTGGCGGCGATTTCGGAAACTCGGGACCGGGTCGCCTTCCTCCTCGCCGAGCTGTCTGGCGACGCAGAACTGCGAGCTGGGCTGGTACACGCCTTCACGCTCCTCTTCACGGGCGAAGGGCCGCAAGGCGAATTCCGTGAGGCGCTCTTCCGCTGGCTGGATGCGGCGATCGAGGATCCTGCCTACGAGGACCTCATCACCGATCTGATGGTCCGCGCCGGCGGGATCGGCCAGGGTGCCAGCAGCCGTTTCGCCCGCATGTCCGACCTGCTGTACGACTGGCAGCCACTCGCCCGCGACGCCGAGGCGCCGGCCGCCCGCGAAGCGCGTGATCGGCTCAACGAGCGGCTCCACCGAGCGAACCCACTGGTCGCTCCATGAGCGAGAACTGGCTTGACCGCCTGGCGAGCCTCTGGCTGAAGCCCGAGGATCCCGCACAGCCGGTCACCTTTTCCGCCGAGCTGCCCAGCTGCCATCCACACGTAGCGTTCGATGCGACCTTTCAGGTCTTATGGCAGAGAAACGATCAGGCTGCCCTTTGGACGGTGCGGCAGAAGATCACGGAGTGGGCCGGCCAGGTGACCGCCAAATACAGCGTCACCCAGGCCGGCAACGCAGAGATCGAGATCAACACCCGGAAGGTCAACGGCGTCTGCGTCAAGCTGACGGTTACCCGGCAAGCCCGTATCGCAGCGGAAGCCATCCTGGAGATCGACCGGCAAACCGCCCTCGAACGGCTGAAGCAGCAGGCCGAGCTCGAGCGGATACGGTACCTGCGGGAAAGCGTCTACTCTCGTCCCGACGTCGCCCGCAGCTATTGGCTCTACCACCACCCTGACCAGCCAGAAGAGCTACTCACCATCAACTTCGAGAAGATCGCTGAGAAGTTCGGGGATGTCGGCGAGTCCCGGTTCCTGGTGATTGCCAAGCTGATCGGTGACTTTCTTGGGCGGCTTGAGGACGGCGACCGCCGATATCTGCTCGGGCAGCTGGGGCAGCTCTTCTCCTCGTATGACCGGCCCGATCTGGCGGAACGACTGGAAGCCTCATGAGGGAGGCGGATCGAGCCACGCTGCAGCAGGCGAATGAGATGATCCGCTTCGCCGATGTGAAGGCGGCCGCCGTCCTGGCTGCCGCCGGGATCCTGGCCGGGCAACTACCGTCGGCTCACGGCTCTTGGGCCAAAGGCGCACTGCTCGTCGCCAGCGTCAGTGTCATGCTTAGCGCGTTGCTGGCGCTCTACACGCTGGCACCGCGGCGGCAGCTAACGACCGCATGGTCGCTCCACTACTACGATCACGTCGCTCGTCGGTACGGCGACGACCGCGAAGCCTTCATCGACGCCTGGGTGACGGCGACAGCCGACGAGGACGCGTTCGAACGGGCGGTCGTGGGTCAGATCTGGGCTGCGAACCTGGTGGCCTACCGAAAGTTCACCCGGATTACCTGGTCCATCCGCGCGTTAGTGGTTGGCGTCGTGGCCGTCGCTCTTACGTAAGCGTTCTCTCGTTCACTAAGCCCGTCTCGTCGACGACCTGTGTACATCGTTGGATAGCCACGCAGGTCGTCGCGGACAGCCTTCGCGCGCCAGGGGGCCGCCCCGACTGGTATTCACCAGCGTATATGGAAGATCATCTGTGGTGTTGCGGTAACGCTGGCGGTAACGGAAATCGCTTAACGTGGGCTGCATCCCTCGGTCCCGTTACTGCGGAGGTGCAGCCGCATGGCTGTCTACAACTACCGCCTCGCCAAGAGCCAGACCCGCTGGTTCTTCATCATCGACCTGCCGCCCGTCGCGAACGGGCGGCGCCGCCGCCAGCACAGGCGGCAAGGGTTCCCCAACCAGGTCGCTGCCCTCAAGGCGGAGCAGGACGCACGAGCCGCCTACGGCAGAGCGGACCTCGGAGCCGACGGCACCGTCGCCGCCGAGCTGTTGAGCAGGAGAGCTGTAAGCCGCACCCTCATTAGACTTGCGTGGCTCCAGCTTGCTTGTCGGGCCAGATTGACTGCGGAGCGTTGTGGGCTCCCGGGCCGACCACCACGAACGGCGCCCAGTGCTCCGGCCGGTTCGCAAAAGTGGTCGCCGCCCTAACCCGAGGCAGGCCCGCCTCTTCGGCAAAGCGGTTGAGCTGGTTGGTGGTCGAGTCGCGGAGCCAGTTCTGGGCGCGTGCCATGGCCGTTGCTGCGGTCATTGGCCCTGATCCAGTCTCCGGATCTCCCTGAAAGTGATACGCGTAGAAGCGACTGACCAGAAGCGGGGCGGAGCGATCCTTCAGGCTCCACAAGGTGCCGGCCACGGTTGCCGCGCCGGCGTACACCAGACCTGCTGGTAGACCGATAGCTTCGTCTGGCGCATGCGCGATATCGCTCACAGCGCTGTGACAGGCCGACGCGACAACGAGGCGCACACCGTCCAGCGGTCGTTCGTCGAACAGCTCCCGGAGCGTGAGCATGCTGTCGTCGGCAAGGACCAGGCCGGACCTCATCGGTTCCTCTAGGTCGAAGGTGCCGTGGCAGGCAAGGTGGACGTGGGTGGCTCCGGCCAGCTTTCGGATTAGCGTTGCTTTGGTGGCATCTGGACCGGCCAGCACGGCACCGGGCCCCGGAAACAGGCGCCGGACAGAGGCCGTCTCGGCCGCGGCGTGCGGCAGGGTGCCTTGAGTCGACGATGGCTGAGCGACGCCGATGAGTCGGGCGCCGGAGTGCTGCCCGTCAGGGCGTCGAGCAGCCAGCAGCGACCGGGCTGACGGGGTGAACGAGACCACGACGTCGTCCGAAAGGTGCCTCGTCTTGCCGTCCCGCCAGTACCGCGCAACGTGGACCGGAAGTACGCCGAGCAATCCGGTGGCCACGAGAATCACCTCCGGAATGTCGGCGTCGACAAGGCGATGTGCCACTTCGCTCAGGAACCGCTCGCCGAGCAAGTCCATGAGGCGGGGCAGCAGAGCAGGGTCGTCGGTCAGCGATTGGACCCCCCGCAGCGCATCAACCAGTTCGTCCTCGGTGAGCGCTCCGAACACGGCCTCGACCAGATGACCATCCTTAACTAGCAGGGCGACGCTGCCGAACTCGCTTGTGATTAGGTAGATGACCGGAACACCCATGAGTGCTGCTTGCCGCGCGGCGTCGGCGGGCGGCAATCCGAACTCGGCGAATCCCGGCACGGCCCGGACCGCCTCGGTCGCGGCGACAAATTGAGCATGGGCGTCGGCCAGCCCACCTCGTAGCCGATGTCGTTCGTCCAAGTTTAAGGTGAAATTACCGCGTTGGTACGCCTCCGCCTCCATCAGACGTCGCGCGGCATCCCGAAATGCTATGGCTGCCCGCGGCGCGGCAGCATCCAGCTGCGCCAGACCTGAGCGGTCCCGTTCGAGGAGCCGCCCCAACTCCCGGGCACGGGCTCCCTCGATGAGGGTCACCGCCTCCGCTAGTTGCCCGGCGCGGGCGAGGGCGTACGCCGCCTCGCGGGGAAGCCCGGCGGTCCGGGTGAGGACGGCCTCCTGGCCGGCCGAAAGCACCGTGGCGAGATAGCGGGAGTCGGCGGCAGCGGCGGCCTGGCCCAGAAGGCGGGCGGCGCCCGGCCAGTCGCCGCGCCGCCCGAGTTCCCGGCCTTGCACCGTTTGGACTTGGCCCGCCTGCTCCTCCGGCATGACGGCGTTCGCTTGCTCGAGGAGGGCCATACCACGATCCAGGTCGACGGGCTTGTTCCGGCGGAACAGGGCCTGGGCCAGGGCCGTGGCTGACTCCGCCCACTCCGCAGGTGCCTCGCTGATCGGGCGCCCTGCAATGCTTTCCTCGTACAGCGCGATGATCCCGTCGTGGTCGACAGATGACCGTTGGGAGAGTGCGTTGGCTAGGTTGTACCGGGCCCGGCTTGCCTCTACGGAGTCGCCCAGCAAGTGGAAGGTTTCGATGGTGGTCTGATACAGCGTGAGGATCTCGTCGGATAGAAACTCGATCCCACCAGGTGTCTGCGACAGGGTGTTGGCAAGGTTGCCGGCCGCCGCTGCATGAGCTGCGGGTGCCTCCTCGACGGGAAGGGACTCGAGTGCTTGTCGATACCAGTCGACGGCCTCGGTCCACGCGCTCATGTCGGACCGACGGGCGCTAGTAGCGAGCAGATCGCCTATAGCTGTCGCCGCCTCAGCGGCCTGGAAGTGTAGCCCGGCGATCTGGCATAGCTCGTACGACTGCCGCGCGTACAGCAGGGCGAGGTCGTGGTTGGCGTCCGGATCTCCAAGTTGACGCCTGCGATAGCAGTGGCTGAGATTGAGTAACACGGTCGACCTGGTTGCCGGGTCGTGGAGCATTTGTAGGGACTGTTCGACATGTCGGCGGGCGGATTCCAGGTTCTGGCTGTCGTCGGCCATGGCGGGATCGGACAGTGCCAGACCGAGACCGGCGAGTGCGGTGCCGTGGCCCTCGGGGTAGTCCTCGGGTGTGAGAACCATCAGCGCGGCTGTGTACCGGCGGACGGCACGGTCCAGGTTGCGCCTCCGATCTACGGGATATTCGAGGTACGCGTTCGCTAGTGCGACCATCGCGCGGCTCCACTCGGCGCGATCTACATTGCGACGCAACACCCGTAGGGCGCGCCGCAGAGCCGAGAGTGCCTGGTCCTTGTTGTACCGGAGATCACCGGTCCGCAGGCGTCGCCATGCCATGCCTGCCTCGACGAGGGCACCAGCAGCGAGCTCTGGGGCATCGACTGCTTCTAGCAGGGCCGCCGCCTCTGTTGCCAGTTGGATCACCTGCTGGGCGTCGGACGATCGCTGGGCCAGCAACACCAGGTAGCGACCGCGAACGCCGGGCAACGTGGCGGCCGGGCTCATCCCCACGATCCGCTTCAGAATATCGTTCTGGCCGTCCGACACGGCCAGACTGTGCCGTCTTACCAATACTTGCAGCCCATCCGGGAGAATGGTTCCGCGGGCGAGTTCCACCACTGTCTGCCACTGGCTATCCACGAACTCCCGTGCCGCCGAATCTGGGTGCTCGGCCATGCGATGCAGAAAGGCTGATTCGGACCGCAATGCGAGGGCCAGTCCCATGACGGTGCGGAGCTCTGGATGCTTCGCGATGAGACGGTCTGCAACCTCGTTCGAGTCGGCGGTGGCAAGCTGACGAACCGCAGCCTCAGTACGGACGTACTCGAGGATCTCGGCCACGTCGCGGTCCAGGCCTTCGTCGAGGCCGCCGGCACACTCGTCGGCTAGCTTCGCATATCGGGCAGACTGGTGTAGTTCGCCGTGCAGTGCGAGAAGGTGCGCCGCGTCGTAGGCCGCCTTTGCTGCGGCGACTGGGGTGCCCGCGGTGCGGGCGAGGCGAATCACCTCGTCGAACAGCGCCACGGGACCATCGAGGTCGTTGCCTGCCGCTCGAATGCCCGCAAGTATTTGGGTTTCGCGTGCTGCGGCTAGGTAGGCGCCATGACTGAGGAACAATGTGCGGGCGCGCTCGGTATACCTCTCAGCGCCGGTTTGGTCTCCCAACGCGTGCACCGCCGTGGCAAGGTCACCAAGTGTCCGGGCTTCGCCGAGTTCGTCAGCGTCGAGGCGATATGCCTCAGCAGCCCGGTGAAAGACGATGGCTGCCTCACCAGGCTCGCCCGCTTGGCGGCGCAGCTGTGCCTGGTGAGCCAGCGCCTTGGCTCGCAGGCCAAGGTCTCCTGCCACTTCCGCTCGCCGGGCGACCTCCTTGAATGCTTGCTCGGCACCCCGGGTGTCGGCCTGCATCTGAAGAGAGATACCTAGGTGGTGAGTGAAGACGAGATAGTCCCGGAGGTGGTCAGAACGGCAAGTCAGCGCGCGGCCGCGGTGGCTGAGATCCGCCAAAGTTACCCAGTCCTCGAGTCCAGCCAGGAAAGGCGTCATCGTCTGCATCGCCACTATGGCGTCATCCTCGGACAAGGTCTCGAGATCCTGCCGCAGTTGCGGCCAGACCTGTTTGAACCAGACCAAAACGTCGCCTCGAACCGACAACTCAGGTTCCCCGGCAATCGCTTGATACGCGACAGCCAGCAGCTGCCACAGTTCTGCTCGTTCTCCGGGCATCCCGCGGGCGCTCAGAACGTCCGGTCGTACGCTGCTAGGTCCTTGAAGCGACTCACGTCCAGCCAGTCCGTCCCGGTCGTGTTGACGGCGCACCCAGCGGCGCGAAGGCGCTGGGCGATCTTGTGAAGGCTGACGACCGTTCCGTCGAAGTGGATGGTGTTGATGCCTGCCAGATCGGAGATCGAGCGCAGCATGCCGATTTCGATGACGACCGTGCGATCACGTTGCAGGCCCAGGGCCATGCCGGCCTCCAAGAGGACGTTAGGGCGGACCTGGCCCGTGAGCTGGCTCTCGAAAGCTCGGTCACTCTTGTCACGCAGGCTCTCGTGCAGGATCGCACCGTCATCCGGAGTCATCAGGACGACGGCGGCTTGGTTGGTGTGAAAGGCTTTCTCCAAGACCTCGCCCATATAGGGGGAGGGCCGGCCAGTTTCCTGCACGATCTCCTCCCAGTCGAGCGGGTGTAGGTCGATAGCTTGCAAGAAGCTCCAGAGGGCCCTGCGGGCCTGGTCGTCGCGACCGTGAATCACGAAGACATCGCGCGGGTTGGGCATCGGTTGGCATTCTCCTGTGGGGTGCGAGGTGCGCTGGAGACCGGTGAGCGTCCGGGCCCGATCGTCAGCAATTTCCAGGGTGGCCAGCTCATTCTTGAGGCCACGTCGGAGCCAGGTGACCAGAGCCAGGTCGTCGGCGAGCGGACCGGCGCTGCCGCGGGCGTCGGAGCCCAAGGCTTGACGCATAGCGGCTTCCGTGTTCTTCATGCTTAGCCGCATGTCGCGCAGGGCTGCCCGCCAGTACGCGATATCGGCCTGGATCTCCGGCAGGTCGCTGGGGCCGGCGGTGTTGAGCCGTTGCTGGACTCGGCGCATGTCGTCGGCCTCGTGCCACACTCTCAGCTGATGGCGTACCGCGGCGGCGTGCCGAAGGTGGTGGCCGAGCGGCGGCATTACCGGTACGCCGTTCGACCACGTCCAGTCGCTCAACCGGTCGTCGTGGTCCGGTCGAGCGAGGATCAGGAATGAGCGCTCCGGGCGGCCATCGGAGCCATGCAGGCCGGGCTCCCACAGTGCGAAGCTGCCCGTGGTCAGCACCCCGTCGTGCCACCAGCCGCCCGGTCCGGTGATCGGGAGATCGAGTGCCACCCCCTCCGCCACTCGTGGATCGGCCGAGCCAGATAGCTCGATCTTGCCTAGGAACAAGTACGCCGCCCCAAGGAGTAGCCCCGACCACGGCCCGGCTACCGATCGCCATAGCCGGTACAGCTCACCCCAGCCGGGCGCGTCGGCCCCCAAGGCGCCGGGGGACAGCACCGTCGACAGGTTGATCATCGTGGCGAATCGGCGCAGGATCGCCTGGTACAGCACGTCGGGGTGCTGCTGCGCGGCCACGACGAGCTCTCCGCCACCAGGGTCCCGAGCGAGGTCGCCTAGCGCCACCGGCAAAGTCACCGGTAGCCCCGACTGCTCAAGCGGGACGGTCATGCCCAGCACGTCGTGGCAGCGCTGCCAGACCTCCCTCAGGTGCCCATAGGCCGCCTCGGCATATGGGCCGTCCCCACGGGCGAAGAGGTGAACCACCAGCTCCTGGTCACCTGCCGACGGACTCACCGCTGGGCTTTCTCCTGACCGGTCCGCCTCGGGGCGTCGAGCGTGTCCTTGAGTCCGGCCACCTTGTCACGGGTCTTCGGCGGCTGTTTGTTCGTCGCGCCGCTGTCCGCGCTCTTTGCCCTGGTAGGTCCGCTTAGCTCCAGGTCGGCTACGACCTGCCGAATCGCTTCTTCCTCCCCGGCCGAAAGGGTGACTTCCACCCGTCCGAGCAGCGTGTCGACGTAGGCCCAACCTGCGGGGTCGAGTTGCCACTCTTCCATGTCGTCCAGCACGTCGTGGAGGTCGTTCAACAGATCGGGCGGAAGCGAGTGGTCGGACATGCAGCCGATCGTAATGGCGTCT
Source organism: Micromonospora profundi (assembly GCF_011927785.1). Classification (NCBI taxonomy): domain Bacteria; kingdom Bacillati; phylum Actinomycetota; class Actinomycetes; order Micromonosporales; family Micromonosporaceae; genus Micromonospora; species Micromonospora profundi. Next base: position 3,324,974 of record NZ_JAATJK010000001.1, on the reverse strand, counting down.
GGCATCCGGGAGCCGCACCGGCGGGCGGGGTGCGCGGTACCAGAATGGGCCAGTGGTTGAAGTTCCTCCGGGGGTAGCTGTACAAACCATCCCTGAAATTCATCAACCGCCTAGATGGACGCTGCATGGCAGTGGCGGCAGTCGTCTACCGATCGAGCTGTCGTCGCGGCGCCGCCATCCAAGGGCCGAAGCCGTCTCCCACGATGGACAGGCCGGCCCACGTGTGCGGTGGGACCTGCCCTCGCCCCGGGCTGCGCAGGAAGTCAATTTGCACCTGGCGAAGCGCGTCAACTGGGGATCGGCCGCGCGCCAGCTCCGCGTAGCAGGCGCCCAGCAAAGTGGCTGTCCGTGTCGTGGCGATGTCCACGGTGCCAGCGAGAACCCACCGGGCCCCGGCGAGCAGCGCCGCTGTCGGGAGGCCGAGCGGTTCGGCCGCAGCGCGTAGGTGGAGCCGTCCCGCCCAGCACGCGGGCATAAGCACCGCCTCCGGCAGGCGGCAGACGAGTAGGTCAGCGGCCGTCAGGGAGTCGCCGCCGCCGAGTTGCAAGGCTTGGCCGAGGCCAGTGACGGCCGTGCCATGCACGCTCAACAGGACCGCTGCGTGTTCCGTAGCACTGGAGAGGGCAGGCCGAACCTGGTCACGGGTCAGCATGGCGACATTCGGAAAAGCGCTCTTCAATGCAACCCTCTCCCGGCGGGTGCCGGGCACTGACTCATCCAGGTATGCCACCATGCCCGCCCCCGTGCGTACTGGACGCGACCGCAGGGCCGTCCAGAGTGCGATCGCCGGTACGACCGCGATGCGTGCCAGCTCCGCCAGGAAGTGTGTGCCTACCCGGATGGCGGCGACCGGCACCGGTCCCAACAGCCCGCCGGTGGAGATCACCAAGGGGGGCTCGTCACCCCGAACCAGGGCTGCGGCGAGGCCGGGCGGGATAATTGCGGTGCCCAACGTGGCCAGGGCCTCGTCCTGGAACTCGCCAGCGAACCCTGGCTCCGCCGCGTGGTAGCGGTCGAGCCAGCGGCGTACGCCTGGTGGCAGCAGCACCTCGTCGACCAGGGTTGTGCCGTCGGGGGCCAACCAAATCCGGTTGCAGATTGTGGCTTCATCCTCGAGTACGTCGACCAGCAGCGCGTGCCCGCCCCTGGGGAGCGAGGCCCGCGTCGCGGCGAGGTCCACCGGCTCCGGCACCGCGCTGCGGCGCAGCTCGGTGGTGGTCAGCCGGTCGAGGCGGCGGTGCAGCTCGGGCAGGCGGCCGGCCTCGATGGGGGTACGCCGGGCCAGGGTGATCGCCGCGACGAGCTCGCGCAGTGCTGGGGAGAACTGGGCTCCTGCCCGGATGAATGCCGCCATGGCCTCCGCGCGTGCAGCGGTGGCCACGCGAAACGCGGTGGGTCCGTCTTCGTCGCGGGCGCTGCAGTGCATGGCGAGGACGTACGCCTGCCGCGTGTCACGGTAGAACGTCTCGCGGTCGGCCGGATCACCCAGCCGCCGCCCGGCTTCCTCATTGAGCTGGAACGCCGCGACCGCATGCTCCTTCGCCTGACCCACGTCGTTCTCGAGGATGAGATCGTACGCAAGCTGGTAATGCGCGATCGACGCCGCGCTGGGGTCATCGTCTGCGTCGAGCGGCAGCAGTGCCTGGCGGAACATCCCGATTGCGGCGGCGCGGTTGCCGCGGGCCCGCTCGACCAATCCCCATTCGAGGGCGGCCTGAGACAGGTGCCGGGAATCCGGGGCGTCTGCGAATGGCAGCGCCGCGAGCCGAACCTCCGAGGCGTCGAGATTCCCGGCGAGCCGGTCGAGGCGCGCCAGGAACAGCTCACTGAGAAGCCGGTTGCCTGGCTCGCCCGAGCCAAGTCGGAGGGCTTGATAGAGGCGCCGGCGGGCGTCCGCTTCTGCGGCGGGGTCTTCCGGTACGTCGAGCAGCCGCATCTGACCGAGTCGGCGGGCCACGTGGGCGGCACCGAGGCGGCGTCGCGCTCGCAGGTAGTCCGTGAAGGCCTGGCCGTACGCCCGTCGCGCCCCGGCCTGGTCGCCGAGTTGCTGAAGGACGGCTCCCAGCTCGCGTTCGGTGTTGGCCACCCCGATACGCCGGCCCAAGGCCGCGTACCGGTCACGGGCCTCGGCGAGCAGCTGCCGCGCCCGGTCGAACTCTTGCGCCAGCCGCGCTGAAACGGCCGCCTGGTGGGCCCAGTCGGCGCGCAACTGCTCAGTCCGAGGGTGAGAGGGGCACCGGGGCAGCAATTCAGCCAGTGCGTCGAGATGCTCGCGTGCCTCGACGAAGTGATGCTGTTGGTGGGCGACCGAAGCCCGCTGCGCGCGCGCCTGCCCGGCCCGCAGGTAGTCCCTCCGACTGGCGGCCAGCGCCCCAGCCTCGGCAAGCAGGGCATCGGCATCGTCCAGCCGACCTTCATAGCGGGCGAGGATTCCACTCTCCAGCAACGCCTCGCAGCGTAGATCGGCCAGCTTGGTCAGATCGGCCAGCTCTATCACCTCGGCGTACGCCTCGGCAGCCTCCCGGTGATGCTGCTCGGCGCCTAGCACCCACGCCCACTCCATCAGCACCTGGGCCCGTAGTTGCGGAGGCAGTTCCCTTCTGCCCGCCAGTGGTTCGAGCAATCGCCTGGCCGCCGCCAGCTCGTGAAGGTCCACGTGCGCGGCAGCCTTACGCACGATCGCGAGCAGGTCCTCGTCCACCGGACCATAGTGGCGCAACGCCATGTCCGTAGGGCATCTCGGCTGCGGGCGTCGCGGTTTGTGCTAAGCCCCTACGTCGTACTTCAAAGCGAGTCGAGAAACGCCTGTAGCTCCAGTCGGTCGAGTTCGAGGAACTCCCGCTGCGGCATCACGATGCGCAGCCGAGTGGTGAGCAGTCGCTCCCTGGACGCTGCCACGAACGACAGCACTATGAGTCGGATCAGCGCGAGCCGGTCCAGCGCGTCCACTCGTGCTAGCCCGGCGCCCACCACCGGCATGGCTAGCGGAGCCCGCTGTCCGTGCTCATACACCGCCACCCACAGCTGGCTAAGGCCTCGCCATAGCGCGTCTCCAGAGGACTGAGCGAGCAAGCCTGGTGTCATGGTGCTATAGGCCACGCCGAAATAACGTCGGCGCGGACTACCGAGCACCGCTACAGTGCCAACCGGATAACGGCACAGCTTTCCGAACGGCTTGGCCGCCCTTGGTACCCGGACCGTGTGAGGCACGTTCGTCAGCGCCCGAGCCAGGTCGGCGTCCAGCGTGGCTACGTCGCCCTGGTAGAGTCGGCGCAGGAACTGTCCCTGCACACTGTTTGCATTGATGATCCGGTCCTCGTTAACGTCGGTATCAAACATATCGGTGAATCCGACGACGAGGTGCGCTTCCTGCTCATCAAACAGGTCGCCCGGCACGATCTCTATCCGACACCGCGGATGCCGGAGATCTCGGGCGACGGTTGGACCGGGGCGGGCGCGAGCGAGTCCCAATAACACCGATACCGCAGCGGCCGCCGCCGCCACCGCAATCTCGTGGTCACGAAACGCGGGCCTGTCCCAAATTGCCTGGTAGGACTGCAAAAACAGGGCGATCACGCCAAACGTGGCGAACGAGTGTGCCGCAAGTCTGCGCAGTCCGCGCCGTGTCACGACCCATCGCATGACATAGATGATGTCCGGCCGTCCTGCGTCATCACAATGGGCCGAGTGTCCCGCTGCCCTATCTTCGGCAAGTGGGCAACTCTGCGCTGGCGGATCTGAGGATGCAGAGCCGTCACTGATGGCGGAGGCAGTCTCACTACGAGGACCGGCGCTGCCCGGTCAGGTAACCGATCCGCGTTGCCTGCAGGGCGGTCGTGGGCGCAAGGGTGGCCGCCAGGCTGCAGTAGCACAACCGAAAGTCCTCTAACCGCTCGCGGGCCTACGAGGTCGTGGAACGCCTAGCTGTCCACCCCGGCGGTACACCGTGGGCCGTCACTGACGGTAGCTTTATACGCCATGACCGCCGATCAGTTCGATGTCGATGGCCCGGACGAGTTCCCGGCGGTTATGGAGCTGGCCCAGCGGGCGCACCGCGATGGCGACGCCTCGACACTAGCCCGCGCGGTGCATCGGCTGACGGCGCTGACCGACCTCGGCACGGCGCCGGCCACCCGGGCCGCGGAACTTGGCTATGCGCTCTACCTGCTCTCCGAGAGAACCGTCGACCCGGGGCCGCTGCCCGCCGCCCAGCGGGCGTACGGCGTGGCCCTGGCTCGGGGTGACCATGCGCAGGCACCACTCTGGCGCACCCACCTCGGCATGTGCCTCGTCCGGGAGAGCGAGCGCACCCACCGGCCCGAGGCTCTCGACGATGCATTACCGCTCCTGCGCTCCGCCGCCGCCGACCTACCCGGTCACCTCGCCGCCCACGCCAACCTCGGGCTCGGTCTGATGCGTCAATTGGAACGTACCGGCGACGTCACACTGCTCCCCGAACTGCTCGCCGCAGCGCGGACCGCCGGCGACGCTGCTCTGCGCCTGCCATCGTCGCGGGCCCGGATCCTCAGCAACACCAGTAGCGCCCTGATGGCGGCCTGGGAACTCACCGGTAACCGGGACCACCTCGACGGAGCCGTCGATGAGGGCCAGACCGCCTGCGCCCTCGTACCCGCAGACGACCCCGCCGTACCCGGCTGCACGTCGGGGCTGGCACGCGCGCTCCTCGGCCGCGCCATCTTCACCGGTGACCGGACCTCGGCGGCGGAGGCAGCTCGCCGTCTGCGCCGCAGCCTGCGCAGGGTGCCGCCCGACGACCCCGACCGGCCGATCTACCTCAACCAGCTCGCCATCGCCGGCCGGCTCACGTTCGCCGCCACCGGTGCCCTCGCCGCCCTCGACGAGGCGATCCGCGACTGGGCCGACGCCGTCCGATTGCTCCCGGCCGGTCATCCCGACCGGGACGCGTACCGGGTGAACCGCGCCGGCGCGCTCCGGAACCGGTTCGAGGCGGTCATGGACACCGACGCGCTCGACGAGGCGGTGCGGGAGCTGGAGGAGGTGGTCGCCGGTGATCCGGAACGGCCCGCCCACCTCGCCGGACTGGCCAACGCGCTGCACCGCAAAGGCGTCGGCGCCAACGACCCGCAGTCGCTGCACCGTGCGGCGGACCTGCTCCGGGCCGCCGCCGCGCTAACCCCGGCCGAGCGGCCTGAACACCGGGCACACCGGGCCAACCTCGGCGCGGTGCTGCTGGCCAGTGCCCGTTTCGGACCCGGCATCGACGAGGCCGTCCAGGTGCTCACCCAGGCGACCACCGGCATAGGCCCCGACGATCCAGAACTCGCTGACACGCTGCTCAACCTCGGTGCCGCCAGAGAGCTGCGGGACGGCCCCGGCGACCTGGAGGAGGCCGCCGCGACGTACACCCGACTCGCCAACACCCAGCTGGCGCCCGCACTGTCCCGCGCCATGGCCGCCCAGAACCTCGGCCACCTGCGGGCGCGTGCCGCGGACTGGCCCAATGCCCGGAACGCGCTGGGCCGGGCCGTTGAGCTGCTTGACCTCGTCGCCTGGGCCGGCCTCGACCGTGACGACCAGGAACGCCTGATATCACAATTCCCTGCGCTGGCCACCACCGCAGCCGCCTGCGCACTCGAACTCGGCGACCCGGACGGTGCCGTCGAAATCCTGGAACAGGGCAGGGGAGTGCTCTATGCCCAGGCACTAAGCAGATGGGCCGACACGGACAAGGTGCGCGCCAGCGCATCCGATCTCGCGGAACGCCTCGGCGCGGCCCACGACCTGATCGAGGCGTCGCACCGCAACGAGCGATCCGCCGTCTACGACCGGCACCGCGCGGTGCGGGAACGCGACGCAATCCTCGCGGAGATCCACCGCACGCCCGGCCTGGAACGCTTCCTTCGTCCGCCGCGCATCGGCGACCTGCGGGCCGGGCTCGGCCTCGGCACGGTCGTGATCATCAACGTGGCTGCTCACCGGTGTGACGCGCTCCTGGTGAACGGCACCTCGACCCACCACCTCCCGCTCCCCAACCTCACGAGCGAAGACATCACGCGGCATGCCGCGGCGTCGATCCGGCCCACCGACGCCGGCCTAATGGAGACGCTCGGCTGGCTCTGGGACACGATCGCCGGTCCCGTCCTCGACCACCTCGACCGGGTTGACCCCACCGGCCACGTCTGGTGGATGCCAACCGGCGCGCTCTCCTTCCTGCCGATCCATGCTGCCGGTCACGATGACACGATCCGTTCCGCGCCGCATCGCGTCGTGAGCTCCTATGCACCCACGCTGCGCAGCCTGACGGCCGTCGGCACGCACCCGGTGCCGCAGTGGGCTGCAGTGGTGGCACCGGACGACCCGCACCGTCCGGGACTGCCCGCCTCGCTCCGTGAGGCGGACGAGGTACATCGCCGCCTCGGCGCAGCCGCCGAACTGGTGTCGGGACAGGACGCCACCACGCCCCGGGTACGGGACCTGTTCGCCGACGCCGACTGGGTGCACTTCGCCGGCCACGCGACGGCGGACGCCGCCCGGCCATCGGACAGCTACCTCACGCTGCACGATGGCCCGCTGCGGGTTCGCGAACTCCTCCGCCAACCGGCCGGGGTGAGGAAGTCACGTACCCTGGCCTACTTGTCTGCCTGCTCAACTCTCCAGGGCGGTGCGCGCCTACCGGACGAGAACATCCACATCGCGTCGGCGCTGCAACTGGCCGGATTCGCCCACGTCATCGCCACGTACTGGCCGGTTCCCGACTCGGTTGCGGGCCGCGCCGCACGGCTGATCTACGGAGGGTTGCACCATGGGCGGCCGGCCCACGCCGTGAACGCCGCCATCCTGGCCCTCCGGGAGCGATATCGGGGACGGCCGTCCTGCTGGGCGGCGTACGTGCACGTCGGGCCGGACGCCGAGGTCACTTTTCCCCCCACCGGATGATCGCCTTCCGGAGCGCCACGACATCCTCGGCGTCCGTGCCGATCGCCCGCACGAAATCGGGGAGCAGCCCGATGAGCATGGCGTGCGCGTCTGCCGCGTCCCCGGCCGTACCGGTCCAGTGCGCGAGTTCGCCGCGATAGAACAGCAGGTCCACATCGTCCGGGACAGCCAGCCGCGTCCTGAGCCTGACCAGCTCCGCGAACGCGTCGCGGGCAGTGGCGGCATCCCCGGCCAGGCCGGTCCAGCGCGCGAACTCCGCGCGCAGGTTCAGGAATTCCGGGTCGTCCGGTCCGAGCAACCGGGTCAACAGGGGCATCAAATCCGCGAACGCGTTCCGGGCCGAGACCGCATCTCCAGCCGCGCCTGTCCACCGGGCCAGTTCCGTGCGGTCGACCAGTAGCTCTGGGTCATCCGGTCGGGCCATCAGCGTCCGCAACGGCACCAGTTCCGCGTACGCGTCGCGGGCTGCGACGACGTCTCCGGACTTGGCTGCCCAGTACGCTCGGTTGGCGAATGCGACGAGGCTGTCCGTATCGGGTATCGGCCCGTAGGCGGCAGCGACTTCGCAGAGCAGCTCGTGAGCGGCAGCCGGGTCCCCCGCGTCCCCGGTCCAGCTGGCGAGGAACGTGGTGCCGAACAGCGTGCGGTGATGGGTCGGCCCGAGCAGTCGCCGCGTGCCCGCGACCACGGCCTCACCGATCACCCGCGCCTCGCCGAACCGCCCGTCCGAGGCCAGCGCGTCACCGACGAGCAGGCATGCGTCGGCCAACACATCGACCTCGCCTGGATCACCGCTCTCCTCGGCCGCGATCCGGAAGACGTGAGCAGCCGCGGCCGCCACCTCGCAACGCGGCGAGCGGATGATCAGTTTCGCCAGCAGCGCGACGTGCGCCGGCCGCTGACCCGAGTCTTCACCGTCGTGGTTGGCGAATTCGCGGATCTCCGAATCGAGCGACAGTTCCCCCGCCGCGGTCCTCTCGACCAGCGCCAGCCCGACCAGCCCGTCGATCAACGCCTCCAGATGCGGCCCGGTCAGGCCCGCGAACAGCTCCGATTCGGCCAGCAGCGCCGGGTCCAGCAACAGTTGGTACGGCACTGGCGCATCCGGCAGGACGCCGAACAGCCGCAGGAGCGTGTGCGCCTGCCCCAGCCCGTCGTCGTCCAGCCGTTCCAATGCCAGTCCGATCACGGCGTCCCGCCGCGGCCCCGCACCCGCCCGCATCAGCACCTCGGTCCGATACCCGGTGAAGGTGCCGAGCATCGGCTCCTCAGCACGGCCCTCCTGCGCCCTCGCCAGATAGGCGCCGGCCAGCCGGCACAGCAGCGGCGCGCCACCGAGCTGCGACACCAGCGCAGCGGCCTGCCGCGGCGACCCGGCCTCCGGGCACAACGCGATCAACTCGGGCGGGGTCTGCACGGCTTCTCCATGTTGGACATGTAATCACCGACTGATGTGGGAGGAGGCCGCCCAGATGCTCGGACTTCGCGGGAAGTGCTGGCGCAGCCGCGTGTTGCCGTCAACGTGCACCACGGCGGCCAGCGCGGGGCGGCCCCGCTCTTCGCTGGTGCGGTCACCAGCATATGCGAAAGGTTTCACGCGCCGACGGGGTCAACGGCGTCAAGCACTCCTCCGCCAGCAGGCTGGGAGCCAACGGGCGCCGGGCCTCACGCTGCTTGATAAGATCGAGACGGTCCCGGATCTGTCTCGTCCCCGGGTTCGCCAGCAAGCTGCGGTTGCCGAGCGCCTGCAGGCCGTACTCGGCGCGGCGCTGCCGGGGGAGTGTTGCGACGACCCCTATACTCGGCTGGTTTACACTGTCGACGACCTGGACAAACTTGCGTGAGCATGCCGCTGGGCCACCGGACTACTGGGGGTCAAGGGGTCGTCGGTTCGAATCCGGCCGTCCCGACAGCGAGAGGGTTTCCGCAGGTCAGTGACTTGCGGAAACCCTCAATTTGTTGTTCTGGCTCGATGAAGTGGCGCGTGAGGCGCTGCTGGAACCCTTAACTCGGGTGGTTTTGCGAGCCGATCTTGGTTGCCTCTGCGGTGAATCGCCTGGTAGGCGTACTGCATCGGCGTCGCTGTGGTCGCTGCTGGACCTCTTGACGGCAGGCGATTTCGGACAGACAGGACATGTCCCGTTACCTAATGAGTCCCGAACGGCCCGCCGTGGTCCACGGGATGCCTGCCCGTTACCTGGCCTCTGAAGGTCTTCAAGAAGATCGGCAGCGTGGGCTCGGCGAGCCGTTCGTGTGGTGGTCCGGCTCGTCGAGGACATGCCTGCACACCTCTGGACCGCTTCAGGTCTCGTGCAAGACCGGCGGATCTCGGCAATGCCGGACCACCTCATGACCTTGGCAAGATGTTGATCGTGGTTACAGCCCGCCCGCACGGCGAACACCTCGCATACCGGGAGCCGACGAGCTCTGACTGCGAAGACCGGGACCGTGCGGGTCGCTGGGATCGCGAACGGCTCATCGGAGGGTAGGCCACAGAGCCTCGTCATTAGGGCGCCGCGCGTTTCCGCCAGGGTTGTGCAACTGACCAGGCAGGTGGGAAGGGATACGAGTTGACGGTGTACTGCGGCATCGATTGGGCGGAACGGCATCACGAGATCGCTTTGATCGACGAGCGTGGCCAGTTGGTTGCCAAGGCGCGTATCGGTGACGACGTGGACGGATACACCACGCTGGTGGAGATGCTGGCTGCTGCCGGCGACAGCGTCGACCAGTCGATCCCGGTGGCGATCGAGCCCCACGCGGGCTGCTGGTCGCGGCGCTGCGTGCGAGCGGACGTCGGGTGTACGCGATCAACCCGATGGCGGTGGCGCGCTATCGGGAGCGGTACTCGGTGTCTCGCAAGAAGTCCGACCACGCCGACGCGGTGGTGCTAACGCCACAACGCTGCCCTGATCTGCCTCGCCCGACGCCGCGTCGACGTCCTGTTCGCCATGCCGCGCACCAAGACCCCCTACCAACCGCGAGCCACGTGACAGCGACAATGCCAACCATGCCCACCGACCAGCACGGGTCAATCCGCCCAGGCGACATCTACGAAGACTGCGCCTTCCACCCCGTGCTCTGCACCCACGTTGAGGGCGACCACCTTTCAGGCATCTCACTCATCGACGCGTCCGGTCCCAGAGGGTGCTCGCTGTCCCACTGTGGCGTCATCAAGCTTTCCATCACCGATGTCCTCGCCGCACGATCCGACTGGCCCACCTACGTCGTTCGCCGCAAAGCCGAGTTCGAGGCCGAACACCCGGCTTGACAGAACCCATAGGGACATCCCCCTGTGCCGCTATCGGCTCTTCTGGCCGCACTTCGTAGTGCCGACCGCCGACGGCGAGCCGCTCACTGACTGGATGAACTCGGTTGCGAGGTCCCGCCGCAGCTCGTCGAGCTTCAACAGCTTCTCCGGGCTCCGCCCGCCTGTTCCGTGACCCGTCGCCCTGCCCTGCATTGTTCTGGTTGGACATCACCGTTGGCGGATACACGCCGTTGCTCGCAGCCGTCGCCACCTGTTGCGCATTCGCCGCCGTCGGCATGACCATCCGAGCGAGAAGCCCTGCGCCACAGCCCTTCACCGCCCCGAGCTGAGGCGATCAACGCATTGGCGCCCCGGACCGAGCAGCTGCACGGCCACACGGGCGTCGGATCCGACAATGTCACTCACATTTGTCCTCGGAGCCTCGCCCGTGCTGCTGCAGCAATCGGGAAGGTGTCGGTACACCCGCTGATCACGTCCGTGACGGAGTGCTACCTCGGACGTGACCTTGTACCGGCACGCCTACCACAGGGCGTTCTCCCCGCCGCCGTGGACGACGGGCCGTCACCGGCCCGCCGCGCAGCAGCACGTCCACTCAAGCGACGGTAGGTGGTTCCCGGGTCTGTGGATCTAAAGGTGATTCCCGTCGGGACTACCACATCACGGACGGCATGGGCACCTCCGTGCCGTTGGCGAACCAGTCGTTCCACTTGCGAACGTCGGCCGAGAACGCCGCCGAGGTCGACGGCGCGACGAAGACATCCGCGGCACTGCCCCTGGTGAAGGCGATCACATCGGAGCGCCCGTCGCCGGTGAAGTCGCCCGCGCCGGGGACCGCGACGCCACCGGCGAAGTTGTGGTGCCACACAGTTGGATCACCGAACAGCCGGGTAGCCCAGTAGCCGGCCATCGAGAGGGCGACGCGGACGAACGGCGCGTCACCTCGGGAGAACTCCGCCACATCGTCGCAGCCGTCGCCGTTGAAGTCGCCGACCGCCGGTACCGCGGTGGCCAGAGCGAAGCGGTAGCTCCAGAGCGTCGCACCCGCGAACCGGTAGCCCTGGGAGGAAGCGACCAGTACCCGGCCGGCCCCACCCCGCTCGAAGGCCGCCAGGTCGTCACGCCCGTCGCAGTCGAAGTCGCCGACCAGCGGCACCGCGTCGCCGCCGAGGAACGACTCACTCCACCGCACGGTGGTGCCGACGAAGCCCGTCCCGGTCGACAGCGCCACGTACACCGTTCGGTTGACCGAGGGGCTGCCGAGGACACCCCGGGTCACGGTCGCGATGTCGTCACGGCCGTCACCGTTGAAGTCACCGACCGCCGGAGTTTCGTTGGACGCGGCGAACCAGCTGTGCCACCGCTGCGACGGCCCGAACGACGATCCCGTCGACAGTGCCACGTAGACGTCGGCACTGGTGCCACGGGTGAAGGTGATCAGGTCGGCCCTGCCGTCGCCGTTGACGTCACCGACCATCGGGATCTCTTCACCAGCGCCGAAGTACTCGTGCCACTTCGACCCGGCGCCGAAGCTCGACCCGGTGGAGAGCGCCACCCAGACGTCGGCGGGCGTGCCACGTACGAAGGTGACGATGTCGTCGCGGCCGTCGCCGTTCACATCCGCCCCGGTACGTCCGAAACCGTCGTTGCCCGGACCGTTGACGTCGGTGTAGAGCACCCGGTTGGGCGAGCCCCGGTGGTCGGTGACCCGGTCCCGGCTCGCCTCGTTGATCAGGGTGGCCGCCACCAGTGCCGGTGAGGCGCCCGGGAAACGCTGGAGGTAACGGGCCACCGCACCCGTGACGTGCGCGGTCGCGATGGAGGTTCCGCCGGTCAGTCCGGTGCTGGTGTCGCTGGCATTCGTCGTGGTCGGCACGCTTTCACCCGGGGCGAACAGGTCCACACACCCGCCCCAGTTGGAGCTTGCCGTGCGGTCCTTCAACGCGTGCACAGCGGCGACCGTGACGACCGCAGGCACCCTGGCTGGGGAGGAGCCGCAGGCGTCCTCGTTGCTCTGGCCGGCGGCCGCCACCACCGTGATGCCACGCCTGATCAGCTCGATGGCTGCCGCGTCGACCACCGTACTGGGCGCCGACCGGAAGCTGAAGTTGGCCACGGCCGGGCGGATCGCGTTGACGGCGAGCCAGTCCACGGCCGCGAGGAGGGCCGCCGTGGTGCCGGCGCGGCAACCGATCCGCACCGAGTGCAGGCGGGCCCTCTTGGCCATCCCGTGGACCCGACCGCCGACCACGCCCGCCATCGTCGTGCCGTGGCCGTTGCAGTCGGCTGAACCACCGGGGCCGGTGCCCGCATCGCCGAACGAGACGTCAACGGAGGCCCGACCCTCGAAGTCGTGGTGGCTCTGCCGGATACCGGAGTCGACCACGTACACGTGCACACCCGAGCCGTCCGAGTCCCAGCGGTAGACGTCGTCCATCCCCCGGCGCTGGTCGCTCAGGTCCAGCCCCCACGGCGCATCCACCTGGTCGCCGAGGAACTCCAGCTCCACCTGCTGCTCGACGTACGCGACCTCGGGCTCCTTGCTGAGTGCGTGCGCCGTTTCCAGGGTCGTCGTGACCGCGAAGCCGCGCAGGACGTGCTGGTAGGTGAACTCCAGCTTGCCCGGATAGGTTGCCAGCAGCCGTTCGGCGGTCTGCTCGACGGTTTCCTCATCGGACTTCGGTTTTGCCAGGACCACGACGTAGCCGTCCTGGACGGCGTCCTCGGCCGCCGGCTGGAACTTCTCCTCAGCCGCGGCGGCCGGAGGCCCGGGAGTGAGCAGGGCCAGGACCGTCAGTACGACGGTGGCCAGGGGAAGTCCGCGTCCTCTTCGTGGGGCCGACATCGAATCTCCGATCGGAGTGGTGGCTGACGGCTGGTGCACCCGCTCGACGACGGGCCGGTGCACCAGCCGAGGGTGCTCTGCTCAGGCTCGGTCGGCGCCTGCGCTGAAACGCAGCCGACGACGCCGGGCCAGGAGGAACAGCACCACCCCGGTGCTCACCAGCAACGAACCGGCCAGGGAGAACAGGGTGGTCGAGGCTCCGGTGACCGGCAATCCGCCACCGCCACCGGGCGCGGGCGGGGCAGCGGACGATCCATCGGGCGCCGGCGCCGGCGTCGTCCCGTCCGAGGTCGGCGTCGGCGTACCGCAGACCGGTTCGCCGACGGTGTGCCGGCCCAGTTCGCTGCCGCCCACCGCGTCGCGGACCAGCACGGCGGTCCCGGGCGTGGCCGTCACGTCGACGCGGGCGTCACCACCGGCGGCGAGTACCGCGGTCCCGGCGACGCTGCTTCCGGCGAGCACCTCCACCCGGAACACCCCGCCGGCCGTGCTCGTCAGGTCGACCCTGACCCCTTCGCACGCGTCGGTGAACAGCACCTCGACCTCGTCCGGGGTGCACCGCTCCGGCTTGTCGTAGATGCCGGAGAACCAGTACGCGAAGCCGCTGCCCAGCGGGGTGACCACATAGAACCGGGCACCGTCGGCGAGCCGGAAGTGTACGTTGCGGCTGCCGGTCCCGACGGGTGCGACGTCCCGGCCTCCGACGCCCTCGATCAGCAGTTGGATCCCGGTGATCGGGGTGGTCCCGAGGTTGCCGAACGTGACGAGCAGCGAGGAACACTCACTGGCAGCGGCGACGGTGAGCTGTGGCGGATCCACGCAGTCGTCCGGTGACCGGTGCAGGTAGTCGCGGGTGGGCAGCCCTTCACGCCGGATCTCGAACACGGCACCGTTCCGTGCGCCGTACTTCTGACCGCCCCGCTCCCGCATCTCGAACTCGTCGATGACCACACCGTCGCGCAGCACGGTGGTCGCCCACGTCTCGTCACCGCCGATGGTGCCGGTGTCCCAGTCGAAGGCGACCGCGCCGCACAGGTTCTCGAAGCGGATCTCCGGCGGGTCCGCGCTGGCCGGGGCGGTGGCGGCGAGGACGAGACCACCGACCAGGAGGAGTGAACCGACGGCGGTGCCGAGCAGCCGACGGAGGAGAACGGGTGTGCGCATGCTGATGTGCCTTCCGGAAGGACGAGAGCCTGTTCGAGACGCTCAAGCGCAGCACGGCCGCGACCCGGACGCATGAGTGCCGGAGTACTCAATTCGGATTCAGGTTGCCGGTGGAGAGGGCACCCCGCAGCTCCGCCCGTCCGGCGACGCCCAGCTTGCGGTATGCCCGGTTCAGGTGGTTCTCCACGGTGCGCTCCGACAGGTGTAACCGCTGCGCGATCGACCTGGTCCGTTCGCCGGCCGCCGCAGCCAGCACGATCTGCTGTTCTCGGGCGGTCAGTCGGCCCACCGCCGTGCGTGGCCTCAGCGCCGGGGAGTTGACCGGTTCGGCGATGCGGGCCAGGTGGATGTCGATGACCAGCTGCGCCCTCGGCACCCCGCCGGGCTCGTCGCCGGCCGGCCACCGGGAACCTGCGAGGCTGGCCGCCTCGGCGGCGTGCAGGGGCATGTCGTACCGGCCGAACCGGTCGGCGACGTCGAGCAGGCTCTCGGCGTCGCCGGCGACGGCTGCGGTGGCGTACCGGACGACGGCCGTGCCGAGCGCCCATCCGGGAGCGGGTGGGTGGCGGTCGAGCAGCCGGGCCGCTGTCCCGGCAGCGCCGAGCCGGACCAGGTCGAGCGCACCAATGGTGGCGGCGCCGACCGCACCGAGCCGGGCATGCTCGGCGACGGCGTCGGCGAGTACGACGATTCCAGCTCCGCCGTCCCCGTGGGCCGCGCCGTGCCATGCGCGGGCGCGGGCAACCTCCATGTCGAACAGCCGGACCGAAGCCGGGCCGCTCGCGTACCGATCCAGATCGGTGAGGGCATCGTCCACCTCCCACCCGAGCTGGACGCAGGCCTGCACGCGGACCGCCGAGGCCCAGCGGCATACCGGGCGCAGGCCGATGTCGCCGGCCACCAGGCGGGACTCCTGTGCCCAGCGCAGAGCCGTGCGGGGCTGGCCCCTGACCAGCGAGACCTGGGCCAGCACAAGAGCGTGCAGCGCCTGGCTGACCGGATCGGGCGGATGCAGGCTGGTCTCGTACCCCGCCCGGGCGAGTTCGAGCGCTGACCCGGGGTCGGGACGGTAGCAGCGCACCAGTGCGAGGAACGGGGAGATTCCACTGCTTTGCATCTGGCTTGATCCGACGTGGTGCCGGGCCAGCGGCAGCGTCTCCAGGATCAACGCCTCCGCCTCGGCGATCCGACCGGCGAGCAGCAGCGCGCACCCGGCGGCGCAGCCGGCGGCGAGCCGGAACGAGACCGGACCGGCCCGGCGCAGGGTTGCCAGGGCCGTATCGATCACCGTGCAGTCGAGCTGGTACGACCGCAGGTAGAGACCGTAGGCGTCGAGCCCGTCGCGCCAGGGGCCAGGCGCTCCCGGTCCAACCGGTTTGTCGGAGCGGGGTTGCCCCGTCCCGGCTCCCGCCCGTCCCGCCGCGAGTTCGAGCATGGTACGTGCGGCGTGCACATCGTCGGCGGCGTGCACGAGGATCTCGGCGTGCTGGATCGCCACCTGGCAGCGGTCCTCCTCCGTCCCGTCGAGGGCGACCTGCTCGCTCAGCTCGACACAGAGCGCCACGGCTTCGTCCGCCCGTCCCAGGTGGGCCAGTGCGCGGACCGAGGCCAGCCCGGCCAGGATGCCGCCCCCGGCAGACCAGGCACGGTGCGCGAATCGCTGAGCCAGGGCGTACTCCCGGGTCAACGCGGCCCGCTCGGCGGCGGCCAACATGAGTACGGGGTTGACGGGGCCACCGCCGTCCAGCCACCACAGCGCGATCTGGATGAGGTTCCCGGGGCCCGGTGGGCCCCCGGCACCCAAAGCGTCGGCGAGTCGGCGGACGTGTCGCCGGCGGCCCAGAGCCGGGGTGTCGGCCCGGAGCAGCTCGCCGTAGAGCGGATGGCGGAGCCGGACCACCGGTTGATCCCCGAGGTCCACAGCGATCAGCCCCCGGCGCTCCAGCGCTTCCAGCACCTCCTCACCTGTGATGGCGCACGCCACCGGCAGGGGGACGGGTTCGCCTGCGGCAAGCAGTTCCAGTGCATCTCTTTCCCCCGTCCCGGTGTCAGCGAGCCGACCCCGTAGCAGCTCGGCCAGCCGGGGGACCGCTGTCATCGGACCGGTGAGCTGCCAGAGGCCGCCCAGGCGATCGAGGAGGCCGGATTCGAGCGCCGAGGCGACCAGTTCGCGCAGGAAGAGTGGATTCCCGCTGGCGGCGTCGCGCAGGCGACGCAGCGTACGACCCTCCACCGGACCGTCCAGAGCGGCAACCAGCAGGGTGTCGGACGCCTGCGGACCGAGCGCGGCGAGGTCGATCCGGACGACGCCGGCGTCTTTCCACAGCGCGGTCAGCGCATCCCGGACCGGCTCGTCGGTACGCGCCGTGGCGAGCAGCGTGAGCAGTCCCTCGACGACGGCCTGGTGAAGTACGGCGAGCGATGTCTCGTCGAGCCGGTGGGCGTCGTCGACGAACAGGATCGTCGGGCCCTGCTCGGCGAGTCGACGGAGGCCGAGCAGGCCGATTTGCACGGGGTCCAGGTTGACAGGCCGGCTGTCGACAGACGGGAGCAGCCCGGTGAGCCCGGCGAGTGTCAGACCGGACCCGGCGACCGGCCAGCGCACGGGCAGGACCCGGACACCTCGTATCCGGTCGGCCGCTTCGTGGGCCAGACGGGTCTTGCCCACCCCGGTCGGCCCGGCGAGCAGCGCGCCCGGAGACCCGGCGACCCGCAGCGCGGCCACCGCCGCGGCCAGTTCCTTGTCGCGGCCGATGAGTGGCGGGTCGCTAGCCGGCCAGGTCATGGCTGCACCCTAGTCCGAGTGAACCCACGTTCGACTCAGGCGAACCGGTGGGGAGGCTCAGGCGGGAGGCCCGGGTCGTACTCCTGCGGAACGGGGACCTGCCTCGGACAGGTCACGGATTGCTTGTCGGGATGGGACACACTGGCGCTACCGCCGGCGGCTGCCGTTGGCGGGTTCTCCGACAGGAGCCGCCATGAAGGCCAGGAAGATCATCTCGACCGTCATCGCGTTCACCCTCACTCTCACGGTCGTGCTGCTGCCGGCCGGTCCGGCGGCGGCCGACACCGCGCTGGACGGCTGCTACGACTCGACCACTCCGCAGCACCAGGACCCCGCCGCCTGGCTCGCGCCGGGAAGCCGGCAGACGACGTGGTCGTCGCCCATCAGCATCATTCACGGGGACGCCTTCCGGGTGAGAGCGCAGGGCAGCGTCCAGATCGACCTGTGGGGCACCACCAAGAGCATCGCCGGCGAGCTACCGGCCGCTCCCGCCACCGGCGGGTGGCCGGCGCCCGGTGCACCCCGGTATGCGCTCATAGCCCGCGTCACCACGGGCTCGATGTGGGTGAAGAAGACCAGCCGGACCCACGGGTCCAGCTCCTGGTTCCCGGTCGGCACCGACAGCGACTGCATGCTGTTCTCCAGCAACGGCGACCCGGTACCGCAGCTGGTCTTCACCTTCAACGACAACAACCTGGGCGACAACAGCGGTGGGGGCGGGGTCGTCGTACGGCAGTGGTTCTGACCAGGTGGGCACTCAGGCGCCGGAAGCCTTCGTGTCGTCCAGCACCCGATCGGCGAAGACCAGCATCGGCTCGTCGGCCCGGGGGCAACGCGTCCAGGACCCGAACCACGTCCCCGAACGGCGGTCCGGACGACGCGGGTCAGGGTGCCTTCGCGGCCCAACGCCTCGCGTTTCAGCTCGGCCGGCGCGGGCGCCGGCAGCTGCGCGGCGGCCGCGTCCAACGCCGCGAGTAGCGCCTCGACGGAGGCGCGGTCGCCGTCCAACGGCACCGAGGTCGGCGTCGATGGCGGCCAGCAGCCGGTCGCACTCGGCGACCCGGGCAGTGCGGCGAGCCGCCCGGGCGGTCGCGCCGATGTGCTCGCAGGCCTGCCCACGGATGCAACCCGCGGAACCTTGGCGCTCGAACCGGCGTAGCAATGAGTCTCTGCGGGCCTACGACACCTGTCACGGCCGGCACGCCGCCCGTCCTACGAGTCGGTACGACCGGCGGCGTGTCCTCTCGACTGTCAGCCGGCGTCGGGCGCCCACCAGATGCGGCTGTGCAGATCGGTGCCGCGGATGACCTGGACGCGCCAGGGGGTCAGCCGCAGCACGTGCAGCTTCGGGTCCGTCAGCGCCCTGTTCGCGGTAGCGATCTGTCCAGCGTTTCGCGGTCCGCCACGACACGTCATAACGCCGCGCTGCCTGGGCGACCGACCAGCCCTCGTCCACGACCAGACGCGCCAGGCGCAGACGTGCCCGTGGGGTCAAGCACCATTACGGTGGAGCATGAAGGCGGGTCGACGGGGTCAACGGAGCCCGACGCTATTCTGATCTGACAGCAGGCTGGGAGCCAGCAGGCACCAGTCCTCGCGCTGCTTGATCAGATTGACATGGTCCGCATTTTGGGGCGGCGCCAGGTGTGCCAGCCGTTACCGAACATCCGCAGGCCGAAATCGGCGTAGTGGTGGGGGAGTGCTGCGTCAACCCCTTTACTCGGCTGGTTTACACTGTCGGCGACCTGGACAGATGTGCGTGAGCATGCCGCTGGGCCACCGGACTACTGGGGGTCAAGGGGTCGTCGGTTCGAATCCGGCCGTCCCGACAAGGTGAAACAGCAGGTCAGAGGGCTGGTCCGAAACATCGGGCCGGCCTTTCTGGCTTCCTGGGGACCACGCCGGTCAAGTGCGCTGTCCGGTAGCGCTCCTTGACCGTTGGTCAAGGTCCACGGCTGATCTCTTGCCTGCCAAACACTTCGCCACCCGCGTCCAGGTGGCCCGTATGCGGGGTCGCCCCGATCCCCGATCCCCGATCCTCAGGGATCCGCTACTACGGTCGCCGCTCGGTGCACTGGATGTCCCAATAGCCATTATTCGTTGACGCTATTTGCCGCAGTTTGGGCACGGCTCGTGCACGGGTAAGGCCGGAGTGTTGGCCGCCGCGCTGGAACGTACTCGGATTGTGAGCGCCACAGCCAGGGTGGTTCCGCCAAGCAGGAAAATGATGGCGGCTGTCGCGGTGATAACGCGGAAGTCGGCATAGCCGGCACCGACGGCGGGGGCGATGTTCTCGGTCAGAGGGTAGAGGGCGAGTAGTCCGACCGGGGTGAACAGGACAAGAAGGGCCCAAAGCCCTCGGGCGTCACCGCGCAGCGACAGCACCGCCGCGGTGAGCATCGCCGTCAGCAAGAGAGCGGCGCTGGCTTCCGGAAGGAATGCGGCTCCATAACTGAACCGATAGAACCAGGTGCTTCTCCCGGACAGGACTCCGACTGCGATGAGGGCTGCCGCCGAAGCAGTCGCCAAAGGCATGAGGCGATGGCGTCGCGCCGTATAGGGCCGAATTGCCAGTGCCAAGATACCCAGCGATGCCTGGGGAACCAGAACGAACAAGTATGGGCGGGGCAGATCGAACAGGGCGGCGACGGGCACCACGGCAGCGGTGATAGACAGTGCCAGGCCGATGGCAACGTGCACCCGGGCCGGGGCAACGACATGAACGACGGCCGCCAGCAACCAACAGGCCCACACGACGATGCCGGTGGTAGCGAAGGGCCCGAAGGATGGTGCGCCCCACGTATCCGAAGTGGTGACCACCTCGGCGGCGGCCCAGAAGCCAGCGAGAGCGGTCGCGGTGAGGAAGCTGAGAACAGCAGCGAGGCGTACGCCGGGTAGGAGGTCGGCAGCGCCGGCAGCGCGTAGGCGCTCACGGACACCCCCAGCCAGCACGTCCGTCACGTCTAGGATCGACGGCCAGCGGCGGTCGGGTCCGGCCAGGTCGAGATATGTGCAAACGATCTCGGCGCCTCGTGCCTGGCGGTAGCCGGCGGGGTAGGCCCAGAGCAATTTCTGATAGCGGCGCTCCAAGTCCCTCATGCCAGTCCTCCCAAGGCGCGCGGGGCGGCGGGCCGGGCGGCGGGCGTCGAGTTGCCCAAGCGGGCGGTCGCCGCCTCCACGTTGCGCCGCAGGCGCTCGGTCTCATCAGCGAGGGTGGCATTACCGGTGAGGGAGAGGCGGTAGTAGCGGCGCAGGCGGCCGTCAACTACCTCCTCTCGGTCGGCCTCGATGAGGTCCGCGTCCACCAACCGGTCAAGCGCGCCGTACAACGTGCCTGGCCGCATTGACAGCCGGCCCCCGGACAGGGTCGCGACCTCTCTGATGATCCCGTAGCCGTGCAGTGGCGGGCCGGCGAGAGCGGTGAGAATCCAAAAGGTTGGCTCCCGCAGCGGTGTGTCCACCCTGGGAATGTATCGACCGCGAAGGTATGGCGGGGGCGAAACACCTGGAAGACACCGATCCGGCCGGTAGCTCGTTCCCGTGCGACCTCCAGCCGTGGCCGCACTTACCAAACCGCGTCCTGGGGTAGCCCAGTGCGTCAGCGTTCGGGGACCAGGTGGGGACCACACGTCGTGCGCGATGGTGCGCGGCACGACATCGACCGCACGGCCTGATCTTGGGGATAGCGTGTGTGACGTGCGGGAACGCTTACCAAATCGTCCTGGGGGTCAAGGGGTCGTCGGTTCGAATCCGGCCGTCCCGACAGAGTTTCGGCAGGTCAGAGGGCTGATCCGGAAATCGGGTCGGCCCTTTCGCCGTTCTGGGGACCAAGATCAGCCAAGTTGAAGCGTGCCTAGCGCTGCTTGACCGACGGTCAAGTCTTGAGCGTTCACAGGGCACACCCGCCGAATCAGTCGCTACCTGCGTCAAGGCGGCCCGCAAGCGGGCCGCGCCGGCCCGGCCCCGGCCTGCTGCCGACCTCCGGCCGGCATCGGCCGGGCCAGCCGGCCACGCTGACAAACGACAAGACCTTGAAACCTTTGGCGTTCGTCCCGAACCCCGATCCTCCTCAGAGATGCCGCCGAGCATCACCTCGCCGGGCACCACAAGGGCTACCAGGCTCTCGGGACTGGGCCAATGTGGATCTCCCGGGGCGACCTTGGCCCCGTCCCGGGAGCCTGGACGTCGGAGACTGCCCGACGAGGAGATCCCGCTCTACGACTCGGATTCGCGTGCAGTGCCGGCGTGCCCTTAGCGTGCCATTCGGACGGGCAGGACAGCAGGGGGCAGCCGAGGCCACGAGTGACCGCCGAGACCACGCCGTCATGCCGATGGCTGCCGGACATCGACAGTGTCTAAGCTGGCAATGCGGGTTCGAATCCCGTCATCCGCCCAAGAATCAATATGGGCTGCGAGCACACTGCCGGACGCAAGTCAGGGCAACTGGGCATTGAGTTCGTCGAGCGCGTCATGGACGTACTCCTGTCCGAGGCCGTCCGGCAGCGTGGCGCGGACCGCGTAGGCGAGCTCCACGAATGCCTGCCGTACCGTGGCCAGCTCTGCCCTGGTCAGCTCGATGCGGTGCCATGACGCTGTGGGCGACTTGGCCGGATCGTCGACGAACCTGTAGGCGACGGTCTGGGCCAGCGCGTACGGGGTGCCGGTCCGCGTTTCCCACTCGTCATCGCCCAATTCCTCCGCCGCGCACGCGATGAGCTGCCCCCAGCGGCGGAACTCTGCCGGATCGCCGCGCAGCTCGTACCCGGTGGGATGCAGCCGCACGGCCGTACGTGTGATCGGTACGTCGTCCAGGCCAACGCTCATCTCGCCGAGTTGGAACTGAACGTTCTGCCGCTGCCAGCCCTGTGCGATCTCGAGCGCGCCCGCATGGTCAGCGCCGGCCAGCAGCAGCGCGGTGCTCACGGCCCGCTCGTTCCGTTCGATGGCGTGCATCAGCGCGGTGTGCCCGTAGCCATCGACCGCGTTCGGATCAGCGCCTGCGGTGAGCAGCACGTCAACGGCGGCGTGGTCACCGCGCCGAGCGGCGAGGATGAGCGCTGGGGTGCCGTCGGAGCGCCGCGAGCTCGGATCAGCGCCATGGCCAAGTAGCATGCGGATCGTGGCAGGTGCGGCCGATCCCAGCACGGCCTGGACGATCGGGCTCTCCTCGCCAGGCGCGGCCTCGGCACCTAGTTCCAGCAGGTAGCGCAAAACCTCCAACGCTGCGGCCTGGGGTCGGTGTCGGGTGGCGGCGATCGCGGTGGCGAGAAGGCTGCCACGGTCGGTGCCCTCGGCCTTGAGGGCGCCACGATCGACGAGTAGCCGGACGACGTCGAGGTGACCATTGCTCACCGCCGACCGCAGCGGCGACTGGTACTGCGGCCTCCTCGCCCGCAGCGACGCCCCCGCGTTCACCAGCAATTGGGCGATCTCTAGCCGCCCCGTACTCGCCGCCTCGGACAGCACGGTCACGGTGAAGCGGCTGGCGGCGGAGTCGGGGTCGGCGCCGTCCGCGAGCGCTTTCGCCACGGCCGCCGGATTGGCCGCACGGACGGCCGCAACGAGCTCTGCATCACGATCCATGCCAACGACCCTATGTGGTTCGTATCGGCAGGACGCGCTCCAGAAGCTGCATGCGCGGTCCCGGGGAGCATGCCCGTTCCACGATGTGCGGACTCACGGCGGAGATGGGCTTCAGGCAGGGGCAGCGACGCCGAGGCCATCGCTCAGTCGAGCAGTCCCGGAACCCGCTCCCGAAGCATGGCCATCACCCGCGACAGCCCAGCGTCCAGGTCGTCACCGCCCCATTCCACGAGTTCCCCGCCCAGCGGCTCGCCCCACACCCGCACCGTCCAGCGCCTCCGTTCGCGTTCGCCGTCCATCTTGACGATGGCGACCAGGCCGTGATCCCCGGACTGGAAATGCAACTCCGGTTCACGCCACCGGTGCACAGAAACGACACATCCGGTTTGACCATCCACAACGGCCACCACGCGCACATCCGCGGTTGCCCCTGGTGAGGCACCTCCTACCGGAGCGGTGGCCGGACCCACCTCACCCGCAATGGATTCCTGCCATGACTCGCACTGCACCTCAGGGGCAAGCTGCGGCGGGTTCACCGGCTCCCCGCTGAGGCACACGAGCCCCAAGGCTGCCAGCGCCGCCACGAGCCACGGGTTTGTCGTCCTGCGAGGCGACGGAGGGCGGGCCGGCGCACTCAGATCGATGACGGGCATAGGGCAAGTTATCCGATGGGCAGGTAACCCGCTCGTACCGACGCGGGCCATCCACGGGCCAGTAACCGTGGCGCGCAGCGGTCATGAGCGGGCACGAGCGGGCACGAGCGGCATGGGGCTCTGCCGCCGCCCGACAGGCGTTTCGGACATCACGGCCCGTTGAGCGCGCTCTTCCAAATTGATCTCCTACCGCGCTACCGCCCCCGCAGGCCCGATCTCGTTCACGTCATCTGTTGATCACGCAGAGGTAGCTCGGTGCCACGCAGACTGTCCGGTGATGCCGCTACCAGGCGAGTGGTCGTCGCTGGTAGAAGAGCCCTCCGGACGGGCCGTCTGAGGGCAGCGTCGCGAGCCATACGAAGGTGCCCGCAGCTTCATCAGGCGTGGACTTCGCCTTCCCGTAGGCCAGGCGGGTGTCGACCTTTCCCGGAGACGCCGCGTTCACCAAGATGCCGTCGTCCTTGAGTTCAGCTGCGAGGATGCAGGTCAGGGCGTTAACCCAGCTTTCGACACGCGGTAGGAGACGCTGCCGGTTCCCATTTCGTCAAACGTGCCCATGTGGCTGGTGACGTTGACGATCCTGCCGTACCCCTTCCTCATCTCGGGGATGGCTGCGGTGCAGCAGCGCCAATTCCCACAAACGCATCCGGGCGATCTCGGCATACCCGGGTGGGTCAGCCTTGGTTGATCCGGTGCAGCCATTCGCCTAGGAGCGCGCGTTCTGCCGCGGTGAGCACAGTGGCTTCGTCGAGGGAGGCGTGCAGCGAGACGGCCGCATTTTGCAGCCTGGCAGAGGCGGCCACGGTGATGGTGTCGTTGGTTATCGTGGCCAGCACGGACTCCCGGGCCATGGTGGACAGATTGAGGTCGCGGTTTTCGGGTGGTGTTGCGATGAGGGTGAGCGTCACACCCTTGCCGGTGGAGTGGACGAGCTGGGCGGCACGTTCCTCGGTGACTCGTAGGCGACCGGCCTGGGCGATGCGTTTCACCCTGTAGGCGAGCAAATCGGCTGCCTGCCGGGCGGCCGATGTTTCGTGACCGGGGCGTGCCTCGCCGAAGATGAGGGTGTAGAACGAGGGCTGGGCGAGGCCGAATTCAACGTGCAGGTCCCAGCCGGCGCGGAGATCCTCGACGGGGTCTTCGCTGTCGTCGAGTTGCTGCTTCTTGGCCAGATATGAGGCAAGGCCGTAGCTGCCGGTGGCGTCGAGCAGGCCCTGCATGTCGCCGAAGAGCCGGTAGATCGCTGGTGCCTGAACGCTCGCTGCTGCGCAGACCGCACGCGTGGAGATGGCATCGCGCCCACCCTCAGAGAGCAGCGTCGCTGCAGCCTCGATGATGCGGTCACGGGTGGCCTTGGCGGGCATGGTCGCACTGTACTGCGTCCGTTTGCCGCTCACGCCACGGCTCCGCGGCCCGTCATGGGCGTGCCCCATGACCTCCGCCAACCAGCCGCAGCGGGCGTCGACTCCCCAGATGGTATCGCTGCTAATGCTTGCATGTTATCGCCCTTATGGTAGCGTCTTAACCAGAGGAACGTTATCTACGATACCATCGGAGGTACCACAATGTCCGTCATCCTTGTGACCGGAGCCGGCACCGGGATCGGCAATCTCGCTGCTCTGCAACTCGCGGGGGCGGGGCACACCGTTTACGCCAGCATGCGTGACGTCGCCCGCCGCAACGCCGACCGCGCCACGGCCATGCGAGAGCAGGCGGAGCGCAAAGGTGTCGATCTCCATGTGATCGAGCTGGACGTGACTTCGCAGGAGTCGGCTGACACGGCCGTGCGGACCGTCGCTGATCAGCACGGCACGCTGGACGTGGTGATCAATAACGCCGGGCACCTGAACGTGGGCTACGTCGAGGCGTTCACCGACCAGGACGTGATGCGCCTGATCGATGTCAACGCCGTCGGCGCGCACCGGGTGAACCGCGCAGTCCTGCCGTACTTTCGGCAGCGGCGGGCCGGTGTGCTCATGTACGTCGGGAGCACCATCCCGGTCACCACCCCGCCGTTCCTCGGCCCGTACGTGGTCTCCAAGGCCGCTATGGACGCGCTGGCCGTGGTGACCGCGTACGAAGCCAACGCCTTCGGCATCGAGACCGTGATCGTGATGCCGGGTGCGATCACCGAGGGCACCGAGCACTTCCCGAACGCCGGCCGCGCCAGCGATCAGGATGTGACGGCCGCCTATTCCGCGCTCGACCCCTTGGTCGAACGCAACGAGCACGCCACCGCCGGACTGCTCAAGCACCCGCTGATGGGCGCTGCCGGGGTCGCCGAGGAAATCGTGCGGGTGCTCGGCCTGCCGTTCGGTGAGAAGCCCTTCCGAACCGTGATCGACGACGCTCACGCCGGTGTGGAGCGCGTCAATGACATCGCGTACGAGACCCGCGCCGATTTCGTCCGCCGATTGGGATTCGCAGGTCTGCTGTCTCCGTCGCGCTCCTGACCCAGACCCGAATACCACCATTTCGCGAACGAGAAGGAGCATCAACATGTCCACCAACCACAACCGCGTTGCCGTCGTCACCGGCGGTTCCAGGGGAATAGGCCGGGCAGTCGCGGAACGCCTGGCCGCCGACGGGCTGGATGTCGTGATCGTGTTCGCCGCCAACGAGGTCGAGGCCAAAGCCGCGGTCACGGCGATTCAGGAGGCCGGCGGCAGGTCCCACGCCATCCAGGCCGACGTGGCCGACGAGAGCGCGGTGAAAGCCCTGTTCGACATGACGGAGCAGTTGTTCGGCGGTGTCGACGTGGTCGTGAACGCCGCCGGCACCATGGTCCTTCAACCGGTCGCCGAACTCGACCTCGACGAGTTCGACCGGATGCACCGCACCAACGTTCGAGGCACCTTCGTCGTCGCCCGGGAGGCGGCCGGTCGCCTGCGCGACGGTGGCGCCATCGTCAACTTCTCCACGTCGGTGACCCGGCTCAACCTGCCCACCTACGCCGCATACGCCGCGAGCAAGGCCGCAGTCGAGGCGCTCGGGCCGATCCTGGCCAGGGAACTGCGCGGGCGGGACATCACCGTCAACGCCGTCGCACCGGGGCCCACCGCGACAGCCCTGTTCCTCGAGGGCAAGAGCGACGAAATGATCCGGAACATCGCCGGTCAGAACCCGATGGAGCGACTCGGGCGCCCGGAGGACATCGCCGAGGTGATCTCCCTGCTCGCCGGACGTGGGCGCTGGATCAACGGACAGACGATCTACGTCAACGGCGGCGCCGCCTGACCACCGGAAAACCCTCAGAGAATCGACCTCGAGAGGAAAGACCGTGGCACAGCAAATCATGAAACCGACCACCCCCGCGCCGGCCGAAACGACTCCATCCCGTAGCCAGTTCATCCGGTTCACCGTCATCGCCGCCGTCATCGCCGCCGTAGCAGCGCTGCTCAGCGAGTCGCTCGGGGTGCATGCCTGGGCGATGTTCGTCGGATGGGTCGCGTGGTTCACCCGCCCCGCCTCCGCCACTCAGGGCCTGCACTCCATGCTCAGCCTCTGGGCAGGAATGCTCCTGGCTGCCGGCGGGCACTTCATCGTCGCGTTCCTGTCCTCGCACATCGGCATGGCCGCCCTGCCCGTCGCTGTTTTCGTGCTGGCCTGCGTCGCGGTCGGTATGCGCACGACGCCCCCGCTGAACAACATGATCGCCTGGTTCCTCGGCCTCATCGCGTTCTTCGCTCTGGAATCGGACAACGTCCTGACCGGCCTGCTCACGCTCGTCGCCGCCAGCGTCATCGGTGGCGCCGCCGGCTACGCCTGCCAGCGCCTGCAGGGGCGATTCGCCTCCTGACCGACGCACACCATGACCGGTACGCGTGACCACCACCGTGCCGGGCGAACGGACTGTCGACCGTCCAGCTCCCCGCAGAACCAGCCGGACGTCGACGATCCGTCCCGTTCGAGCAACCACATTCTCTTGTCACCGGAGGAAAGAAGCATGTCGCAGCCATCGCACCGCCGAATCTCGCTGATCGCAGGCCTAGCCGTGGCGCTTGCCCTATCGGCCTGCTCATCCGGCCCCGAACCGGCCACCAGCCCCGCGGACGGGCCGCCCGGTGCCGCCCGCAGCAGCGGCCCGGTCGCAACGCTGGGTGAACCTACCGAACTCGTCTCCGGGCTCGAAGCACCTTGGGGATTGACGTTCCTGCCGGACCGCTCTGCGCTGGTGTCGGAACGGATTACCGGCGAGATCGTCCGAATCTCGGCCGACGGCGGCACAGCGGCCACGGTCGGCGTCGTGCCCGATGTGGTGGCAAGCTCAGAAGGCGGCCTGCTCGGCATCATCGCCTCGCGCGACTTCGCCACCGACCGTACGGTCTTCGCCTCGGTCTCCGGAGCGCGCGAGAACTCGATCGTCGCGCTGCGGATCGCCGCCGACTTCCGTTCGCTCACCCGGGTCCGGGTGCTGCTGGACGGCATCCAGACCGCCGACCGGCACCACGGCGGCCGGATCGCGATCGGACCGGACGGCAACCTGTGGATCGGAACCGGCGACGCGTTCGAGCCGCAGAACGCCGCCGACGACGCCACGGTCAACGGCAAGATCCTCCGCATCCGGCCGGACGGCTCGATCCCGGACGACAACCCGACACCCGACTCACCCATCTACTCCTCCGGGCATCGCAACGTGCAAGGCATCGCCTTCGGCCCGGACGCGACGCCATACGCGTCCGAACTGGGGCACCGGACCTGGGACGAGGTAAACGTGCTGAAGGCGGGCCGGGACTACGGTTGGCCGGAGTCCGAGGGCGTTCAGGGCGGCACCGGGGAACCCCCGATCCTCACCCTGCACCCCGACGAGGCCTCGCCTTCGGGCGTCACCTACGCCGCCGGCTCACTGTGGATCGGCGCCCTCGGCGGACAGCGGTTGTGGCAGCAGCCGGTCAACGAGGGCGTCACCGTCGGAGATCCGATCCAGCATTTCCACGGCGACTACGGCCGCATCCGCACGGTTGAAACGGCCCCCGACGGAACCCTCTGGCTCATCACCTCCAACACCGACCGCGCCACCTGGGGCGGCACCGCCCCACGGCCAGGCGACGACCGCATCCTGCGAGTACCGGTCCGATGACGTCGCCGGGCCTGCGAGCGCGTTCGGGGTCGTCTGTTGCGGACGGTGTGGCGGCCTCACGTCGACCGTGGTGGTGGGCAGGGTGTGAATCCATGAGGTGAAAGGAATCCGAACCAGAACGGTACATGGCGCTCCGCGAGAGGTCGGAATGCTCCTTCAGGTCTTTCAGTCGCTTGATGGGTTGGTGAGGCGTCGCAGCGCTGTTCCTGGCTGGGGGAAGGCGAGCCGCAGGGTGTGTGCGGTGAGTCGGATGGCCCACCAGGTGAGGGCGGCGAGGTAGCCGACGATGAGGGCGCCGGTGGTGTCGACGGTGAAGACGAGGGCGTAGCCGATGGCGAGGCCGGGTGCGGTGATGGCGCGGATCGTGCGGCTGCGGCTGATGGTGAGGGCGGTGGCTATGCCGAGGAGGGCTGCGCCGATGCTGCCGGCGATTGCGGCGATGGTGTTCGTGGAGATGGGTGTGGTGAGGGTGAGTGCGGCGCGCATGAGGTAGATGCCGGCGGTGGCGGTGATCGCGTGGGTGATGGCGGGGCGGGTCATGGCAAGCCAGGTGGGTAGTGCGTCGGCGGGGATGCGGGGTGCGGTGGCGGCGATGAGGGCGGCGCAGGCTGCGAGGGGGAGGGCGGCGCCGAGGGTCCATGTGAGGTAGGGGGTGTAGTCGTATTCGACGGCGGTGCCGGTGGCCAGGCCGTAGAGCGCGGCGGTGATGGTGCCGCCGACGGCGGTGGTGAGGTATCCGCGTCGGATGAGGCTGCCGGTGGTGGGTTCGGGTGTTGATGCGGTGGTCGTGCCGGCGAGCCAGGTGGTGGGTGCCAGGTGCGCCACGGCGAATGCGGCGAGTATGACGAGTGCACCGGCGGCGCCGAGTTGCGGTAGTGAGGTGCGGACGCCGACGACCCAGGTGCTATAGGTGGAGATGTAAGCGGTGAACACGGCTTGCAGGAGCAGGACCAGGGAACAGGCGCCGAGGAGCAGGGCGCCGGTGAGGTCGCTGATGCGTAGGCGCACGCGGGGCAGCTGTGCGGCGGCTGCGGGGCCTGATTGGTGGGTGGTGGTGAGGCAGAGCGCCCCGTCGGCGAGGGCGTGGGGGTGGTCGATGAGCGTAGGGGTTTTGCCGGCAGCTGCGGTGAGCGCTTCGGCCAGCACGGGGACGCCGAGGGCTGGTCTGAGGACGACGCCGGCGAGGTGTGTGGTGTCGACGTCGGCCGCGTCGAGGAGCCCGTTGACTGCGCCGGGGATCTGGTCGAGGAGGGGCTGCGCGGCGGCCGTGACGTCGTGACGGGTGATGACGGCGGGTGGGCGGGGCGCGGGCAGCAGGATCGCTGCTTGGTCTTGGGACGCGAGCAGACTTCTGGCGGCCCGAACAGATTCCAGGAGAATGCGCCTGTCGCCCGTTTCATCGCTCCTGGCTGCGGTCATCGCCGCTCGGAGCGGGTCGGCGTCGATGGTTGCCATCGCGACGACGCGTTGGGCGATGAGGTGGTCGAGGCCCTGGTCGAGGCTGATCTGTCGTGTCGCGAGTTCGCGGTAGCCGTCGGTAGCGGTCTGCAGGACGGTGAGGGTCGCCGGTTCGCGGTCTGCCTGGCAGACCAGCACGCAGGAGCCTGCCGGCACGGTGCCGCCGAGCATTGTGGCGTAGGCGGCGAGGGCGGCGGGTGCGGTGACCAGAGCCGGTGGTGGAAACCCTGCGCGGGTTGCTGCCTCGTTGACGTGTCCGCAGCGGCGTGGTCCCCAGCTCGATGGGACGGTGACGGTGAGCGCGGTGATCGGCCCGTTGGTGTGGACGGCAGCGTGATGGGTGACGTGGCGCAGCACGGTGGCGAGCAGATCCACCGGGTCGGGTTGCGCCGCGTCGACACTGTTGGTGGGCCGGCCGAGGAGGTCAGCCGGGTTACCGACGAACCGGTGGTCGGCCGGCAGCGACATCGCGGCCGTGGCGTCGAGGCCGAGGTAGATCTCCCCCGCCGGGCCGATCGCGGCGCCGGGCGGCATGACGAGGCGACCGTCGATGAGGATGGGGATCTTCAGGCCGTGGCGGCTGACAGTGGCCGCGATGGCCGACGAGCTGAGGTCGATCGACAACACAGTGCCCCCGCTTGGCATGAGGGGCAGTCTCGCCGGTGAGGGCAACCGGGTGTCAACCATGATCCGCAGAACGTGACTCGTTGTACGCGGATGGTGAGAATCCTTCTCGGTGGGATAGCCAGAGACACTCACCCTCGTGTATCCGAAAAGATCGAGGATCAACCGCCGGGGGGACAGGTGCCGCAGACGCGCCGGGGCAGAGACGACAAACTCGCCGAGTACGGTGCACGAGCTACCGTCCGCATCCCCTCAGATTCGCCGCGACGTGCGAGACCGTCCCTCGGCGGGGCTGTTCGCGGCGTCATCGGCGCCGGCTTCTTCCTGGTCGCCGTTCCGGTGCTGCTGTGGACCGCGGGTGGGGACCCGCTGCGCCGGCTGCCGGCCTGGTCGCAGATCCCCGACTGGTTCGCGCGCTCCAGTGGACGGTTCACCCCGGACTTCCTCATCGGTGCGGCCCTCTGGGCGATGTGGCTGCTGTGGGGCGTGTTCGCACTGCTCCTGCTCGCCGAGATCCTCGCGGCGGTGACCCGGTGGCGTATTCCCCTACTCAGGCTGCCGGCCCCGTTGCACCGGCTCGTGTTCGGTCTGGCCGGCACCGCCGCGCTCGCCGTCACCCCCGCCGGCTCCCTACACGCGGCGGCGCTTCCGGATCGGCCGTCGACATCCGCGACCGAGCGCGCCGAAGTTCCCCGCCAAGCCGCAGCCCGTGGACCCGCCATCATCCACGTCGCCGACCAGCGCTACCTCTACACCGTCGAGCGACACGACACCTTGTCCAAGGTCGCCAAGGAGTGGCTCGGCGACGCGGGCCGGTGGCCGGAGGTCTGCCGCCTGAACAAGCACCGCCACTTCCCAGTCGGCGGTGTCCTGCGCGACTGCGACCTCATCTACCCCGGCTGGGAGCTTCGCCTCCCTACCGACGCCCGCCCACCACACGCCGCCACACCCGCAACGCCCCCCAACCCCCGGTCGGACCGGCCTGCAACACCACCCTCGTCACCGAGCGCCGCACCGATCCCGCCCGATCCCGCCGTGCCGCCACCCGCGCCCTCGCCATCAGCCGGCACTCCCACCACCACGCCGTCCGCAGCCCCAAGCGGATCCGTTTCGTCGCCCGCGCCATCGTCAGGGGTCTCCAACCCCGCCACGTCGCCGCCCGCAACGAACAGTCCTACGGCCACAGAAGACCAGGGTGTGGATCTGTCGGACTCCGATTGGCTGCCTTGGTCGCTCGCCGCCGCCATCAGCGCCGCCGCCGCGATGCTCTGGCTCCAACGCCGCCGTCGATACAACGGCGAGCCTGACGATGACCGGCCCACCGAACTGCCCCCGACCGTCGTCCAGGTCCGCCGCGCTGTGGCCGCCCATGATCCCGAGCCTTCGGATACGAGCAGCGACGACAGCCCGCCGCCCGCCCTCGTACCCGACCTCGGGTTACTGCCGGGCGGCGGAACCGGAATCGTCGGAGACGGCGCCCACGCCGCCGCCCGCGCCGCCCTCGTCGCCGTGCTGGCCTCCGGCGGCCCGCACCACCCCAACGCCCGCGGCGAGGTCGTCATCGACACCGCTACCCTGGCCACGCTGCTCGGACCGGACGCGGTGACCCTCAACCCATGGCCGCGCCTGCACGTCACCGACAGCGTCAACGACGCGCTCACCGTCATCGAGTCCCGGCTGCTGCATCGCAGCCGCATCCTCGATGAGCACGCCCTGACCGACCTGGACGAGTTGCGGCGGACAGCGCCCGATGAGGAAGCGCTACCGCCGGTCGTACTCGTCACCGGAACCCCGTCAGCCAGTGCCTGCATGCGCGCCAAAGTCGCCCTCGCCCTGGGCGAAGGCCTGCACGTGTCCGCGCTGCTACTCGGTGAATGGGCCCACGGACCCACCGTCGAGGTCACCCCGGACGGACACACCACGCTCATCTCCGGGCAGCACGCCGAACCAGTGCCACCGCGCCTGCCCGTACTCGAACCGGCCGCCGCCCTCCAGATCCTGACCACGCTCCGCGAGGCGCAGACCGGCGAACCGCCCGCCAGCACCTCACCCGCCCTACCGGTCACGATCGTGCCCCTACACGCGAGCCGCACCGAGACCATGGCCCCTGCCACGGATCCGGCTACCCCGACCGTCGTCAAACCCGCCGCCGACGCCCTGTCAGGGCGGGCGCGGCTGCGCGTGCTCGGCACCCCGCGCATCGAAGGCATCACCGCAGAAGGCCGACCGCTGCGAGCCAAAGCCCTGGAACTCGCGGTCTACCTCGCCGTGCACCCCGACGGAGCCAGCACCCGCGACATCGGTGAATACCTTGAACCCGACGCCCGCATCAGCCAAGCCGACCAACGCGTCCACACCAACGCCTCGAACCTGCGGCACGTCCTCGGCCGCGCCGGAACCGCCGCGACGAAGAACGCCTACGTCATCAAGTCCGCAGGACGGTACCTACTCGACCCTGCGACCGTCGACGTCGACGTGTGGACCCTGCGCGACCTGATGCGCAGCGCCACCATCGCCACCGGACCGCGCCGCCGCGAACTCCTCACCGCCGCCTGCGACCTCTACACCGCGCCCCTCGCCGACGGCCACGACTACGAATGGCTGCAACCCCACCGCGAAACAGTCCGCCGCTGGGGCACCGAAGCCCACCTCCTGCTCGCCGACGACCTCCTCGACAGCAACCCGCAGGCCGCATCCGACCTACTCGCCAAAGCCATCGGACTCGACCACTACAACGAAGCCCTCTACACCAAGGCGATGCACGCCCGACACGCCCTCGGCGACGCCGACGGCATCCGCACCCTGCTACGCGCCCTGACCAAAGCCCTCGCCGACCTCGATGCCGAACCGCACGACGACACCATCGCACTCGCCACCCAGCTGCGAAACAGCCCGGACGAGAACTGACCCTCTCCCGCCAGACCGCCCCGCGCACGTTTCAACGCCGCCCGCCCGGTCCGTTCGCTGCACCTCGTACGCCCGCGCATCGGCACGCCCCCGTAAACCGGCGGAAACCGCCACCGCGCGGGCCGCCGCCCTCTTGCTGCCGGGTCGGACCAGCTCGGCCTGACCACCTCCGCGCTGAGGCCAGCCGGAAGTGTTTGTCCTCGTTGGCCTGTGTCATGCGACGGCCGCCGCGATCGATCTCCGCAGCACCGGTCGCCTCGCAGCCGGAGCCTTCATGCCGCTCAGATCATTTTGGTCGCTGGCGCTGCGCACGTCCCGGCACTTCATCAGCACCTCGGAGAAACGGGCGACGGAACGCATCTGGCCCTCGATGACAGGAGACAGCGTCTGAATTGAGTACGCCGCTGGCATCATGGGCGCATGCGGCTCGCGTTCCAGTACGGCACCGCCGTGGTCCTTGTCGCCGGGGCACTCGGCGCGAGATGGATCCGGCTCGACGAGGGTCTTGATCAGGCGGAGAAGTGGGTCTGCCGGGCCCTGGATCGCACCGGTCATTGCGGTACTGGTGAGGCGGTGTGAAGCGCCGGGATGTCAGGCTCGATCGGGACGTAGCCGCATTGTTGGCGGCCAGGGCGTTCACGGAGATTCGTTATCTGGCCGGAGACGCCCGGCGCAGGTCGGCGGACAGCTCCCTCGATGAGGATCTGGAGCGCATCAGGTTTCTGGCCGATCTGTGCCACAACATGCCGGGGATCGCTCGGCCACGGTCCTGGCGGCCGTCGCGCAGAGGAACCTCCGGCAGCAGTCTCCAGCAGGCGATGGCCACGCGGCCAATGAGCTGGACTTGGAACACCACTGGCTCGCAGGGGCGCGCATGGATGCTGCGCCACATCGAGCAGGGCGGCCGTCGGTGGACGCCACCACCGCCACTGCCGATTCGTGGCAAGGGTCCGTTGCCGATGACGCTGCGGCAACGGGTCAGCGTTCTACTGCGACGCTGGCCGGTTAGAGCCCCGGCCGGACGTCAGCCGCTGCCTGCGGAAGCACGTGCTCTCAAAGCTCTCGACACCGACGCGGTCTGCGCCCTGTACGAAGAGGCCGGACGGCTCCGACTCGGCCTCGGCGCAGGCGGACCATGGCTCCGGGCCCACCTGGACCTCGATGGCGTCCACTACCTGGTCCCGGACCCGGCAAACTACTACTGGCCGGGCAACCGAGACAGTCACGGCGGCGCGATCCGCTGGTGGCAGTGCACCGCACTGCTGCGGATGTACGACGGCGATCAGGTCAGCAGCATGATCGCCGTGCTCCCCGAAACCTTCACCGCACTGCCCTCGACCCTGACCCGACGGGAACAACTGCGACTGGTTCACCTCGCTCGTGTCACGCAGCGAGACGCCTACCTCTGGAGCCGAGACCACAAGGCCGGATGCGACCCACAGCTCTGCGGCTACCTTGCCGAAGCCGCTGAAGAACCTCCGACGGACAACTGACGAAGGCACCGATCACTCGCTGTATGGCTGCGCGTCGGGGCTGCTTGCAGGAGTCCGCTCATCATGACCGGGCTCCCCGGCGCCTGCGTCGACTCAAACGGTGCTGCCACCGCATCAGTGATGCGCGGAGCCGCGAGGTACGCGGTCGATTATGCCCGCCGATGTCCGCTAGTCCTCGATGGTGAATTCGAAGGTGCCT
The DNA here is from genome assembly GCF_011927785.1 of Micromonospora profundi. Lineage (NCBI taxonomy): Bacteria > Bacillati > Actinomycetota > Actinomycetes > Micromonosporales > Micromonosporaceae > Micromonospora > Micromonospora profundi. The sequence goes on along the minus strand of NZ_JAATJK010000001.1, from coordinate 3,289,997 downwards.
GCCTCGATGCGGTCGATGAGCTGGCTGACATCGTCGGCTTGCCGAATCGCATCTTCCCAGCCGCTGCTGGTGATGTCGGTCAGTAGCACCGGCGCAGGGTCGCTGCGCAGGTCGAGCACAAGCTGTTCGCGTGAGCCGTCACCGCCGATGATCGCGATGCCGGGATGCTCATCGGTGGCGTGGTCCCATGCGTCATGCACGTCGAGCATTTCGCGTGGCGAGTTGAGCCACACGTAGGCTCCGCTGGACATCCACCCTCGCCGGAACCACGACTCACCTTGGAGGTAGGTGCGCCAAGCGGCCGGCAGAGACCGGCCCAGGGCCTTGTCGGCGCGGGCGAACTCGTGGTCGTTCACTGGGCCGCGGTACTCGGATTCCTCGATGATGGCGCCGACGATGTGGGCGTTGAGGTCGGCAAGCTCCTCGGCGGGGATCCAGTACTCCAGCACGTCGCGGCCACCGGCCTGGTGAACCTCGTAACGGTCCAGGTACGACCGCTCGACGTCAAACCGGGTTACGTAGCCGACACCCCCGGCCGGGACGTTCCACTCCCGGGCGATCTTCGTGGCATACCAGCGGTTCAGGACCGGGTAGAAGATCGGCTGATCCGCCAGGCGTGGTGGCCAAGCCCGCCACCCCGACGCCGCCACGAGGTCACGTTCGGCCTGCCCAGTGGGCCGCCACAGGGAGATCGTGTCGGAGTTGTCGATGGTCTGCTCCTCGCCAATCGTGGTTGCGGGGTGGTCGTGGCGAGCCACGTGTCCAACATTCTGGTTAACGGCCCTCAGCGTTGTCGTTGCCCGGCCGGCTCGGCCATCAGAAAAGCGTGTGCTAGCGGTCCCGCATGCGCTGATCTGCCGCGGACATTGCTACGTCGCTGCTCTGACTACCGCTACCGGCAGTCTCGGCGGCGGATAATTCTTATCGTGTGAAGGTGAAGATCCGGCCGCTCGGGGGCGGGCTGTCGGGTCGGCCGCGGAACAGGTGCACGCCCACTGAGAACAGTCCGCCGGGCGGCGCATCGAAGGCCTGCTCGGTGAACTCCACGCCGGCGAACCAGCGCCGCACCGCCGGGGTCAGGTCCGGAGGCCTACGTGTCCGGGTCCAGATCACCGCGGCTCCTGGCGCGCACAGCCTCGGCAGTGAGGTGATCGTCGCTCGGGCGTCCTGGTCGCTGATGTTGCCCAGCACGCCGGCGAGGAGCACCAGATCGGCCGGGACGGCGGTACGGTACGCGGCGAAGTCGCCGGCGTCGGCACACCGGACGGTGATACCGCCGAGACCGGCCGCGGCGGCGCGCTTGCGTGCGGCTGCGGCGTTACGTGAGTCCTTTTCGATCAGTTCGGCCTGCACCCGGTCGGCGTCCGAGCGGCCGGTCAACACGCCGATGAGGTCGTGGCCCTGACCCGCGCACACGCTGACGACTCGTAGCGTGGGCTCTGGCCGCTGGTCCAGCCAGTCGTCGATGTGGCGCTGCACGATCCGTAGTCGCCGTGACAACGCTGACGCGTCGTCGGCGTACGGCGAATGCCAGTCGTGCCAGTCCGTTGTCTCGGCCACCCGACGATGCTGTCAGGCGCATCCGATCCCTGCTGACCACGACCGCTTGCCCGAACCGAGCATTACCCACAGCAATGGCACTTCGGCCCGAGGGTGCGCGGTCGTGCCGACGTGAGTGCGTCGATGCGATGACGAAGGCGCAGATCGGTGACACGTTGACGAGGTAGAGTCTCGCGTCGTGATGGCAGGGCTTGATCAGCAGGGTGTCGATGGCCGCCGTCTCGGTCAGGAAGCGATGCGACGGCTACGGCTCAGATCCGTCTGCGCGATCGACCCCGGACTCACCGACTCGGAACTTGACCGGATTGAGCAAGAATTCGGGTTCCAGTTTGCCGCCGACCACCGGGCGTTTCTGTCCGCAGGGCTGCCGGTGAACACTCGGCCCGAGCCACGCGAGCCGGACGTGATCTACGCAAACCCGCAGCCATGGCCCGAATGGCGTAGTGGGGACCGCGACATGCTGCGCGGTCTGCTGGACTGGCCCAGCGAAGGAGTGCTGTTCGACGTCGAGAACAACGGCTTCTGGTACGACGGCTGGGGTTCACGTCCAAGCGGCACCGCCTCCGCATCGGCGACAGCGACGCACATGCTGGCGCAGGTTCCGAAGATGGTGCCGGTGTATGGGCACCGGTATCTTCCTGGTGAGCCGAGGGCTTTCGGCCACCCGGTGCTTTCGATGTGGCAGACCGACATCATCTACTACGGGTTGGATCTCGCCGACTACATCGACCGGGAGTTCGGTAGCGTGGGCCCAGGCCAGGCCCCGTGGGAGCCGAAGGCGAGCGTCGAGTTCTGGCGCGATCTGGTCTGAGGCGTACTCATTTCGGCTGTTTCATCTGCCGGAGCGTCCCCAGGCCAGGCCAGGCCAGGGCATGTGGCGAGCGACGTCATCGGCAATTCGGCGTGCAGGGCTGTCTCTATCGCCCTGGCCCGTGGGGATTCCGACGCTGCTACAGCCCAACCCGCCTGATGGCGGCGATCTGGCCGAACCAGTTGTTCAGTCGCGAGATCTTGACCGTGTCGCTGGTTCGTGGCGCCTGGATGATCAGTTCCTGCCCAATAGCATGCCGACGTGGCGGGGTTGGCCATGGTGCCTCGGCTACCGGGGATGAACACGAGGTCGCCCGGCAGCTGGAGGGTCGGGTCAGCTGCCGGCTTTCCGGCGTTGACCTGGTCGGTGGTGACGCGTGGGATGGGGATGCCGGCGGCCCGGTACGCCGACTGCACGAGCGAGAGCAGTCGCATTGTTGTCGGGGTCGCCGGAGTGCGGGTCGGTGCAGGTGCCGCCGAAGTGGTAGGGCGTGCCGAGTTGGGTTCACGGCCCAGCTGATGGCGGTCGCTACGGCGGGTGGGGTGTTGGTGGGTAGCGCGAACCCGGCGGGAAGCGCGTCGAGGGCGTCGGTGGCGCACTCGGTGAGGGCCTTGGTCAACTGCTCCACGAGGTGCTGGGCGTCGTCGGTCCATGTGGCGTAAGCGTCGGGCAGCGGCAGTCGCAGGTGCGCTCGCGGGCGGTGCGGCGCATAGATGTCTCCTCTGTTCGTGAAGCACGAAAGGTCGTGGGCCGCCCGCATGGGCGGCCCACCTTGAGTGGTCACTGTTAGTCGGGCAGTGCGTCGAGGACATTGGCGGCTTGGCGGAGCAGGTGGTCGATGACGAGGCCGACGCTGTAGACGTCGGCCCGGGTGTCGATCTTGGTGGCGCGGTCCCAGTCCCAGGTGCCGTTGGCCATGGCGGGGACCTGCCAGAGGCCGCTGCTCTGGTCGAGGAACAACGAACGGCCCCACTGGTTGGTCAGCAAGGTGATCGGCTGGGTGGCGCAGGTGATGGTGCAGGCGCAGCCGGACTCGTTGTAGGTGGTGCGCGGCTGGCGGTAATGGATGATGCAGCGGCAGTCGCAGACCCTGCGCCACGGTGGCGTGTGCGTCACGGGTTCCTCCGCAAGGGGTGAATGCGCGTACGCCTCGGCCGCCGCCGGCGTTGGGGTGGCTTCCGAGGCGTACGCGGTGGGATCGGGTTGTGTCAGGCTGTCAGGGGTGCGACGGCGGGATGGCGGAGGTTCCGCCTGGTCCGAGGAGCAGGTCGTCCTGGACCTGCCGGGTTTCCTCAACGGTGAGCACGTAGGCCGGCAGTCGCGGTATGTGTTCGCGCCAGGCCCGGTAGAGGCGGTGGGTCCCGTCGATGAGCAGCGGGCCAGGCGGCGCTTTGTTGACGCTGATCTGCGCCACGATCAGCGGCTGGGTCAGGTCGGTGGTCATGGCGTAGGTCCGGTTGAGGGCGGTGCTGGTCGGGCCGATGAGGCTGGTTGCCCACGCGTTGCCGAGGTAGGCGAGGCCGTACGCGGCGGCCCACGCCGGCACGTCCAGGGGCTGGGTGGCGCGGGGCGACGCCGCGATCAGCGCTTGCGCGGCGTCGATCGAGAAGACCCACGGCCCGAAGTGGAACCACTGAGGTGGTCGGGGGCCGGTCACTGGTGGTCGTTCTTCGCGGTGAGGCGGGTGTAGATCGCGATGCAGCGCAGGATCAATTCGTGTGACGGCAGGGTCAGCAGCTGTTGCCGCTTGTCGTCGCGGAGTTTGCCCCAGATGAGGACAGTGACGCTGGCCGACCACAGGTCGACGAGGACACCGTCGATCTTGGCGTGCTGGCGGTTGGCGACGATGCGCCGCAGCGTGTCGATGAGGGTGGGGTCTCCGGGTGGGTGGTTGGCGTCGTCGGGTCGTCGCGCTTCGGGGAGCAGGGTGTAGCAGTCCTCGCAGGTGGACTCGACGCGCGGCGGGTCTTCGGTCTCCCACCGCTGCACGTCGGCAGCGGGCAGGCCGCACACCGACTGTCGAAGGTTGCGGGGGTGACGGATGTGGCGGATCATGGGAGGCCCGTCCGGTCTGATCCGCGTTCGGTGGTGCTCGGCTGTGCCATGGGTGTGTCCGTCCTGTGCGGGCCGGGGCAGCGGCCGGTGGACCGCTGCCCCGAGGTGTCGAGGTGCGGTCAGACCTTCAGGAGGTCGAAGGCGGTCACCTTCAGCTCGCCGACGTTTCCGGTGAGCACCCGGTTGGCGCGGGCGGTCTCGTTCTTGGCGGGCTGGTAGTGGTCGAGGTACTCGGTGATGGCCTGGTAGCCGGCCCACCGGCTGCCGGTGATCGCTTTCTGGGTGTCGGCCTCGCGGATCAGGTACTTGAGGGTGCCGAGGCGCTGCTTGGCGTTGTTGCGGGTTTGCTCGGACGCGTTGTCCTTGACCGGCCACACCCCGGCGACGACCTTCTCGAACTCGCGCATGGTCAGCTCGGTCTGGAGCATCCGCTCGGCGGCCTTCTCGAAGGTCTGCATGTACGTCCACATCAGGCCCAGCGCTTCACGGGCCTGGCTGATCTGGGAGTTGACGTTGGAGGTGTGCCGGAACGTGTAGTGCCCGGCCGAGTGGGCGAAGGCGGCGCGTTGGGTGTTGGCGCAGACGACTCGGATCGGGCTGGCGTCGACCCGCAGGGCGGCGGTGCCGTCGTGGGAGGTGGTGCCGATGAGGTAGAGGTCCAGGCGGTCCACCCCGGCGATCTCCATCGCCGTGGGCAGCTTCATCGTGACGAACACCGACTTGCCGCGGCGGAGGCTTCCGGCGGTTTCGAAGTGGGCGCCGCCGACCTGGTCGACGAGGCGGTCGAGCATCTCGGCGCACTGCTCGTTCTGAACCACGGTGTAGTCGGTGCCGACGATGCCCAGGTACTCGGTTGCGCCGGTGACGGGGTTGCGGCGCACGGTCATGCGCTTGTCGTCGGCGGGGATCTGCACCTCGACGCCGTTGACGATGTCGATGCCGACGGTGCGGATGGTCCGTACGCCCCAGTCGCCGAGCCGGGCGGCGGCCATGATCTCCTCGGCCTTCATCGTGTGCTGGGTGACGGTGCCCAGCTGATGCCAGGCCGACAGGCGGGCGCTGGCGAAGGCGGTCGTTCCGTCGGCGAATGTCTCAAGTTCGTGCGGCACAGGGGTTCTCCTCTTCGATATGCCGCGGGGGCCGAGCGCGTACGCGCTCGGCCCCCGCGATGGGTTGGGGGTGGTGCGGGTCAGGACTGCTCGGCGTCGTTGTCGTCCTGCCGAGGGTGGTTCGCGCTGGTGCTCGGGGTGGGGTTCTGGTCGGGCTGGGGCGAGTAGGTGAAGGTCAGCGGTGTGTCGGAGGCCAGGAGGATCCGGCCGGCGGCGGCGGCCTTGGTGCAGTTGTTGCGCACCGCCCCGGAGCTGACCGCGCGGCCGAGTTGTGCACTGATGGCGGTGGCGATGTCCTGCGGGCTCATCGCCCGGCCCGGGTTCGCGGCCAGGACGTCGAGGGTCAGCTTCTCCAACTCGCCCCGGCCGAACGGCTGGCTGCCGTCGGCGTTGGCGGTCCCGTCGCTGCGGCGGCCCACGCTCGCGGTGATGCCCGTCGCGCGCGGCGGCGTGCGACGGGGCAGGGTGACGACGTGGGTCTCGCCGTCCGGCGCGACGACGTGCAGCGTGCCGTCCGGCCGGATCAGGGGCAGCACCGCGGCCGTGGCGCTCGGCGTGTTCGCCAGGCCGCGGATGACCTGGTAGCACAGTGGGCAGCGGGGTGGCTGCGGGTTCGGGTCGACCTCGCTGGCCTTGGTCGGGCCGGCGATCCACCGCTGCGGCAGGCCGGGCAGCCGGCGGGCGGCGTCGGCCTGCTCCATCGCGGTCAGCAGCCGCGAGGCGGTCGGGTGACTGATACCGCTCTCGCCGACAATCAGGTCCAGCGTGGCGCCGATGTCCCCGTAGTCGGCAAGGACACCCTTGATGGCCATGACCTTGCGGTCCCCAGGGCGAGCGGGTTGCACGGCCGCGACCGTCGGTGCCTGCTCGTCCTTTCCACGGTCGGCGTTGTCCGCAGTGGTGCCGTCGGACTCGGTCGCGTCGTCGCTGTCGACCTGGCTGCCCGATTGGTCGGCCGTCTCGGTGTCCGGCGTGTCGACGGCGTCGTCACTGCCGTCGTCCGGTCGGTCGTTCTCGGCGGAGGCGCCGTCGACCGCATCGGTGGGCTGGTGGCCTGCCTCCATCTGCGGCTGGTCGGCCGCGTTGTCAGGCTCCGGTTCGCCGATGTCGGCCGCGTCGGCCGGGTCGGCGGGCAAGAGGGCATCGGCGTCGCTCGGCGTGGCGAGGGTCCACCGCGCGGGTTTGCCCTCGGCCGGGTCGGCGTCGGGGTCCACCGCGACGATGACACCGGCGTCGGCCAGGGTCTTGATCGCCTTGTCGGTGGTCGAGCGGGCCTTGCCGGACTTGTCGGCCAACTCGTGGACGTCGCCCTGACCGAGGTCGGTCAGGGCGTCGAGGGCGGCCTGCGTGGCAGGCGTCAGCGACAGGTGTTCCATCAGGATTTTCCTTTCGTGGGAACTGGTGAGGGGTGCCGGGCACGGTGGTGTGCCGGGGCGGGTGGTGCGCCGGGGGTCGCGGGCAACGGCCAGTGCGGCAGGCGCATGACGTCGCGCGCTGCCGAGGGGCGCCGCTCAGGCGTGGCCCGGTGGGTCGTGGCGGTGAGTGGTGCCGCGGCGCCGGTCAGTGACCGGGGACGGCCTCGTCGGCCTGGAGGATGTAGAGGCGGTCCTCGGTCGGATCGCGGTAGACGCCGGCGTCGGCGTGGGACAGATACAGCGGGTTGACGCTGCCGGGCGGGCGGATCCGGGCGTCGGATGTGCCGACCTTGATGGGGCTGGCGTGTCCGGCGAGGTTCTGTCGGCGGCAGGAGTCGGTGTGCGGCAGGACGACCAGGACCGTGTCACCGGGGCTGACGTAGCGCCGCCGCACCGACCGGCCCGGGTTCGCCTGCGCGTACGCGGCCCGTGCCGCGTCGCCGATGAGGGTGTCGATCCAGTTGCGGGCGTACCGGTACTCCCGGGCCAGCTCTGTGATGGTCTCGACCGGGCCGGCGACCGTGCTGGTGGAACCGTTCAGGTCGTCTTCGTTGATCAGGAGGGTGCGCAGCCGGTCGACTGCGTGTAGCAGTTCGGTGCGCAGGTGCCGCAGGTTGGCGGCGGCTTCGGGCAGGTGTGCGGCGGCGGGGACGGGGTCGGTGGCGTGTTGGTCGAGGGTGCGCTCGGTCGTCGCGGTGATCCAGCGGCTGATCGTGTCGAGGTGCGCCATGAGGTCCCCGGCTTCAACTGGCGAGGTGGGCGAGTTCGGTGGGGTCGAGTTGGTTCGGGGTGCGGTTGCGCCAGGTGTCGGAGTGGCGTAGGTGCCACCAGCGCAGCAGGGACCGGCAGGCCGAGGCGAGGTCACCGCAGGCGGGTAGCGGATACACCGTGGTGAGCGGGGCCTGATGCGGCCGGGCGATGTAGGCGGTGGGCGTCCACCCGTGATCGGTTTCGGTGACCTCGCCGACGACGCGATCCGGGTAGGGGATGTCGAACGCGCCGGCGGCCTCGACGTCGGGTACGACCAGCCAGGTGTGCGGGTCGCTGCGCCGTAGCGTCGCGACGCCTCGCGACGGGTCGCAGCGCCGCAGGAGTAGGTACCGCTCGTCGCCGTCGGCGATCGGTCGGTGGTGGCGCCAGGCGTGGTAGCAGGTGACGAGCGCGGCCCCGAGGACGGTGTGCCGTTCGCGGGCGACCAGTGCGTCGGTGAGGGTCTGCTGGTAGCTGGCGATGTGCAGGTCGGCGCGGGCGGCCAGCCCTTGCCGGGCGGTTTCGGTGAGCACACCCGCCCGGGCGAGGGCCTGGTCGAGGCTGGTGGTGCTGTCGGTGAAGTCGCGGGCGGTCTTGTGCAGGATGCGGGCGAGGTCGCCGAGTGGTTCGGGGGTGGCGGTGTCGTGGCGCCACAGGTGTTCGGGCAGGACGTCGTTGGTGTCGGCGGCGATGCGCCGTAGCGCGGGATCGGTCAGGAACACGAGAGGTCTCCTTTGCAGACGGTCGGGTTGTGGGCATGGCGAGGACCGGTCGCAGCGGGGCTGCGACCGGTCCTCGGTGCGTTCGGGCGGTAGGGCAGTTAGGCGATGGCGACGGCGCACAGTCGTGCGCTGGAGCGCAGGCTGCGTAGGTAGGCGCAGGCTTCGTTGAGGAAGCGGATTCGGTCGGCGACGGAGTCGCTGGTCGGGATGAGCAGGCGGCCGTCGGTGGTGATCAGTGCGTTGCCGATCAGGGCGATGCGCCAGTGCAGTCCGACGTAGGTGGCTTCGCCGGCCTGGTAGACGGACAGTTCGTACGGGTCGAGATGGTGGGCGAGCATCGCCAGGACGCGTGGTTGTTGCTCGAAGCGTCGGCGGGCCTCGGCCAGGCGGAGCTTGGTCGGGTCGGCGTTGTGCTGGGCGAGGTAGTCCTCCCACGGGTGGGCTGGACGGGTTGTCGCGGCGATGTGGGTGTTCCAGGTACGCCAGCGCAGGGCGGCGTGGTGGGCGGCGTTGGCGGCGGTGCCGGTGAGGTCGAGGCGGCCCTTGCGGCCTCCGGCGGCCATGGTGACCGCGCCGAAGCGGCGGGCGGCGTCGAGGAGGTAGTAGCCGAGGAAGCGGGTCAGCCAGCCGATGAGGCGGCGGTGGCGGACGTGGTAGCGGCGGGCCGGGGTGCCGTCGGCGTGCAGCAGGTCGTTGACCTTCTCCGAGGCGGCGAACCAGTCGGCGTCTTCGCCGGGGGCGAAGCAGACGGTGACGACGACCTGGTCGAACAGCGGCGTGGGCATGGCAGGGTGCTCCCTTCGGGCAGGGGTGGGCGTGGAGGGTGTGTGGCGTGGTGTCACCGGGTCGCGGCGGCGTCTGTGCCGGGAAGCTGCCGTGCGAGGGCGCGGGGCGTGGATCACGAGCCGACCGTCAGGTGGGCTGTGGGTGATCCCGCTGGCGCGGGCAGGTCCAGGGGGAAGACGGGGCGGCGGTGCGAGCAAAGAGAGAAGAGGTTGCACCGTAGCGTCGTGACCTGACAGCACCCGCTCTGTCAGGATTGCCGGCTATGCCGCTGAGCTGCGCTGATAGGATCTGCCGTGAGCTTGTCAGGGTCTGTCAGAGTACGAAGCCGCTCTCGTCGTAGTTCGGGTTGTCCGCCACGGGCTGCCCGTGGTCGCTGGGCAGTTCGGTGAGCCGGACTCGGCCGGTGGCGCCGTCACGAAGCCAGACCGCTTCGGCGGGGTTCGTGGCGTGGTTGGCGGTTGCGAGGGGAACGCTGTCGCGGCGGCTGCGCAGGAGCCGGTGTAGGTGTTCCTCCCGGTGTTCGCTGCCGAGCCAGAACAGCACCGGGTAGCGGGGGCCGCCGCGGCGGATCAGCTGCGCGTACCGGTCGAGTTTGGCCACCACCCGGCCGAGGGGTTCGGTGCCGGTGTCGGCCTCCAGGAAGAACCCCACTGTGGTGTCCGCGACGCTCCACAGGCCGTGCCCGTCTGCGGTGATGGTGCGGAACTGCCTGGTGGTCATCGTTTCGGACCACCACCGGTCCAGCCGCGCCTGCGGGTGTTGGCGGGCGTGCACGGTGAGGCGGACGAAGAATTCGTTGGCCATGAGCAGGTGGGTCAGGTTCGGGTTGGCCGAGAGCCGGTCGACGGCCTGGCGGCTGGTGCGCACGGTGGGTTCGGGCCGGCGGTGGGCGGCGGCCTGGAAGCGGTGCCCCTGGTGGCCGAGGGTCCAGTGCCACGGATGGCTACCACCCCCGGCGCGGGCGAACCGGAACCGGTCCAGCAGGCCCAGCGCGGCCAGCTCACCGAGGCGGATCTGACAGGTCCGTCGGGCCAGGAACAGCATGCGGTGGATCTGATCGGTGGTGAGGACCTGGTGGTCGTCGAGCAGCTGGAGAAGCCGACGGTCCCGGTTGGTGATGTGGGGATAGATGGCAAGGAGGCTGGCCGATTGCGATTGCGGCATGGATATACCCCTGGAGAGAGAGTCCCGTAGGGAGTCTGGATGAGTCGATCTTGGTTTCGGTCCTGGCGTCGGGTGGGTTGGGGCAGGTCAGGCACCTGACAGACCAGGTGCGCGGGGCTCGTGTGGGGTCTCGTGTCGCGGACACCCCCAGACGAGCCCCCGGTGCCGTGCCCAGCCGAGCCTGCGAACGCGCGGCCCGGGTCAGCGGTCGCGGTCGGTCATGCGCCGCTTCATCGCGGTACGGGCGAGCTGCTGCATCGGCGGCTCGCCACCGGTGTGACTGTGGGCGGCGGCGCACTCCTGCCGGATCGCGGTCGCTTCACCCACCGGTGGCGCCGGCGGGTTGGTCACGAAGGTGAACGCGGGTAGTTCCCGGTTGCCGACCAGCAGCCGGGCGGCGGCGGTGTAGACGTCGAGGTGGGCGAGGTCGTGCTCATCCAGCTCGGGTTTGGTGTGGCGGGACAGGTCCCGCGCGTCGGCGGGGTCGACGGTGAAGAACAGTTTCGTGCGCGCGTTGGCCGACACCGCCGCGGCGATGTCGTTGGGCAGTTGCGCCAGGTCCTGGTGCGCCAGGACGAGCCCGAGCCGAAAACCGCGCGCCTCGGCCAGCATGTCCCCGACGCTGCCGGGCAGAGTGAGGAAGTTGTGGCACTCATCGATGTAGAGGTTGGCGTCTTTGCGCTGGTCTTCGGGGATGCTGGCGCGGGCGATGGCGGCCTGCCAGACCCGGGCGACGATCATCGAGCCGAGGATGCGGCTGGTCTCCTCGCCGAGGATGCCCTTGGGTAGCCGGCAGAGCAGCACCCCGCCGTCGAGGACCCGGCCCATGTCGAACGACGAGTGGGCGTTGCCGATCACCGACTTGACGAAGTCGCGCAGCAGGAATGCCCGGAGTCTGGCGAGGACGGGTGCGATGACCTGGCCCCGGAACTGCTCGTTGATGCCGTCGTACCAGAGCCAGAACCCGCCGAGGCCGTCCGGGTCGTCCAGGCCGTGGGTGAACCGGGCCCGGAAGTCCCGGTCCTGCAACAGCGACGGGACCAGACTCAGGGTTGGTTTCGCGTGGCGCATCAGGGTGAGGCAGGCGACGCGCATGGTGTCGTCCATGCGGGGCCCCCACTGGCCTTGGAAGATCTTGGCGAAGATGCCGACGAGGTTGTCCACGGCCAGGTGTGGGTCGCCGCCGTCATCGAGGGGGTTGAAGCAGCCGGGGTTCTCCTGGTCCGGGTCGATGAGCACGATCTTCTTGGCGTAGGAGGCGGGCAATCGGTCGAGGATGTCGGTGATCAGGTCGCCGCGTGGGTCGATGACCACGGTCCCGCGCCCGGACTTGATGTCGCCGAGGATCATGTTCAGCAGCAGCGTGGACTTGCCGACGCCGGTCTTGCCGACGACGTGCACATGCTGGCGGGCGTCGGTCACGCGGAGGCCGATGCTGTGGTGGCCGAGCTGCGAGCGGCCCAGCACCTTCACGCTGCGCCCGCCGGAGGGCACCTGCACGGGTGCCGGCACGGCCTTGGCCCGCGCCCGGTCCAGGCCCGGGACGGCGAGGTCTTGCGGCAGCGCGGCCAGGGCGGCGAGTTCCGGGACGGTGGCCAGGAACCCGCGCCGTAGTTGCCGTCCGGCGAGCGTGGCCACCGGGCGGGGCATCTTCATCCGGCGCAGCCGGTTCGGGCCGGTGTACGCCGCGGCGGCCGAGGCGATGGTGTGCCCGAGCCCGCCGAGGCGTGAGCGGACGTGCGCGGCCCGTTGCGGGTCTGGTGGGGACGTGCCGGCGTCAGCCGCGACGGCGAACCGGACCGCGATCTCGTAGTGCGGCACCCGCACGGCCTTGTCGACAACGGTGCGGGCCTCAGCGGTGGCCACCGGGTCCCGCTCGGCCGGACGCACCGGGGCATGGCCCGGGGTGCGGGGCCGCGACGCGCCGGGTGTGAACACGTCGAGGATCCACAGCAGGGGCTCGATTGCCAGCCGCACCGCCCCGGTGACGGCGCGGGTGGCCAGGTCGGGCCGCCCGTGGCGATGGTTGCTCGCGGCGGCCCTGCGGGCGGCGCGGACGCGGCGGGTGGGTGCCGGGCGGGCGAGGATCTGCACACATGCGTGTTCGCGGTGGCGTACCTCGGCTCCGGTGGCGAGCAGCGCCCGCAGTGGGTCGGTGTCGTGCTCGCTGCGCAGCGGCAGCCCGTCGGTGTGCTGCGGCCAGTGCGCCCCACCCACCTCCTCGGCGACGGTGGGCGCAATCGGCGGTGCGGCGTCCGCGGTGGTGAGGGTGGCCGCGGGCCAGGCCGCCCGGACGGCGGCCTCGACCGCGCCGCGCGCCACCGTGCCCGGCACCCAGACCCGGATGGTCAGGGACCGGCCGGTCCAGATGTACTCCCAGCCGACGTGCGGGATGCCGAACAGGCGCTGCTGCCACACCGACGGCGTCAGCACGCCGACCAGCGTGGTCCAGAACGCCGCGGCAGCCTCGGCGGTGACCTCCGGCGGGGCGGCGACGGTCAGCCACCGTGCGCCGGCCGTGAACCGCTGGTGCCGCCAGGCGAGCAGTCGGTCGTGGCCGAACACTGCGCTGACGATCGCGGCGGCGGCGATGAAGCCCAGCCACGGCCGGGCGATGATCCAATGCCCCACGTCGGCGGGCCAGGTCGGGGTGGAGGTCATGCGGCCTCCCCGATTCCCGTCACGGCAAGCTTGTGCTCGGCCGCCGATCCGACACTGCGGAACGGAATCCGGCTACAACCAGCGACGAGCAGTCCCTCGCCGCGCGGCGCCGACAGCAGCAGCCGCGACTCCCCGGCGGTCAGACCGAACGCCTCGGACACCGCGTCGATGGACTGCGTGGACTGGCGCATCAGAACCTGCGTGGCGGCGTTGGACACCACCGCGAGGCCGAGGTCGGTCGACAGCACGTCGGCCGCGTCCTGCGTGATCACGCACAGGCCGGCGGACCGCTTCCGCGCTGCCTTGGCCATCCGGAACAGAAACCTGCTGCCTTCGCCGTCGCGCATCAGCAGCCAGGCCTCGTCCACCACGACCAGCTGTCGCCGCCGGCGGGCGGCCGTGGCCGGGGTGTCGATGCCCGACCAGATCGAGTCGAGCGCCAGCAGCGTGCCCACCGTGCGCAGCTCGTCGGGCAGGTGCCGCAGCGACCACACCACCAGGTGCCCGGCCGGGACGGTCGTGGTCGGACCGTCGAACAGGCTGGCGAAGTTCCCGACCGTCCAGGGGGCGAGCCGGGCGGCGAGCTGCCCGGCGGCCGGGTCGCCGTCAGCGGCGAGCACGTCGGCCAGGTCCCGCAGCAGCGGCGCAGGCCTGGCCCAGGTGGCCGGGTCGCCGGTGATCCCGGCGCGGGCGTAGGTGGCGGTGATCGCCCGGTCCAACGCGGCGCGCTCACCCGGCGGCGGTGCCGCCCCGAGCATGACCGCGATCAGTGTGTGCACGTACAGGCCGCGTCGGGTGAGGGTGTCGGCCCGGTGGTCGGCGGGCAGATCGAAGGGGTTGACCCTGACGCCCGGTTGGCCGAGCTGCACGACCGTGCCGCCGACGTGCTCGGCCAGAGGCGCGTACTCGTCTTCGGGGTCGATGACGGACACGACCGTGCCCTGATAGAGGTTCCGTAGCACCTCCAGTTTGACGAAGTACGACTTGCCCGCGCCGGAGCGGGCCAGGACGACCGAGTTGTGGTTGTCCTGCGCCCACCTGTTCCAGATCACCACCCCGTTGCTGGTCGTGTTGACCCCATACAGCAGCCCCTCGGGCGCAGCGACGGTGCCGGGGGCCGGGGCGGCGAGGTCCGGCGAGGCGAGGGGAAACGCCGCCGCGAGGGCGGTGGTGTCGAGGATGCGGCGCATCCGCAGCGGGTCCACACCGACCGGCAGAGTGGAGATCCAGCCCTGGTGGTGCCGGAACGTGGCCGGTTGCAAATCCAGCAGCACGCTGGCGGCGGCCGCCTTCACGCCCGCGGTGACGGTGCGCAGCTCGTCGAGGGTACGGGCGTGGATGGTGACGTAGATGCCGGTGTCGAAGAGCTTCGCCGCGCCGCGGGCGACGCGATCGGCGAGGTCGGCGGCGTCGGCCGCGGCCGCCTCGACCATCGGGTCACCCAAGCGTCCCTGGTCGGCGTCGAGGCGGCGCGAGGATTCGAGGCGGGCGCGTTGGCGCTTGAGCATCGGCGCGGCCAGATGCGGCGCCACCGGGTCCAGATGCACCGAGACGTCGACCCGTGCCGGGTAGGACAGCAGCGGGTCCAACCAGGCTGGGCCGACCTCGGCCGGATAACCGCACACCACGTAGGTGGCGGCATACCCGTCGCCGACCTGCACGTGCCACGGCGTGACCGACAACGCGGCGGGGGAGGGCATCTCCGCGCCAGCCGCGACACTTATCTTCGGCATTTTCAACAGGTTCACGATGTGCTCCGCAGGGTGATCGGGGCGCCGGGCACCGCACGCGGGCCAGGCACCGGCGGGGAGAACGGATCGACCGCACCGGCCAGCGCGGAGGCGACAGCCGGCCCATCCAGAGGGGCAGCTTCGACACCGAGCCCGGACAGCGCGCGCACGCCGGCGTCAGCCCCAAGCTCTGCGGTGACGATGACGACCTGGCGGCGCAGCGGATCGCGCTGGCTGTCGAGGTCGAGCAGGAATTCGGCGTAGTCGTCGGCGGCGGCCTGCAACGCCGGATGCGCCAAGCGCGGCGCGTGGTCGACGACTGCTTGCGCGTAGACGGTCAGGTCGTGCCGCTGCGCAGCCACGACGATCTGCGCCGGCCCGGTCAAGCTGTTGAGGAACCGCCCGAACCCCTCCAACAGCGCCCCCTGCTCACTCCCGGTGCGCAGGTGGATGTTCATCGTGCCGCAGGCGATCAGGACCTTGCCGCCGCCCTCACTGGTCAGCACTCCGGTCGGGCTGATCGCCGTAGCCGGAGAACGCAGCGGCGCCGGAAGGCTCGGCTGGCCGGCCACGACCGCGACCGCGCTGACCCGAGCTGAACCCGGGGCGAGCGTGTGCGGCCTGCTGCTCAGCGCGAACCCGTGCCGCAGCCACACGTCCAGCGGCAGGCCGTCACGGCGGCCGAGCGCCACCACGACCGCCACGGCGAACACGAGCGCCCCGGCAACGATCCACACCGCCTGTGGCAGTAGATGCCCGAACGTGTCGTAGACCCCGAGGCCGACAAGGCCGGCACCGCCGATGATGCCCAGTTGCCGGAACGTCAGCCCGAACGCGATGCGGTCAGGCTCGTTGACGTTGGCCGGGACGACGGCACGCGGGACGTGGTCCTCGATCGTCATCGCCCACCTCGCAAGGCGGTACGCCCGAGCCCGCCGCCCGGGAGACGGCGGGTGATGCCCTGGATGACCACTGCCCGCAGCATGATCCCGCCGACGTTCGGCGACCCCTTGCCCGCCGCGTAGCGGCCCATCATCGCGGGGATCCTGACCGTCATCCACAACACCACCGCGACCAGCAACAGGTTCAACACGTCCGAGCCCGGCAGGCCGATCAGGACCGGAATGCTCGCCTCCGGGTCGGTGAGCAGGTGGATGCCGGTGGAGAACGCGATGGCCTGCAGCACGGCCGTGCCGAGGCAGCCCAGCATGCTGCGCCACCACAGGTCGGCGGTTGGTTGCGTCCAGGGCAGGCAATAGCAGGCCAGCGCGAGCGGGGCGAGCCCGGCCAGGATGACCAGCACGGCAACGCGTACGACCCAACCGGTGACCAGGGCGAACATCAGCCCGACGATCAGCAACCCGATAACCAGCGCGATAAGGGCGTTGGCCGGGTCGGTGAGAGCGGCAGCCACGTGGGTACGGGCCATCGTGACCGCCTGCGTGGTCGGCGCCGCAGTGCCGACCATGGCCACCGTCAACGCGTTGGCGACATCGATGAGAACGGCACAGAGTGGAACCGCAACGTTCGACAGGATGAACCCGACAACGAGGCGTGGCACGAGTTCCTTGACGCCGTACCGCATCTCGACCGAACTACTGGTCATCGTCACGACGCCGGCGGTCACCAGCGCGAGGATGTAGCAGGCGTTGACAACCAGCGCGCTCTTCGCGGCGATGGTCTGCACCTGCGGCAACACGGTGACGTCCGGCGACAAGAACATCGACGACGTCAGATAGGCCAAGAGCCCGCCGAGGAGATCTTGCAACCGCTCGGCGAGCCATTCCACCAGGCCGTTCATCATCCAGTCGACCATGACCGGTGTCCTCAGCCGCCGATGATGCCCTGCAGCACCTGCAGGATCACGGGGGAGAGAACCGCCAACGCGTAGCCGACCAAAGCGGACTTGAAGTTGCCCTTCGCCTGCTCGACCTGGGCCGGGTCACCGCCGGCGGCCATGTAGCGCAGGCCACCGATGACCAGGAACATCGTCGCGGCCAGCGCGATGATGCCCATGATCCACGCGGTGATCGAGGAGATGACCTCGTTGATCGATTTCGGAGCCGCCAGTGGCTGCGGCGCGGCGGCAGCGAGATCGGACAGGACTGACAGAGTTGTGTGCATTGCGACGCTCCACAAGAATCCTGCGGGCCGCCGCGGTGGGGACCAAGGCGAAGCTTCGACTGGGCCGGTGGGGGCGCTCCTCCCTTGCTTCGGCGAGGGTTGCGGTGTCAGTACGCCGCGCCAGCCGTGCCGGACCATTGGCCTCGCCGGATGAGGGTCCCCACCGGGCGGGCATGCCGTGGATGACATGCACCGCCCAGATCTCGGCTGTCAGGCCGATCGAACTCGCCCGGCACCCGTCACGACCTGACAGGACCAGTCAGCGACTCACGGAGTCCCCTGGGACCGCGAACCAGAAAGGCCGGTGCGGACCGAAACGCAAGAGAGTACTCGGAGTGAACTGGGACAGCAGGTAGGACTTCCTTCAGAAGGCAGCTACTTGACGACTGCGGGATTTATCGCTCAGCACGGGTGGAGTGCGACCCTTATGTGCTGCTGGTGATTGATACACCTACGCGACGTTGCGCGAGCCGCTGGCCTACTCCTCGGTGGCAGTCGTGCCGGCTTGCTGAGACGGCGACGACTGGCCGAGGATCAACGCCTTCAGGTCGGGGTCGTCCAACTGGCCGACGACGACCCGTCGCTCGAGTTCCATGAAGTCCTCGTTGCCCGGCGAACACTTCACCGCCCTGTCGATCGCTGCAAGGGCCAACGTGGGTGCGCCGTCACTCAGCAGGCGGTGCGCGACGAGGGCCCAGAGCGCCGAGTCCACTCGTGGCGGCAGCTCGACGTGTTGGCGCCGATTGAGTTCCTCATATCGCTGTTCGGCGAGTTCGCACAGATCGTCGAGTGACCAGGGCGGAGTGTGGCCGAGCAGCGCCCCGACGGTGAACGAGCACATGCTCGGCACTTTAAGCTCCGTGAGCGCCGCCTTCATCACAGCGTCGGGCGCGGGGCGGTGTAGCTCGGTCGCCATCACTCGGTGCCAGAGCAGATAGATGGCCAGCATCGGTTCGCGGATCGCAGGACTACGGTGCGTGGCCAGCATGTCCTCGATTCGTTCGAGCACCGGACGCATATCGACTCGCATGTGCTTGTCCCGTCCGGCTAGGACTTCGGTGACGTAGCCAAAGAATTCGCCGGCTCTGAACGCCGCGGTGGACTTCGTCATCGACTCGGGATTGCCGAGGTAGAACTCCGGTGCCAGCCGGACCTGGATGACGTTGGGCAAATTCTCACGCCACCGAAACGTTCTGTCGAGATCGGTCGGACCGCGGTAGACGAAGGTCCTGATCACGTGCCGGGCCAGCCGGTTGAGGCCTTCATGGGTGAGCATCGGCCCGGCCTTCGGCACGTCGATGGTGTGGGCGCCACCGGCGTGCAGCCAGGCTTCCCTGCGGAGTTCCCGCAGCTCGTGAATGCTCTTGGATCGGGTGGTGTAAGACTGGGTCACGAGTAGTTGCAGGGCAGGCTCGGTCACGGGCCCGACCACTCCGGCTGCTTCCTGGCGGAAGAAGCTAGGACGGACATGGCTGAGCATGAACGCCCTGTACCGGGCGGCAATGCCGGCCTTGTCCGCCGCGAGGATCGCCGACCGCACCTGATCGGCTTGTTCCTCGCTTAACTCCGCGAGGACGGGGTCGAGGATTCGCTTCTTCTCGTGCGGGTAGCGGTCCCAACCCGTATCCGGGACGGGCGTGCCGGCCGACAGCGATTCCAGGGCCGCGACGTAGTCGGTGTAGGCGAGCGTGGGGTCTTCGGCGACTCGCTCACTGGCGGTGACGATGCGGCGCATCGCTTTGATGGCTCGCTCGTATGCCTCGCGGTGCAGGGCGAGCAGGCGCGTCATGAAGGCGCGCAGGTCCTCGATGTCGGCGGGACGCAGCACCAGGTGCGGCGTGAACGTGCGAGGCATGACGTCGGCGGCAACCAACCGTCGGGCCGATGCCGACGGTTCATTGATGAGTCGGTCCGCCTTTTCCCGAGTTAGGGTGAACGTGGCGTTCAGCGCGAAGGACAGCACCACGGCGAGGTCTTCAGCGATCTCGTCCCCGCCGGTGGAGATCATGAAATCCTCGGTGCCGTCGGGAAGGACGGCTTCCAGACACTCGGTGAACTCCAGCAAGACGGTGTTGACCCGCTCACGATCGGTCGCCGGGGCCAGATTGCCCACCGGCATAGCGACTGGCCCGACTACGGAGAAGTCCGCGTTGGTGTAGAGAGTTCGGCGATGCTTGGTCTCATTCAGCGCGACGTCACCGAAGTACATCCCCGTGATGACCTGAAGCACGTCACGATGATCGCACGGCGTTCGTTCCGAGCGTCACCCCGACGAGTGAGGCTGGCGTACCAGGGCTGGCGGCTGGTCCGAATCGGTGCACCGGCCGTGTCATCGGGATTCTGCAGCACGACGCGTGGCTGGCCGAGCCACTCGACGCGCTGGGAGCCTGGCTGCTCGCGGAGGACGCCTACGAGCGCGGCGGCCTACCCAACGAGGCGCTCACGTACCTGCAGGAGAACTCCGACCACCTGGTGGGGTCGCACGCGACCCTGGTGGCAGGCGAGGTCTTGCGCCGGCATGTCGGGGTGGTGACCTCGCCGACCTGGCCCGTGACCGTTGCGCCCTGGCTCGCGCTGATCAAGGGGAAGCGGCGCCGGAATTGCGAGCTGGAGTGGCGCGGATTGCCCCGCACCGTCAACTGAGGAGGCGGCCGATTGAAGTTCGCGCCGCGGGCGACAGGACCGTGCCGGCCCACTACCGCAGGCTGTCGCCCGTGCCGTCGACGGCCGCGACGCCGGACTGATCATGCGCCCGCCTACCTTGCTGAGACCGAAGCGTAAGGACCAGGACGGAGGTCGACCGCGGCTGGCGCGTGGGTGTAGCCGATGAGCGGATACAGCGGCGTGTCGCAACTGTCCGAAGAGCGTCGCCGGGTTGTGATGTCGTGGTGACGATCTTCTCTGCGATCACCCGGACCGACCCGTCCCCGGCGGTGCACGGAGATGGGCGGTTTAAGTTCTTGGACCGAGTCTCGGGGGCGTACTGGGACCAGATTCGTGACGTGATCGAGGATTGGTTCAGCCGCCTGTGCCCGGACGCCCAAGCCGACGTGAGGGGCCGGCTGAGATCGAAGGACGACAGGCAGTTCAACGGGGCGTTCTTCGAGTTGTACCTACACGAGTGCCTGCTTCGGATGGGCTACACCGTGACGTGCCACCCGGTGCCTGAGGGGACGACTCGCCGGCCGGACTTCCTGGCTGAGAAGGACGGACGGTCGATCTACGTCGAAGCGCGTTCGGCATCCGTCAGCGACGTCGCTGTCGGCGCGGCGGCGCGGATCAACGTGGTGTATGAGTCGCTCAATAGATTGGACAGCCCGAACTTTCTCCTCTGGATCGAGGTCGTGAGGCAAGGCCTTGGTCCGCTCCGCGCCAAACCGCTGCGCGGCCGCCTGGAGAGATGGCTCAGCGGCCTGGACCCCGACAAAGTCACGCCGGGCGGGCGCCGCGATGACCTCCCGTACCACCCGTACGTGGAGCCGACCGAGGGTGGCGATGTGGGCTGGATCATCGATTTCTGGGCCATTCCCAAGTCCTCCGAGGCGCGCGGAAGGGAAGGCGTCCGACCTTTGGGGATCTTCGGCGGGAACGCGGCGTGGGTAAACGACGAGGACGGCATCCTCGGGGCGCTGAGCGACAAGGGTGGGGCCTACGGCCCCCTCGGCGCGCCGTTCATCGTGGCGGTCGCTTCGAGCAGCATGTCTTTGGACGACCACGACGTGTACAACGTCCTCTACGGCAACGAGATGTTGCAGATCACGACGGCGCCGGATGGCACCGAATCGCAAGTCGTCGTCCGCGAAGCCAACGGCTACTGGTACGCAGGCGACAAGTGGGACCACCGAGGGGTGTCGGCCGTGCTCGTCGTCAAGCAGCTCCGCCCTGCGTCGGTCGGCAATCAGCAGCACACGATCTGGGAGCACCCGGACCCGGAGCACGCTGTTGAAGCGCTGCCGATGTGGCGCCGGGCTACCCTCTGCGCCGACGGTCGGATGGAGTTCACCGACCCGCCGCGTGCTCAGGCCGATTGGTTCGGCCTCGGCGACCCCTGGCCCATAGGCGATCCTTTCCCTCGTCGGGCCTAAGCAGGCTCCCCTCTGTGTCAAGGCATCGCCGGGAGGAGGGTTCTATCCTGGGTTTCGGCGGGTCCGGGGGAGTGACTCCTCCGAAGAGCCGGCTGGGGGATGAGAGTCGGTCACGCTGGAGCCAGTAGTCGTTCCCTGTGTCCTCCCGGGCCCGCCGCCGTGGCCACCGTGTCGCTGTTCATGCACCGGTAGGCGATGTCGGACAGGCGTCGTTTCAGCGCGCGCATCGCTTCCATTGATGTCTTGCCGTCGGCTTTCTTGCGGTCGAAGTAGGCGCG
Organism: Micromonospora profundi; assembly: GCF_011927785.1. NCBI lineage: Bacteria > Bacillati > Actinomycetota > Actinomycetes > Micromonosporales > Micromonosporaceae > Micromonospora > Micromonospora profundi. The sequence continues at coordinate 3,268,747 of NZ_JAATJK010000001.1, read as the reverse complement.
GCCCTCGGTGGGGTTGCGTAGCTGGACGGTGGCCATGGTGTGCAGTACCCGGTTGATCTGTCGGTTCCCGGCGCGGGAGAGCCGGTGTCGTACCTGCTCGCCGGAGGAGGCGTCGATGGGGGCGGCGCCGTTCCAGGAGGCGAAGTGGGCCCGGTTGGGGAACCGGGTGATGTCGCCGACCTCGACCAGCAGCCGGGCGCCGGATGGGCCGATGCCGTGCAGGTTCATCAGCGTGGTGCCGGTGGAGGCCACCAGTTCCTTCAGTTCCTTGTCGGCCTCCTCGGAGTGTCGGTAGATCCGTTCAAGGTCCGCGGTCAGCTCCGCGGCGACCCGTCGTCGGGCCTTGCCGACCGCATCACGGGGGCGGACGGTGGCCAGCAGCGCTTTGGCTTGGGCGGCGGACAGGCTCTTCTTCGCCCCACCTGGGATCAGTTCCAGCAGCAGTTGGTGCAGCTGGGAGACCATCCGGGTGTGGTCCTCGCCGAGGGAGCGGCGCCGGTCGACCAGGATCCGCAGCAGGGCCAGCTGTTCGTCGTTGACCAGCGGGCGCAGTCCGGCCATGCGGGTGCCGACGAGCGCGATGGAGTGGGCGTCGGTGGCGTCGGTCTTGCGGCCCTGCCCGGTGGCGAACACCCGCGCCCGGGCAGACAGCTTCGGCGGGACGTCGACGACCTGTTCGCCGTCGGCGAGCAGCCGGTTGGCGATGTGCCGGCCGATGCCCTGGCAGCCCTCGATCGCCCACACCCGGTTCGGCCACCGGCTGGCGTACTTCCTCATCGCCGCGTAGCCGTCGCGGTCGGTGTCGAACCGGCCGCCGCCGACGACGGTCTCGTCGCGGGCCATGACCTCGATCGTGGCGGAGCGTTTGTGCGGGTCCATACCGATGACCACACGATCTGAAGTGCCACTCACCGCGTCTTCCCGTTGCTCGATCCACCTGGGTTGTCGAGCCGGGAGGGCAACGCTACTTCGAGCCGAGCAAACCCTTGACTTGTCTAATGGGGACAGGCGCGAGGGTCTGCAGCCCGTAGCGTCAGGGCGCCGGTTGGCATTGGCTCGCAAACCCCTTGCCGCCTTCGGGTTGGCTTATCAAGAGCGTGCCACGGCTGGCCGGCGCCCGGCCGTGGTGTGGCTCGACAGAGGCGTGCACAAGGATTTCTTGAAGTCAGGCTGCCCACCACGGCGCATCTCCTGCCCGCCTGGTGAAGGGACTCTGCCTGCCGTGATCACGATTGGGATCGACCCGCACAAAGCCTCATTGACCGCCGTGGCGCTGGATGCCACCGGCCGGCAGTTGGCGGTCAGACGCGTGGCGGTCAACGCCGGCGCCTACAAGACGTTGATGGGGTGGGCCGCCCGCTGGCCGCAGCGGCGGTTTGCCGTGGAAGGCGCCGCCGGTCTTGGCCGCGGCATCGCCCAACTGCTCGCCGGTGGCGGCGAAGACGTCGTCGACGTGCCGGCCACGCTCGCCGCTCGCGCCCGGCTGCTGGATACCGGCGGTGCCCGCAAGAGCGACCCCGCCGACGCCGCCAGCGTCGCGCACGCCGCCATGCGCCACAAGCGGCTGCGCACCGTCGTGGCCGAAGACCACAGCACCCGGCTGCGCCTGCTCTCCGAGCGCCGTGACGACCTGGCCAGCGAACGAGTACGGGTCCTCAACCGACTGCACGTGCTGTTGCGGGACCTGATCCCCGGCGGCGCGGCGCCGGATCTCACCGCCGAAAAGGCCGCCACGCTGCTCCGCGGCATGCGCCCGATCAGCGCCACCGACACCTGCCGACGCGACCTTGCCCGCGACCTCATCGCCGACCTGCGCCGCCTGGACCGGCAGCTGCACACCAACCAGGCCCAGACCCGCCAAGCCCTCGCCGAGACCCACTCCACCATCACCAACATCCACGGGGTCGCGCACATCCTTGCCGGGAAAATCCTGGGCCACGTCGGTGACGTCACGCGCTTCCCGACCACAGACCACTTCGCCAGCTACACCGGCACCGCACCCCTGGAGGCATCCAGCGGCGAACGCCGCCGGCACCGGCTCAACCCCACCGGCAACCGCCAACTCAACACCGCCATCCACACCATCGCGGTCTGCCAGGCCCGCGACCCCGGCCCGGCCGCGTCTACTACCTCCGCAAAATCAGCGAGGGCAAGACACCCGCCGAGGCCCGACGAGCAGCCGGGCATCGCTGTGAGCCTCACGGGTGCTAGCAGCGGCTCCGTACACGTCTCTGTGGAGGTCCACGACCTGCCGCCGCCGCAACCCGACGCGGCGGCTATGGCCGGCTGGGATGAGGTGGTCGAGCAGTCGATCCTTTCGCCGGGTGGCGACCTGCGGGTCGCGGCGTTATCGGCCGACCCGCCGAAACTGCCCGTACTCTGCGCAAACGGCCCCGGACAGTACCGGATCAGATTGCATGCCAGGGGTCGCGAAATCGCGCCGGACGGGGTTGCCTTCGAACCGGTCGAGGAATACCACTTCGTGGTCTGGCCGCAGGCCACCAGGCCGGAGGTCGCACACCGTTTGACCGACCGGTATGGCGCCAAAGCGCGGACGGCAGCACCCATACCGCCCCCGCCGCCGCAGGACCTGAGCGACTTTGAACGGTCTGTCGAGGAGCGGATACGTCGGGCCAGCGGCGGCGCACCGCAGCCACAGTGGCCGGTGAACTGAGCGCCCTGTCCCACCCGACCTGTGCCTGAGCGGCCGGTGTACTGGCAAACCGTCCACGGCGGACAGTAGTGGACGATGAATGCGCAGAAGATCGCCGAAGATTTGGGCAGCCACCCCAGGCTTTGCGCGGGGCACCACGGGCCGGCGTTGGCGGTATACGGGGTCTTGGGACCACCCCCGGGCCTCCTCTGCCTCGGCGGTCCGGGCCTACGTCACAACTCGTGACTGCCGGCGGCTAGTCGAGAACACGGCCGCCGCTGGCGATCTGTCGTGAGCAATGTTGACCATTGGCATCACATCGGCGGGCACCTCGCGAGCGGCCGTGGGTTGCGGAGCGGAGAAGACCACGCCCGGTAGGGCTTTCTACGGGGCGTCATCATCCACTACACATAGTGTGTGGATCACCTCTACTGGGACCTTGGTGAGTGCGCCACTGGCGCGGTGTTCGAGATCGGGTTGCGCGGCTCGACCGCCAGGGTCTGCCTCATGGACGACGACGAGTACCAGGCGTACGTCGAGGGCGACGAGTACGAGTTCTTCGGCGGCTTCTACGACCTCACCCCCGTAGTCCTGGAAGTGCCCTACGACGACCACTGGTGGCTGATCGTCGACAGCAACCCCGAGCGCATCCGAGTCACGGTCAACCAGGTCTTCGACTGACCACTGCGGGACAGGTACGACGACGGTAGGTCCAGGCCAGGCCAGTGAGGGATGACGTACAGGCCCAGCCCGACTCTTCGGTGGCAGCCGGTGGCGCACAGGTCGTCCACGATCTCCACACGGACCGACGCATGGAGCAACAGCGGATCCACCTCGATACCGCGGACGTCGGCAGTTGCGCTGTGCCGGATCGTCCGCGACTTTCAGGCATGTTGACGACGGGCATCTGAACGCGGGAGTGGGCCTGAACTTTTAGCCAATGGCGAGCCAGCGCTTCCTATCGGTGTCTCTGACCTCGTACGTAGTCGGGCGAAACGTTTGCCTAGCGCCGGACTCGGAGCGCCAGGAAAAACGTTCCGTCATCGCGCCGGTCGTAGACGTTCAGAGCAGGTGAGACGTGTGGCATGAGCACCCTCCCGATGGTGACTGCGGCCGAGATTCCAACTGCTGCGAAAACGTTGATCTCGTCCAACCGTCCATGGTCTGCTTCGACGCTCGCCAGGAACGCGCGCAAGATCCCTTCGAAGGACGCAAGGTCGGCAGGGGAGGAGAGCAGAGTTGGCCCTGATTCGGCAGGAGGAACCGGCGCGATCGAGTAGATGTAATGAGTCGCTGCTGCTTCCGTGGGCAGGTCTTGCTCGTGGATCGTGCCAGAAAGATTCAGGACCAGGGTGACTGACTGAAGTGATTCGCCTATTCGGACTCGTGTAATCTGGAACAGGACAATTTGCTTCTGGTTGCTTGGCCAGGTCCATGCGTTCATAGCGTCAGTGCGATGCCGTTGAAAGACGATTGTGGACACCTTGTCGTCGAGGCATGAACCCAAGGCAATCAGTAGAGGAATACGTGCGAAAGCAAATACGGCAAGGCGGGTGACGGCGTCTCGACGCACCCCGTCGTGCACGCGCTTCGTGAAGTCGGCGATTTCTCGGGCCAAGCGTGCGAAATCAGTCTGGTTCAGGCTGCCCCGATTGCGAAGGTCAAGATCTGCATCGGAGTCCCAGTGGCTGCCGGGGAGAATCCTCGGGTAGAGCCCTGCCGCTGTGGTCGCGGCTAACACAGTCGACCGCGCCAACTCGGCGGGGACGCCGCGAACATCACCCACAATGCGAAGCACGTAGGCGGAGCGGTCGGCTCCGATAGCTGAGAGACTTTCAATTCTGCTCTCGTGCTCCTGCTTGCGGCGCTTTAGTTCTTCTACCGTATAGCGCCCCGCCACGCCACCGTCATCAATCGGCTTGTGGCAGTTCCTGCACGCCAAGATGAGGTTGCTTGCGTCGGCCCGCCACTCGAAGGGTAACGGAGCTTTGCCGCGCGGGGAGCCTTCGGACCAGCCGACGTTATGCGCGAGCTCCCCTATCGGCACCGCCTCGCCCAACTCGGTCGCCTCGACAAGAGACAGGTTGCAGAAGGTGCACCGTCCTGCAGCTCGGGCCCAAACAAGAACCTTATTCTGCTCTGTGACCTTGGGCCGTGACTGCTTGGGCTGCTGTGGCAATACGCTCACCCGCTTCTTGTCGTAGGCGTCCGTTATGGTCTCGCCGTCGCTCCGAAGAGGCTGGTAACCGTTCGGAGCCGCCAGCACAAGACCACATCATCACGCACTGGAGGACCCGCCATGAACATGAGCCATGATGATCAGCTTGCCCGAGTGCTCGGCGCAGGCATCGAATCGTTCGACATCCCCGAAGATCAATTCCTGGTCGCCGAAGCAACATGCAAGGCGGCGTGCGGCTTCCTCCGCGACTACTGGGCCGACAGCGAATCCGGAGGTGCCCTCTACCCGCAAGGATCCATGAGGTTGGGCACCGTCACCGCGCTCATCCACCGACGCGACGAGTATGACCTGGACATGGTGTGCAGACACGACCTCGACAAGTCCGAGATCTCGCGGGCCGACCTCAAGGCAGACGTCGGAGAAGCCCTCAAGCACTTCGCGAAGGAGTACCCGGAGCTGGGCCTCACCCTGGACGACGAGGGTCGCCGCTGCTGGACCTTCCAGCACGACACTCTGCCGTTCCACATGGACATCCTCCCAGCCATCCCCAACCCCAAAGTCGAGCCAAATGGCATCTGGGTGACCGACACCGAAGCTGCCAAGTGGCACCCCTCAGCCCCAATCGAGTATGCGGACTGGTTCCTCGACATCCAGTACGACGAGTGGAAGGCAGGTGCCTTCAAGATCGCCGAAAAGAGACAGATGGACATCGAGGCGCTGCCGAGGCGGTTCTTCAAGACGACGCTTCAGCGGACGGTTCAAGCACTGAAGCGCCACCGCGACATCTTCTTCACTGACGATCTTGGCAACCGGCCCTCATCGATCATCATCACCACCCTCGCCGCCCAGTCGTACGAACCCCGAGGTGGCCTGTTCAACGTGCTCCACCATGTCGTCGAGCAGATGCCAACACACGTCGACTACAAGTTCGGCAAACACGTCATCGCCAACCCGGTCGAGCCCGGCGAGAACTTCGCCGACCGGTGGATCGGACACCCTGCCCGAGCCCGACGCTTCTTCGAGTGGATCGAGGCAGCGCTGCGCGACTTCACTGCGATCGCCAACGCCCAGCACACCGATGACGTGCTCGCCCGAACTGCCCGAGCTCTCGGCCCGAGTCCCGCCGCTGCAGCGCACCACGCCCTGAGCGCAAGCCCCAGTCTGACCCGTCAGTACGCAGTGGCTACAGCCGTGCCGGCCGGGAACGATCGCTTCGCATGACTGGCACCTGGGCACAAGAACTCACCGACGAGCGAGACACCTTTCGTCGAGGGCTCGCTGCCCACGGCTTCAACGGTGACCGCGACACGCTGATCGGCCCACTGAGGTGGCGGTCCTCGAGCACGCAGGGGGCGAAGACAGCCACCATCGAAGTCGCGCTCACCGACGCATTCCCTTTCGGCCCTCCGCAGGTCCGCATCCTCGACGCCGGAATGCCGCTCGAGCTGACCTTCCACCGTGAATTCGACGGCTCGCTGTGCCTTTGGTCGTCCAACGTGCCCGTTGACAACGCACCCTGGCGTAGCCCAAGCCAACTACTGCTCAGGGTCGCCGCCTGGCTGAGACAGACCGACGCCTGCTGGCCCAACGATACCGATTGCGACCTAGAACGGTATCTCCCTAGCGACCCACGTCTGCTGCTCTACGACCGCGACAGGCTTGCCACCGTCAAGGGCTGTGTACGGACCCAAGCCACAGCCAACGGTCTCCGCGTGACGATCAGCGACGAACCGCAGCGGCCGCCAAGCCGCCCTGTCCCCCGCAAGCGACGAAGGGCTCAAGACAGAGGTGGCGGTGGTCCAAAGATCGGCCGCAGGCATCGAGGGCTCGCCTGGATCGCTGACGTTGGCCAGCTGGACCGACCGGTGCAGGACGGATCATCGCTGTGCCAGGCCCTCGGCGCAGACGCTCGGCACCTCATCTGGCTCATCTCAGTCGGCGTCATTGAATTCGTGGTTCTGCGATACCGCCGGCACGGCGCCGACGGGGTCCTGGCGCTAGCTGTTAGACCAGCACCGTCCCAGACGCCGCCCATCGAGGTCCGTTCCTGCGAGGGGGCCGACACGAGCCTGACGACCCGAATGCTGCGAGCCGGCCCGGCCGCGACCAAGCTGGCTGACCGACGCGTCGCGGTCGTCGGCACCGGCGCGATCGGATCGTTCGTCGCCGACTTGCTGTTCCGACACGGCATACGACAACTAACGATGCTTGATCCACAACTGCTACTACCAGGAAACCTGGTACGCCACCTGGCCGGGGAAAGCCTGGTCGGATTCCCGAAAGTCCATGCCGTGAAGGCCCGCTTGGCCGCCCTAGGCTTCGACACCACCAGTGTTGACGGCACCGTCGACAGGCTAGCCACACCTCAACAGGCGATGAAGCTACTCCGCGACCATCATCTGGTCGTAGACGCCACGGCAGACGCGCGGGCCACGGCACTATTCACCAGGGCAAGTAGCTGCATCGCAACGCCCGTTCTGTCCGTTTGCCTCCAGCGAGAGGGCGCCATCGCTCGGGTCGACCGCTTCCCCCTGCGCGGCGCGGAGCGCCATCTCGAAGCGGTTCTGGCCAACCCCCAACCAGGCGAGACTCACGAGCACGGCTGTGACGCGCCCGTCTCCCCGACGCCTCCAAGCGCAGTGGTGGCCGCATCCGAACTGGTCTGCAGGGCAGCCATAGACGAACTGACCTACGACTGCAAGATGCCCGCAACGCTGATCGAGGTATACGAACCCCAAGAAGCGCCCTTCGACGTTCGTGGATTGATGACCTCCGAGCCGCAAGAGAGAGATGGTGGAGGCTTGCCGACATAGGACCTGGGTCTCGAGATCGGTCCCGTCGCGATCCATCTGACCTCGGCCACGGCGCTTGGGTTAGCCAGTATCACACCGGGTAACGCCAGGCATTTCCTAGCGAAGGTGTCGAGGCTGGGCTGCTGCCGAACCGGCAGGTGGAGAACGTCAACGACCGCCGGCAGATGCTATCGGCGCCCGCCGGCCCGGATCATCGCCGGGTCTTGTCGCGTTGGTTGAGGCGCAGTATGAGGCGCATCGTCTGGGTACGTCGCGGGGCTTCGGTTACCGGTGTGTTGTTCATCGTGGGGCAGGCCGCCGCGATGGCGGTGCTGTACTTCGGTCCGGGCGTCCACGTTCCGTTGCACTGGGCGGCGGTCCGCCTCGGAGACGTCGCGGCGCCGCTCATCGGTGTTGCGAAGCTGTCGATGTGCGTGCTGGCGGTCACGTTGCCGATCCTGCGCCGTCCGCGGTGCAAGCCCTGCTTGCAGCGGCGATAGCCACCCGGGCTGCAGGGCCGGCGGACTCCCCAGACCCAGCAGTGGTCGCACGGTTAGCTCGGGCGCTGGGCGTGAGCGGACCGTGCGCCGAGGGCACTGCCAGGGCGTCCAGCAGGCCCGCAGAGGACGGACTTGCGGGCGTGCCCGGCACCCGGCTGGCGGACCTGACGGCGCTCACAGTTCGTCGGGCAGTGCCAGGCGGGCGTGTCCGGGTAGGGCTCAGTGGATGGAGTTGAGCGGTTGCAGGCCGTTCGGTACCGCCACCGATGAGGAACCTCCACTCCTCCTTGCCGGCCCGGGCCCGCACCCGCGGTGTCACCTCATCGTCCCGTACGTGGTCGGCGGTGGTGCTGACCCTCCACTGGGCAGTCTCCCCGATCGTGATTCCCGCCCGAGCGCCGTCGGGGTAGCTGCTGTGGGTCCACGCGGCCCGGCGGCCCGGTCGGCCGCCGGCCGCCTCACGGCCGGCCGGGATGGGTTCCTTGTCGATACCGAACTGGTCGGTGTTGAAGACGATCGTCGTCCAGGCTCTTAGAGCTCCTAACGAAATGATGTTGGGCGGGTCCTCGGGATGTGAGGATCGTTCTGTCTGAACGTGAGGAGGGGTGAGCAGCCGCCGTGGATCGTGTCGGACGACCTGTGGGCCGAGATCGTGCCGCTGCTGCCACCCCGTCCGCCCCGGCGGCATCGCTACCCGGGCCGCAAACCCCTCGACGATCGCAAGGTGTTGTGCGGGATCCTGTTCGTGCTCTACACCGCGATCCCCTGGGAGTACCTGCCCCAACAGCTAGGCTTCGGTGCGGGCATGACCTGCTGGCGCAGGCTGCGGGACTGGAACGACGCCGGCGTCTGGCAGGAACCGCACGAAGTCCTGCTGGGCAAACTCCGAGCCGCCGGGCAACTCGATCTGTCGCGGGCGGTGATCGACGGCTCCCACGTCCGGACGCTCAAAGGCGGCCCAAAACCGGTCGACCGCCGCAAACCAGGCTTGAAACACCACGTCATCACCGACGCAGGCGGCATCCCCCTCGCCACAGCGCTGACCGGCGGCAACCGCCACGACGTCACCCAACTACTGCCCCTGGTCGACAAGGTCCCCCGGATCAGAGGCATCCGCGGCAGGCCCCGGCATCACCCCGGTCATCGCCCGACGCGGCACCGGCCACGGATCCGGGCTCGGCATCCGACGCTGGGTCGTTGAGCAAACCATCGCCCTACTGCACTGGTTCCGCCGCCTACGCATCCGCTGTGAGATCCGAGACGACATCCACGAAGCCTTCCTCACCCTCGCCTGCGCCAGAGTCTGCTGGCGCCGACTCCAACACTCAAGAAGCTAGGACCTCTAAGCAATGTCGGCAATCCGACCTCGAGCGGCGTTCCTGTGCCCCGTGCTCGATGCTCCTTCAGTGGCTCGATTGAGCGCTGGAGGAAGGGACCTACGGCTGCCGGTTGGACGATCGCGCCGGCGCGTCGGCCTCGGCCTGTTCACCTGTGACGGCTCGACCTGTGAGAGTCGACCCTGTGAGAGGGGAGGGCCTTTCGCCCGATTGGGCGTTGCTGGGCGGTACCAACGTCATTAGGTTGCGTGGGGTGGCGTCACCGCTGGCCTCTGTATTGAAAGCCGCACGTGATTGGGGTGGGTCGTGGCGGACGGGGCGATCATTCCCTCTCGAGACGACGACATGGTGCGATCGGTCGGCCGCAGGCTCATCGATCTAGGGCTTGGCCAGGGCGGCTCGCTGCTTGTCCCTGGCAGACGGGCGTGGGCCCAGGAGACTGCGCGGGAGTTGTTCCGTGCCTACAACGAGCGCCCGGACGAGGGCTCCGATGCGTTCCTGGTCAAGTTGCAACGGCAGCTCGACGACGCCTCCGATGAGGTCAAGCTGCTGGTTGCGGAGTTGTTGACCCTGCAGGCGCTTCCGCTGAGCAACCTCACCCCGGTAACCAAGCGCAGACGTGTTGAGGCCGTACTGGCCTGGATGCGTAAGCCTGTGACCATCCCGGAGCCGGTCCTGGCCGCTTTCCAGCAGAGGACCTGGAACGGGGGGACCGGCGCCCACACGATGTTGTGGAAGTGGCTGGCCGACGCGGTCCAGTTTCTCCTGGCCTGGTGGGCGCTACCTGAGCAACGGCGCGCTCTCGCTCTGGGTGACCCCTGGGTGTGGCAGGAGGTTGTGTACGAGAAGAAGCTGATGCCCTCGTTGCGAGAGGCGCTGCTCTACCTCGCGTTCCCCACGCACTTCTTGCCCATCGTCAACGTGGCCCATAAGCGGGCGATCCGCGACGCGTTCGCTCCGGGCGCTGCAGTGGCGCCGACGCAAGACCTCAACAGAGACCTCTTCCACATCACCACGCAGGTGCAGAAGCAGGTCGGTGAGCAGCGAGTCGACTTCTATCGGCCGCCGTTTGCGAGTCAGTGGAAGCCGCCACCACAGGGCCGGCGTGCCTGGCTCGTCCGGTCCCGGGCAGGTGAAGACGTGCTCGACCAGTGGAAGAGCGACCAGGTCGTCTCGCTGGCGGCCACCCGCATCGGCCAGGTGCCCGCGGGATCAGAGCGATCCGCTGTGCGGTCAGCCGTGGATGCCGGGTTCGGGCATTTGGACTACGCCGGGCGGCTCGTGCTCGCCACGGAGTACCACGCGTTCCTGTCGCTGATGAACGTCGAGGACGTCGTGGCGACAGTGGTCAACGACGAGCTGCACCTCGGCGTGATCGATGGAGCGCCGGACTACGTTCTCGACGGAGACGACCTGCTGCTGGTCAGACCGGTGCAGTGGGTGGCGATTGACCCGGTTCCGGTGGACGCCCTCCCCGCGCCCCTTCCGGCTGAGCTGGATCAACAGGGTGTCGTCGTTGACCTGACCGGTGCGTTGGAGGCGCTCACGGGTCTGATCGAGGAGGTGGTTGAGCCTGCCGGCGTCGAGGCGGATGGCAACAGTCGTGGCAGGCAGGCCGCGCACACTGTTCCTGCGTTGCCGTCGGCTACCGGCGATCTCGCCGATCGCCTGAACCTTCCTCAGAACTGGTTGCAGAAGCTGCTCGATCTGTGGCAAGAGCGGTCCCAAGTCGTCCTCTTCGGCCCACCTGGGACGGGCAAGACGTTCATTGCCCAGGCGGTGGCCAGACACATCGCAGAACGGGACGCGATCCGTCTGGTCCAGTTCCACCCCTCGTACGCCTACGAGGACTTCTTCGAAGGCTTCCGGCCCGTTGAGGGCGCAGACGGCGCGGCGGTGGGCTTCGCCAAGGTTCCCGGACCGCTGCGGGAGATCGCCGCAGCAGCCAAGGAGAATCCAAGCAAGCCGCACGTCTTGGTCATCGACGAGATCAACCGCGCCAATCTCGCGAAGGTCTTCGGAGAGCTGTACTTCCTTCTGGAGTATCGGCAGGCCACCGTTCGCCTGCAGTACTCGCCGGCGGAGGCGTTCAACCTGCCGCCAAACGTCTTGCTCATCGGCACGATGAACACCGCCGACCGGTCGATTGCGCTGGTCGATGCTGCCATCCGTCGCCGCTTCGCATTTGTCGAGTTGCACCCGGACGAGGAACCGGTCTCGTCGGTGCTGCACGCGTGGCTGAAGAAGCAGGGCAAGGCCGATGACGAACGTCCCGCCCTGCTGGCTGCCCTAAACGCGGCGATCGGGACCGCCGACCACGACTTCAAGATCGGCCCTTCCTACTTTATGCGCCCCGCCGCCCAACGCGTCGAGGGCCTGACGCGGATTTGGGACCATGACCTCCTGCCGCTACTCGAGGAGCACTATGCGGGACGCCTATCACGCGCAGCGGTCCGTAGCCGGTTCGGGCTGGCTGCGATCCGCACGGCTATCGCCACACAAGGCGCCCCTAATGGCCGGGTAGGCGACGACACCGACGCTGCGCGCGTCACTGTGCCAGTCCAGAATGCCGACTTCGACGGAAGGCTGGCGTGAACACCAGCACCACGCCGGGTTCCATCGTTCTCACCGAGGTCGGATCCAAGGCGGTCGTGCTGACACTGGACGACCACCAGGTCGCTGCCCTGCGCGCCGCGGACCTCGTTACCGTGAGCCCTGCCGTCGGCGGCCAATGGAAGATCAAGGCCGGCCGAAAGGTCGGAGCAATCCGTGTCGGTAATCTCGAAGTCGAAGTGACGCCGAAGGTCGGCCTTGCCAACATGCTCTTTTTCCTCGGCTACGCGACCAACCCCGGATTCCGCCCGGAAGACGTCGCCGGCGTTCCCACCGCCGGACTATGGCCCGCCCTGGCCACATCACTGATCCGCTACACCCGTCGCGCACTCGCCTCCGGTCCGCTGCACGGGTACGCCACCATCGACGACACGCTGCCGCTAGTACGCGGACGAATCCGGTTCGGCGACCACGCGGCCGCACGCCCCGGCCTGCCGCTACCGGTCGAGGTGCGGTACGACGACTTCAGCAAGGACATCCCGGAGAACCGTCTCCTGCGCACCGCCATACAACGCATGCTGACCGTGCCGCGACTGCGCGACGCCGATCAGGCTGATCTGACGGAGCTGGATGCCCGACTGGCCGGGGTGCGCGTGCTGCCGCAAGGAGCTCCACTGCCCGTGTGGCGCCCGAGCCGGCTCAACGCCCGATACGCCCCGGCGCTGCGCCTCAGCGAGCTGATCGTGCAGCACTGCTCTGCCGACCCCGGCGATGGCCGCTATGCCATCGCGGCCTTCGTCGTGAACATGGAGAAGGTCTTCGAAGCGTTCATCGGCGTGGCCCTACGTGAGGCGCTGTCTACTTACGGTGGCCACACCGAGGCGCCTGGCAGATGGACGCTCGACATAGGGCAGAGCATCCGGATCGAACCCGATGTCCTGCACATTATCGACGGACGACCGGTAGCCGTCTTCGATGCCAAGTGCAAGATCGAGCCAGGGGCAGGGAAGCCGACCAACCCCGACGTCTACCAGATGCTCGCGTACTGCACTGCGCTGAACCTGCGTTGCGGTTGGATTCTTTACGCTCAAGGCACAGAATCGGCCACCACATGGCGTGCCCGTAACACCAACACCAACATCGGCTACCGACCACTCGACCTGCGTCAACCGCCAGAGCAACTCCTGAAAGACGTTCGCCATCTCGCCGACCGCGCCATGCGCGAGGCTGCTGTCCCCGAATAATCTGGGTGGTGGACGGGCCAGTCGTGATGTTCGATTCGGCATGGCCCGGAGCGGAGTTGGAGCCTGACAACCACCTCGTGATCGATCTACGCCCGAGCGAATACCGGGTCCGGGCGACGTACCGCGCCGATGGTGACAACTGGATGATCCTCGTTCAGCTTCAACCCGTGCCATGAACTCGCAGCCGGAGGCAGACCAGGCTTGATCACCACACCCGGACCTAGCCGCGATCCGGGCGCTCGCCACGGTGCTACGGGGATCAGGTCCAGCCGGCCGGATTAGTCGGCTTGGTCGCGAGAGCGGCCTCCGGAGCATCTGCATTGATTGCGCCGAAAGTAGATTCTTATCCGTCGCGCTGCTACCTATGTACGCGGCCTGTTGCCGACCGGTTGGTGCTCTCAGGCGGCTATGGCGCCTTCGCAGCGGCTGGCCGAAGAGCTCGGACCGGACAGGTCCCCCCGCATGACCGCGGCGGCTACGACCCGTTCGGCGCGGCGGCGGCGCATCCGCAGCGATGGTCCGGTCACGCCCTTCTCGGCAGCCAGCTGCTCGATCAGCGCGTCGCCGAACCGGGTGGCGCTGATCAGTTCAGCGGCTTCGGCCGTGATCAGGCCGGCGGCGGCTGCCCGGCCGAGCAGCAGGTCCGGATGTCCGTACGGCATCCGTGGTGAGCGCGACCCGGTGGGCAGGTCCAGCGGCAGTTCCTCGCCGTCGTCGGTCTTGACGACCGCGGTGCCGGCGCGCCAGGCCGCCCAGCACAGCCGCAGCCACAGTCGGGGCGGGGCGAGATCCGCACTGCGCAACGATTGCAAGAATCCGGCCAGGACTTCGGAGTCCACGTCGTCGGCGTGCCGCGCGTAGCCGCGGCTGATTTTCACCGCGAGGTGCGTCAACGCGGGCAACGCCACGCCGATCGCGCCGACGACCCAGGCCGGTCCCCATTCGCGGGCGTGGTGGGCCAGCTGCCGCCACAACTCGTCGGTGGTGTCGCTGCCGTAGCGCTCGAACATGAGCAGCTTGCGCAGCTCGTCCAGCGGCATCGTGGTGTCTGGCAGGCCCGGCACCGGCCGGGCGTCGAACACCAGCGGTGCGGGTTCGCAGGTCAGCAGTCCGAAAGCCTTCTCGGCGATGGTCAGAGCCGTGTTGGCCATCCTCGTGCGCGTGGTCGTTGCCATGGTGATGTCCCCCTTGCCGGGAGCGCTTCGCCTCGTGCGAAGGCTCCGAGGCCTCCGATTGGGACAGCCCGGCCTGACAGCACGAGCGTTTGTCAGACCCGGATAGGTCGTGACCGGCCATGTCAGGTTCGCCACTGCGCTCACCGCCGCCGATTCGTTGACGTGGCTGTCAGACCGGCCCGAATGACTGGTGCTGTCAGGTCATGGGCGGGTTCGATCGGCCTGTCAGCGGCGCACTGGGAATCGTCAGTACGCCCGCCGGTCCCGGGGGCCACCGTGCCCATGACCGACAGAAACCATCACCGAGCACCGGTTCCCGTGGGGGACGTGGTGCCCGGCGACCCGCCCGTGCCGATCACTGTCTGGCCAGTCCCCGCCCCACACGAAGGCGAGGCCATGTCCAACGCGATGGGCATGCGATTGGTCCACAACCTCACCCACCCGTCCGACCTCATCATCGACCTGGCCAAAGGACCACAGTTGGCACGCGCGATCATCGCGGCACACCGCCGTAGTCATCTGCACGCGGCGCGCCCAGTCGGGTGGGGCCGCGAGTCGGCGACGCTGATCGTCACTGGCTGGCCGCTTGCCGACACCTCTCCGGTCGACTTCTTCCTCCGCTGCCGCGCCCATCTCGTGCCGGGCGGCTGCGTGGCGGTGGTGCTGGCGCACGGCGACGTCGCCCTGCCGGTCGACGTCGTCATCGCCGCGAAGCGGGCCGGGCTGGCGTACCTGCAGCACATCGTGGCGGCCGACCGGCTGCCCCGACGCGGCGAGCAGGCGCAGCTGGCGATCCACACCGACGTGCTTATCCTGACCCGCAGCGCGATACAGGGCGGGGCCACCGATGGGTGAGATCCTGCCGATCACCTCGGTGTGGCTGACCTGCCAGATACCCGCCCGTGACCAGCGGCGAGGCCGCTACGTCCGGCAGACCTCCAGCCATCCGGCCAAAATGCTGCCTCACCTGGCCGCGCACGCGATCAGCGCATACACCGCGCCGGGCGAGGTGGTGTTCGACCCGATGTGCGGGTCCGGCACCACGTTGGTGGAAGCCATGCACCTCGACCGGCACGGCATCGGGATCGACATCGAGCCCCGCTACACCGCACTCGCCGAGGCCAACGTCGCCCTCGCCGCGTCGCAAGGCGCCGCCAGCACGGCCACGGTGTTCACCGGGGACGCCACCGGTCTGCTCGACCTGGTGCCCGCGTCGGCGGTCGGCCGGGTGAGCCTCGTGCTTACCTCGCCGCCGTACGGGCGCGGGACGCATGGCCTCGTGCAGACAACCAGAGGCGGGGTACGCAAGCGGGACCACCTGTATGAGGACCGGGAGCGTGGCAACCTCGCCTACGCCGGGTGGTCCCGCCTGCTCGACGGGTTCGCCTCCATCCTGTCCGCCAGCTACCAGCTGCTACGTCCCGGCGGAACAGTGGTGATCACCTCCCGGCCGGTACGCCGCCAACGCGATGACCTGATCGACCTGCCCGGCGAACTGCTCGCCGCCGCACAGTCAGCCGGGCTGGTCCCGGTGGAACGGACGGCGGCGATGCTCGCCGCCGTCCGCGACGGGCAGGTCGTGCACCGGGCCAGCATGTTCGGAATGATGGCGGTCCGCCGCAGCCGCGACGACGGCATCCCCGTGCACCTGGTGGCGCACGAAGACGTGCTGGTCCTCCGCCGCCCTTGAAAGCCTTGCCGGGGTTCAGGAGTATCGGCCAGGTAAGGCCGACGCCGAGGGCTTGACCAAGCCGCGGACGAGATCAGCCAGGCGGGCGGCAGTCCCGGCGAGTCCCACTATGGCCAGTGTGGATTGCCGGGCTGTCAGGTTCTGCCAGGAGGCCGAACCTGACAGCCCCGCCGACGGCACTCCCGGACAGGCTAGCTTGAGGGCTCTCCCTACCTTCTGTGCCTCTGATCTGACGCCTCGCGCGACGGCATCGCGCCCACCAACCATGGTCGGCCGCCGCCGCCAGCCTCGGATCCGGCACGTACCAACCCACACTCTTCGCCCAAACGCGACCAGGGCGCGGCTTCACCATCCGTTCAGGCGGCCACCAACCGGTGGCCGCCTTCTCGCTGTCCTACGGAGGACAACATGCGTCGTCCCACCCGGCACCCGACACACGGCGAGGTCCCAGACGACCTCCGTCAACCCGCCCCGCCCGACCTTCTGCGCAGCACGTTCGCGGCCAACACACCGAAGTACACCCGGCCCACCACACGGCCGTCGTTCGGGTGGCTGCGTGCGCCGGTCTGGTCACGGACGTGCCCTCGGCTGCTGCCGGCGGCGCAGCGATGACCGGCGGAAGCCCGGCCGATCAGGCCCGTGCTCTGCATGCCGAAACGACGGCTGCGCCCCACTCTGACGGGAGATCAACGTGTCGTTCCCCGAAAACAAACTGACGGTCCGATCAACGGCCGACCTGGCTGCCGCGGTGCCGTACCTCATCGGCTTCCATCCCAGCGACGGCAGCATCGTCGTGATCGCCTGCCGAGACCGGCGGATCGTGTTCGCCGCCCGAGGTGACCTGCCGGCCCCCGGATCCCCCGCACATCACCTGCGCGACCTCACCGCTCACCTGGTCCCGGTCGTGCAGCGCCAGCAGCCGATCACCGACCTCGTGATCGTCGGCTACGGCACCCAGAGACACATCGACCCGGCACTGCATGTCGTCGGCGATGCGTTCACCGCCACCGGCCTGGCCGTGCGGGAACTGCTGCGGGTCACCGAAAGCCGCATCTTCAGCCTCACCTGCGACGATCCCGGCTGCTGCCCACCACAGGGAACCCCCGTCGACCCCACCACCTCACTCGTCGCCGTGCACGCGACCGTCGCCGGGCTCGTCGCAATGCCGGACCGGGCGGCAGTGGCCAGCCGCTTCACCACCGTCGACAGCACCGGTGACGGCATACGACACGCCACGACCGAGGCGACCGCCCGCATGGCGGCCTTGAAGGCCAGCGGCAGCGCCGCCGTGTACGAGGCCGGCGTCCACACGGTCCGCGGCGCGCTCCGACAGCACGACGACGGCACACGTCTCACCGACCACATGGTGGCCTGGCTGACCGTGCTCCTGACACACAAGCCCGTGCGGGACCTCGCCGTCGACCTCACTCAACCGCACGACCAGCACGTCACCTTCTGGGCCGAGATCACCCGCCGCGCCGACGAGCCGCTCGTGCCGGCGCCCGCGACCGTCCTCGCGCTCACCGCATGGCGCTGCGGTGACGGCGTCCTGGCCGTCATGGCCGCCGAGCGGGCCCTGCAGATCGACCCCGACTACCAACTCGCCGACCTGCTCCTGCAGGCCCTGCACGCCGGTCTGCCGCCCTCCGCTCTCGAGCAGGCGACCACCAGCACCCACCCCAACCCATCCACCCCGAACCCGAACACCGCCTCAGATCAGGAGTAACCACGATGGATCCCATCCGCAGCATCCTGCTGTCCCTCGCCCGCACCGCCGAAGAAGCCCGACTGCGCTGGCACGCCGAACGCGCCGCACTGCGCGCCCGCGGGGAAACGCCCACCCGCACCGAGGCGTTCTCCTACGACGTCCAAGCCGACCTGTGCCTGATCACCGCGATCACCGCAGCCGACCTTCCGACGACCTTCCGCCTCTACGACAACACCCTGTCCCGAGACCCGCTCACGGCAGCCGCACAACTTCGCCAGGTCACCTCCGCCTACGACCACAGCGGCCCGATCGAGGCCGCACACGAGGCAGCGCGCCTGGCCTACAAGGCGGCGTTCGCCGAACCGCTCACCGCGCAGGAACAGCACTACGCCGACCTGCTCGCCGACCTGCCCGCCGCACGACGCGACAAGATCATCGAAGTGGCAGAGGAACGCGCCCGCCACCTGCCGGCATGAGCATCGGCCCACCTGCCGGCGCGGCACCCCCGCTCGCCGTCTGACCCGGGGCGGCAACAGCACGCCGTGCTCCCGCTCCGGCTGTGGCGGAGCAGACCCGGTCGGGGCCTAGCAGCGCGGCTCACGACGGGGGAGTGGGCCCGCGACGAAGGAACCTCTCACCCGGCAGAACCCATCCAGGTCGGCTGCTGCTGCACGACCTGCTACGGGCGCCGGACGCGCCGGGCATAGGCAGCAACCCAGGAAAGGAACCCATGAGCCTGTACACCCTCACACCCAAACCCGGGTTCGAGCGGTACACCATCCAGGTCGGCTGGAACCCCCACCGCACGTACGTCGCCACCGTCGTCGACTTCACCTGGGACCCGGTCACCGAACCTCACCACCAACCCGACACCATCCAGCTCGGCCGGATCGAGACGCTTCTCGACCCGGCCGAGGTGCTGATAGCCGTCGCACCCTACGCCGAGATACCAGCCGACCTACCCGCCAAACTCCGCGCCGACCAGGCCGCGCACCCGGTGCGCCGCTGACACCAACTTCCGGTCGGCTGACGTCACATCGCACACCGATGCTCCAACCCACTCGCAGGCACACCACCACGAGCAGTGCTGACTGAACCGCCCCGATGACGCCTCCTCGGGAGGTTCGTCGTCACCGATGCCGTGAGCCAGAGCGGCACGAACCCGCAACCCGGCCCGCCCCAGAGGCGGGCCGTCGTCGTATCAGGACCCGGGACGCGCCGCCTCGAAACGATCGCGTCCCGGGTTCTCCTGCAAAGGAGGAACCCAGTGTCCCTACCACTGATCATGATCGCCACCGCGATGGTGGCGCTCGCCCTGGGCAGGCTCACCGCCTGGCCGACAATTCACCGCCTCCGCACCCAACTCGCCGACGCCACCCGATCGATGCTCCACGACCCGCTCACCGGCATGCTCAACCGCGCCGGCCTGCAAGCCGCACACGCGACCCTCGCCGAAACCGCCCCCGCGCAGCCCCTGATCGTCGCCCTGATCGACCTCGACGACTTCAAACGCGTCAACGACACCCACGGCCACCGCCGGGGAGACGGCCTCCTCATCGACATCGGCGACCGCATCACCGACATCGCCGCCCTTCACGGAGGCACCGCCGCCCGGCTCGCCGGCGACGAATACGCCGCACTGCTGCCGGCCCGCACCGACGACCTGAACCGCATCGCCGACACCATCACCACGATCATCGCCCAACCCGTCGCGTCTCCCGCAGGCGGCAGCCCCGCCACGGTCACCATCACCGCCAGCGTCGGCCTGGCCCTCGTCGACACCAGCGACCCCTTCACTGACGTGGCCCTGCACCGCGCCGACATCGCCATGTACCACGCCAAGCGAAACGGCCGGAACCGCCACGCTACCTACCAGCCGGGCATGACCATGCCGCCCGCACAGCACCACCGTCGCGGGCCTCGCCTCCGTGACCGGCGCCAGCCGACCGGCGAGGCCACGGCATGACCGCCCCGCCCGAAGAGATGGCCTGCCAGACCTGCCTCTCCCCGCTGAACACCCTCGGCATGCCACCCACCCACGTACACCCAACCCACCTCGCCACCGACGGACATCAACCAGCGCCCGTCCCGGTCAGCCAGCTCGACACCGTGCGCCGAAGCTGCGACTTCTGCGGCGACCCCTACCCGATCTGGACACTGCGCGGCGGCGAGGTAACCGCCATCGCCATCGGCCCCACCGCAGGGCTCGTCCAGGACTTCGGCCACTCCTGGGCAGCATGCGCGGCCTGCCACACCCACATCGACGACGGCCGCAACGACAAGGTCATCGACCGCGCCGTACAGGCACTCGGCCTCGCCAACCACCCACAGGCACGACAACGAATCGAGGAACTACACCAGACGTTCCTCAACGCCCGACTCCCCGGCCGAACACTCATCACGACGACCGCCTGGCCGGCCACCACCATCACCGCCGCGGAGCTGCCCAAGGTCCGTGACCGCCTCACCCGCTTCTACCGAGGCACCGACAACCTGCCCGCCACGCTCGCAATCACCGACGCACGTCAGCAGATAACCGCCGGTCTCGAACGCTCACACCTGTACTGGATCGACACCGACTTCACCGACCTGGCCGAGCACGCCGCAGCCCAGCTCCCCGACGTACACCTCAGCCGCGACCTCACCCCCGCGACCGACGGAATGCTCATCTGGCCCCGACCAGTCACACCTCGGCAGCTCACCGCCGCGTCCTGGACCAACACCATCCACGGATGGCACGTCGTCCTCTACCGCACCGTCGGCGCCGGACTGCACGGCAAGCCACTGCAGCGGCTACGCGAACAGGTCGGCTGGCTCGCCCCGACGAGCGCAGCCCACCTCCCCGAACAGCACCTGATACCCGGTGACCATCCGGCGGCAGCGCTGGTCGCGACCTGGCTGCTGATCGCCCAGCAAACCGCAGACGTCACCACGGCACGAGTCGACAAAGCCGTCGCCAAGACCTACGCCCGCACCAACCGACCCGTACCCGAGCTGCGCATCGTGCGCATCCGCGGTCGCCGCAGCACCCCAGGCCCGGACGGACCGGCGCCAGGCAGCCACGAGCGTTCTCAGACGATACGGTTCTGGGTCTCCGGCCACTGGCGCAACCAAGCCCACGGCCCGGGCCGATCGCTGCGCCGCCCCGTCTACATCCACCCCTTCCTCAGAGGCCCCGACGACGCGCCGATCAAGCTGAGCACCACCGTACGCATGCTCAGCAGCCGCCGTCCGAGCCCGGAAGAGCGGTAGCAGCAGCGATACCGGTGGTGGCATCGGCCACCGAGCTGCGCCACCACCGGCATCGTGCAAACGTCGCAGATAGCTGAACGGCCGCCGCCTCGCGCGTCCCTTCGCCTGAGGTCGCAATTACTCCTTCAGGAACGTGGGGAAGCGGGGGACCCTCGCACCCTCGGCGCGGTTCCAACGGAGCGTCAGACGTCGACGACCGGCAGGGGCAGGACCAGAAGGTCCATGGGCGGCCCCCACGGGAGCACCGACGTCGCAACCTGTCTCCATCCGGCTCGTTCGTACATGGCTCGGGCGGGCGACCGGGGATCCGAAGCGAGGGTCGCCCAACGTTCGAGCCGGCCTGCGAGCAATCGCCGCATCAACTCCGAACCGACGCCCTCGCCCCGCCGCTCGGGATGCACGACCCACTCCATCACTGCGAACTTGTCCGCGCCGAGCACCTCGCGCGAGGGTTCCTGCTCGGCTCGGGACCACCAGGTGCCAGCGGGCATCGTCCAGCCGTACGCCGCTCCGATCAGATGCCCACCTTCACCCGCAGCAATCAACGTGAACCCGGGCCGGGCGGCTTCCCCGGGCAGGCCCTCGCGAAATCTGGCGACCTGCTCCGGCCCCTCGTTGTAGGGGGGCTCCGCATACACGAGGGCGTACAGGCTTTCGAGAGGACCGAAGAGATGGCTGGCGGTCGGGCCAGTGTGAGCGGTGTAGCTGAGCATGACCGGATGTTACGGGCCGATCCCTTTGCGGCAGCGCCGGCGAGTTGTGCTCGTGTGGCAGTCAGGACCGTACCCGGCTGAGCAGATCGTCGTATAGTGGCCGGCCTCGCTCGGGCTCGGGCACGGCTGCAGCGACTTGGCGGGCGACGCTACGAACTATTTCGTTGTGCTGTTCGGCCGGCAGCCCGTCCATCAGGTCGGCCGCAAGACGCAGCCCGTCCGGCACATGCCCATTGCGGATGAGCGCCGCCGCTTGGTGTAGCTGCACCTGAGTGCGTAGCCGCGTCTGCGACGCTGGATACAGCGTGAGCGCGCGGCCCTGCGCTTGCTCTGCCCTCCGGTAGTTGCCCGCGTGTGTGTACACCCACGACTCGGTGTGTCGAAGCCGGTGCTCTGGCCAGCCCCACAAGCTCTCTACGTCATCGACTACCGCCGCCGGGAGCCGCTCAACCATGCTCCCGAGCTGTTCCACCGTGCTGATCGCCTCCGCGTGCCTGCCGGCCAGAGAGAGTGACTGGGCCCGTCCGGCGAGCAGGCCACACGTCGCAGCGGTGGCTTGCCCGTGCAGCAGCGGCAGCACCTCGCTCGACAGCGACACCACTTGGTCAGCAGGCCGTCCGTCGTAACAGCCGTTCACTACGTCCCAGGCTCGCACGAGCACCTGGGTGTCCGGATCACCGGACTCGTCGGCGACCCGCTGCGCAGTTTGCCACCACCGGCGAGCCACCATCACCTGGCCGGACGCGACCAGCCCGAGAGCAATGATGACCGATAGTCGGCCGGCAGCCTGTAGCAGCAGAGGCCGGCGGTCGCCGCGATCGACGGCAATCTGATGCTGTAACACGGCCATATCGCGGCCCAGCTGGTCCATCACCCGGCTCTGCGGCTGCTGATAGTAGCTTCGGCCGTACGCGTCGACGATGTCAGTCCACTCGTCGTGCTCCACGTCGACGGCGGCGCCGAGGCCGTGCCGTAACGCTTCCAAACCGACGACCCGGTCCACAGTAGGCGCTGCGGCGAGCGCACTCATGGCTTGGAGAACGATGCGTCTGCGCATGTCGGTATCACCTGACTGCTCACGTCGGTATGCCTCTACCAGTACGCCCCCGGCCGCCAAGGCCCGCTCGCACGCGTCTGCCATTGCCTGAGTAGGCCGACGTTCCCCGCGCTCTACCTGCGAGATGTGGCTGTACTGGAACCTCACGAGGACTGCGAGATCTCGTAGCGACAAGCCGGCTGCCGTGCGGTGCTGCCTGAGCATGTGCCCGAAAGTTTCCACGTCGCCCCCAAGCGTTGTGTGCAGCTGCGTGTGCACACGGCGCACGCCTGCTGTCGGCCCAGTTTATCGACGACGCTACGTCCATCGGCAGACCCGACACGACGGAAATAGGCGCGGTAAGCGGTGGCCAGTACGACGAAGCGCATCGAACCCGATGTTCGTGTGGTGTCGGCATTTGCCTTGGCCAAGGACGGGTCAGAAACCCCGCTGAGAGGCACCGATCGCGGAGAAGGGTGGCGTGGAATGCGGAGGAGAAAATGGTTCCTTCCGGCCGACGATCGGTCGTTCGACCCGATCGGCGATGTTCCGCCCGAGCACGGAATTGCCAGGCCGTTGAGCCCGGTGATCGATGCCGGTTCGAAGGCAAAGCGGCCGACAGGCAGCTCCCGCAATCCCCACTCCGTCGGCGATCAGACTGCCCGTGAGCATGTCGGCTTTGGTTCTTGGGCATCGGCGAAGGGGCGTCGTGATTCGTTCATAGGCTCCTCGCGGTTGGCGCAGCCTCAGGGTGACCGTCGTCTGAGGAACGGTTGCCACGATGGCTAACCCGGAGGCATCGCTGGCGATGGCACTTGCTGTGCACAACCTGGCCGCAGATCACTTCTGGTCGTACATGGAGGACCGCAGCGTGCGGTTCCTTCCGCAACAACTTGCGCCGATGTTCTTCTCGACGCTCGGGCGTGTGGTGACGGGCCGGGGCGACCCGGCTGGTCGGCGGGCCGCTTTGGCGGTGTTGGGTCGGATGCACCGGCGTTTCGGGCTGTATCCGTACCACGGGACCGTTGTCGCGGCGGCGATGACGGACACGCTGCGGCGATTCTCGGGCACGAGCTGGGAGCCGGAGCTGGCGACCTACTGGGAGCGCGGTTGCCGACGAGCGATCCGTCTGGCGGAGAGGG
Organism: Micromonospora profundi; assembly: GCF_011927785.1. Taxonomy (NCBI): domain Bacteria; kingdom Bacillati; phylum Actinomycetota; class Actinomycetes; order Micromonosporales; family Micromonosporaceae; genus Micromonospora; species Micromonospora profundi. The sequence continues at coordinate 3,244,773 of NZ_JAATJK010000001.1, read as the reverse complement.
CGGCAGAGGCCATGGGCGATGGTCCCCACGTGACGGTCGGCGAAGTTGTGGCATGCGACGCGGCGGCCGTTGACGTCGCAGTCTTGACCGTCCGGCCGATGCGGCGCCTTCGCTACCTACCTGGTCAGGCGATGCCGGTCTGCACACCTCGGCTGCCGGGTCAGTGGCGATGGTATTCGCCCGCCAACGCTCCTCGCTCAGACGGGACGGTGGACTTTCACATCCGGGCGCTCGCGGACGGCGCGGTTTCGCCCGTGCTGGTCGAGCGAGTGGCACCGGGGGAGCTGCTGTGGTTGGGACCGCCGTTCGATGTCGGGCTGTCGCTGGAGGCCGCCGGTGAGGCCGACCTGCTGCTGGCGGCGGGGGGCACCGGTCTTGCGCCGATGCGTGCGCTGGTGGAGCAGGTGGCTGCGGCGCCGATCAACCGGCGGGTGACCTTGGTCGTGGGCTCACGCACCCTCCTCGATCTTTACGACGCGGTGGCATTGAACGAGCTTCAGCAGGCGCATGCTGACTGGCTGACGGTGGTGTTGGCGTTCTCCGACGACCGTGACGTCGAACCGGCCGCGCAGGGCGACCTGCTCAGTGTGGCCCTGTACCACCATCGCCCAGGGCAGGCGTTCTACGTCTGCGGCTCACCGCGGTTGATCGAGGTCGCCCGGGAGCGCCTGCCCGTGGCAGGGGTCGCCCCCGACAGCCTGCACCTCGCCGCCACCTTCGAGCGCGCGCTCGATTCGGCGCTGTGGGTGTCCCGCCACCGGTCAGCACGCGCCGTGGAGTCCACGTTCGGGCTGCACACGGTGGCCGAAGGCACCGGCCCCGACCGCACACCGAGGGACGCGCCATGAAGCTGGTGGAAGCGGCGGTACGCCCCGCAGTCGAAGAGGACTTCCCGGCGCTGTCGACGGTCATCGCGGACGCGTTTGTCGCCTGGCCCATAGGAGCCTGGCTGGTTCCGGACGTGGCCCAGCGGCCGGCCCTCTTGCACCGCTATGCGCATCTCGTGCTGACACACGGGTTCGAGCACGGCCAGGTCGACACCACCGACGACCTGGCCGCTGTGACGGTCTGGTACAGGCGGCTGGAACCAGCCCCGCCGGCTGCGACGTGGATGTACGACCTGGATCGGCTCCTCGGGCCACACGCTCCCCGGTTCGCCCTGCTGCACGCCTACGTCGACGCGGTGCTGCCCCACACACCACACCACCACCTCGCGCATGTCGCGGCCCGCCCCGGGCGGGGCGGTGCCGCGAGAGCGTTGCTGGTCAGCCACCACCTGAGGCTGGATGCGGAGGGGTTGCCGGCGTACACGGAGATCAGCAGCACCCGTCCTCGGGAGGACCTGTTCGCCTGGCTCGGTTACGAGCCACGCTCACCGATCCTGCTGGAGCCGGGCGGCCCGGCGCTGTGGCGGATGTGGCGGCCTCAGCCAGGCGAGCGGCTAACCGGCGGACTACCGCGCCGGGTGCGCCTGCATCGCTCCGCGACGCCATTTCGAGGTCGGGCCGCAGCAGCGGCAGCACCTCGTTCTCCCTGACCGTCCGGTCTGTCGAGCACCACTTGTTGATCACCTGCCAGTGCTGACCTCACAGCAGTCCACCCTTGCACCCCTGATCGATGGAGGCACCCCTCATGCTGTCTGCTCTCACCCGATCCCTCTCCATCTCCCCACCAAGGCGGCTGAACGCCGGGCGGTGGTCGGCCCGGTTGCCCACCGCGCCTAGCGCCGCCGCAGGCGTGGGAGATGTGGCGTCGACGGAGTACGCGTGGGGGTACGCGGTTCGGCGGCAGTGGCCGGACGGCGCTCACGACCTGTTCGGGTTCACACCTCGGGCCGACCTTGCGCAGCGGCGGCTCGACCGGGACCGGGACTACTGGCGTAGCGGGCCGGTCAGGCCGACAGCGGTGTACCTCGTGGCCGCCAACGCCGCCGACGTGAACCGTCATCCGGTGAACGGCTGCCGCCGCTCTGGCTGCCCGGACTCCACGCAGCGGGGGCAGCGGTGAAGTCGAGGCACATGCAGGTGGCCCTCGCGCGGCGGACGCTGACTCCGTTCGGGTTGTGGGTGTTCGGGGCGGCGGCGTCGGCGCCCATGGTGGTGCTCGCCGGAGGCATCGTGGCCACCTATGCGACCAGGAAGGCGACGGCCCTGCCCCTGGTCTTCGTGCTGGTGGCGGGCACGGTCGCGGTGCTTGCGGTCGGGTACACCGCGATGGCCCGCCAGCTCGGCCATCCGGCGGCCTACTACGGCATCCTCGCCAACGGGCTCGGCCGTGGCTGGGGTGTCGCCGCCGGGCTGGTCGCCCTCGTGGCGTACAACGCCATCCAGACCAGCCTGTTCGGGCTGTTCGGGGCGACGATGGCCGCGCAGTTGGGCGGCGCGTGGTGGGTGTGGGCGGGCATCGCCCTGGCCGTGGTCGGGGTGTTGGGGGTGCGGGCCATCGTGCTGTCCACCCGGGTGCTGGCCGCCGTTCTGACGGTGTCGCTGCTGATCGTCGCGGCCTTCGTGCTGGCCGGTGTCGGACAGCCTGCGGCCGGTGGGCTGTCCTGGGAGGGCTTCGATGCCTCGGGACTGGCGGTCAGTGGCATCGGAGGTGCGGTCGCGTTCTGCGTGGCCGCGTTCATGGGAGTTGACGCCCCGGGCTCGTTCGTCGAAGAGGCCATCGACCGCCGGTCGGTCGGCCGGGCCACCATCGGGGGAGTGGTCGTCCTGGGCGGGGTCTATGCGCTCGCCGCGTGGGCGATGGGCGTGGCGGTCGGCCCCGGCTCCGTTGCCGAGGCGGCCGCCGACCCTGCAGCCGGGCTGCCGTTCGCGGTGTTGGAGCGTCTCGGCGGCTGGTGGATTCCCCTCGCGGAGCTGGTCCTGATCTTCGCGATCGTCACCTCGATGCTGGCCTTCCACAGCGTTGTCGCCCGGTACGTGTTCGCGATGGCCCGCGAAGGTGTCCTGCCCGCCGGCCTGGCGCAAACCGGCAGCGCGATGAGGGTCAGCGCGCCGCGCGGCGGGTCGCTGACGCAGACCGGCACTGCAACCGTGGTGGTGGGCGCGTTCGCGCTGGCCGGCGCTGACCCGATCGCGGTGATGTTCACCTGGCTGTCGACGCTGGGAGCGATGGGCCTGCTGTGCCTGCTGCTGGCCGCCTCGGTGGCCGCGATGACGGCCCCGGCCAGCGTGCGCGGCCCGCAGGCCGGTGCGTGGGAGTGGCGGCTCGCCCCCGCCTTGGGCGTGCTCGGCGGCTCGGTGGTGCTGGCCCTGATGGTGGGCAACGTCGGTTCCCTGCTCGGTGCCACCCCCGGGTCGATGTATCCGTTCTTCCTGCCCGCGATCCTCGCCGCCACTGCCGTCGTGGGCGGGGTGTGGGCCGGACACCTACGGCAGGCCCGGCCGGAGGTCTACGCCGGCATCGGCCGCGGCAGCCCGAAGACACACGCCGTCCCCGACGCCATCAACATCTCGATCTGAAGGGCGCGACGATGATGACCCACGCTGCGGTACCGCCTCCGGGCAGGCATTACGACGTCGACGCTGTCAACTCGGGCTGGCGGCCGGATCTCTCATCGGCAGCACCGCCCGCCGGCCCGCCGGGATCTGCGGCCCAGGTGCCGCCGCCGGGTTACCGGGAGGCTCGTGTGCCACCCGTCTACCCGCGACCGCCTGAAGCCAAGGTCCCACCGCCACCGCTTCTGCCCGCGCCCTCGTCGGCGTTCGAGCATGTGCCGGTCGGTGATGGGGTGCCGCCGGAGGTCCGCCGCTGGGCTGACCTTCGCAAGCAGGTCGCCTACCGGTGCAAGCGGATCAACACCGGCCACATGGTGGAGGCGGATCAGCGTTTCGGGCAACGCCACGCGATCGGCCCGCACGGGGTGGTGTTGTTCTTCGTCTCTGACGCTCCGACCGAGCCGTACGGCTACCAGCTGCATACCGCCTACCGGCTGTGGCTGGCCTCCCCAGAAGCCGACGACCTTCCCCGGCTGCTCGCCGACCTCGCCGAGGTGGCCAGCGAGAACATCGCGCGCGCGGCCTCCACACGGCGCCGCTGGCATCCCCTTGGGCCGGACGGCTCGATGGTCAACGGCGGCGACATGAGCCTGCCCAACGGGTCCACCTACGTCGGCGTGGGCGTCAGCACCCTCGACTCCGACCAGGGCCGCTGGTACCAGCTCGCCCACACACTGCGAGACCTGCCAGCCACCAGCCGCCGCCTGTCCGTCTTCGACCTCAAAGGCCAGTGCTACGTGCTGCTGACCGACGGCACTGCGATGCACATCGACCGCGACCCGCACGCACGTCTCGGCGTGGACGGCATCCGCTGCAACCGGACCCTCGACCCGGACCGGGTCACCTACTTCAACCGGCACGAGAACCTGACCAAGGACTGCGACGATGCCACCCGGCACGTATGGCGGCAGCTGGGCGCGCTAAACCACACCCTCACCACCCACCTGCACTCCGGGCGGCCGGTGTGACCCACACCCTGAACCTTGCCGACGCCGTGGACCTCGGCCGTGCCCCGATCGACGTCGCAGCTGCCCTCGACCACCTCGTCCGCGAGGCCGACGCCGCCGCGGCCACGAGCATCGGGTTTCCCGGCGCAGTGGACCTCGACCACAGCGAAGTCCTGGCGCGCCTCGGCAACCGCCTGTGGAACAACATCGGCGACCCGGCCGACACGGGTGGAACCGCACACACACGAGTGCTGGAGCGGGCCGTCATCACCTGGCTCGCCGACATCCTCGCCATGCCAACCGACGACCGTTGGGGCTACGTGACCACCGGCGGCACGGAGGGCAACCTGTCCGCCCTCCACGCCGCCTACCGACGCCACCCCACAGCCCGGATCTACCACTCGAGCGCCGCGCACTACTCGATTCCCAAAACCGTCGGACTGCTCGGCGCGCGGGGAGTCCTCGTCGACGCCCGCACCGACGGGGAGATGGACTACGCGCATCTAGCCGCGCAGCTCCGCACCCGGCGCCGCTGGCCCGCCATCGTCGTGGCCACCGCCGGCACCACCATGACCGAGGCGGTCGACGACACCGCCCTCATCCGCGCCGTCCTGGACGAGCACACCGATGGCGGACACCTGCACGTCGACGCAGCCCTGTCCGGCATCCCCCTCGCCCTCGACGGGCGGCTGCGCCTCGACGACGCCGGCGGCATCGACAGCATCGCCATCAGCGGCCACAAATTCCTCGGCGTGCCGACACCGTGCGGAGTCGTCCTCATCCGCGACCACCTGCGCACCCACCACCGCCACGTCCCCTACACCGCCACCGTCGACACCACGATCACCGGCTCGCGGTGCGGCCTGGCCGCCGCGCTGCTATGGCACGCCATCGCCACCCACGGCCGGGAAGGACACCGCTGGCGGACCACCCACGCCCGCCGACTCGCGGCCTACACCGTCGAGCAGCTCACCGCCGTCGGCTGGCCCGCCTGGCGACACCCGCACGCCTTCACCGTCGTCCTGCCCACCCCACCCGAGCAGGTACGCAAGAAGTGGCTGCTCGCCACCGACGGCGACACCAGCCACCTCATCTGTATGCCCGGCATCACCCACGGCCAGATCGACGCCTTCGTCGCCGACCTCACCGCCGCCGCACCGCCACGGTCGATCCCACGGCCCCGGCCCGGGACCGCAGCACCGGTCAGCACCTCAGCGCGCTGACGATCCTGCCTGAGCTCCCCTACCGACCAACGGAGGCAATCACCATGAGCACCGGCTACGTCTTCCACCCCGAATACCTCTGGCACGACACCGGCACCAGCGCCGGCCTGCTGCCCGCCCACCCGACCGCCGGCATCCAACCCGCCGTGCACATCGAGAACCCCGAAGCCAAACGACGCGCCCACGAACTCATCCACGCCTCCGGGCTCCTCGCTGAGCTGGTGGTCATCGAGCCCCGGCGTGCCACCGTGACGGAACTCCTGCGCGTGCACACCGGCGAGCATCTCCAGCACATCAAGGCCCAGAGCGAGCTGCGCGGGGGAGGGGACGCCGGGGACGGCTTCTCCCCGGTCGGTCACGGCAGCTACGACATCGCCCGCCTCGCGGCCGGCGGCCTGATCGAACTCGTCACCGCCGTCGCCCAGGGCGACATCACCAACGGGTACGCGCTGACCCGCCCGCCCGGACACCACGCCACCGCCGACTCCGGGATCGGCTTCTGCCTGTTCAACGCCATCGCCATCGCTGCACGCCACGCACAGGCCGAACTCGGCCTTGCGCGGATCGCGGTCGTGGATTGGGACGCCCACCACGGCAACGGCACTCAGTCGATCTTCTACACCGACCCGACCGTGCTCACCATCTCCCTGCACCAAGCCGGCTGCTTCCCACCCGACTCCGGCTGGACCCACGAGAACGGCGCTGGCGACGGACTTGGCTACGCCCTCAACCTCCCACTACCGCCCGGCAGCGGCCACGCCGCCTACCTCCACGCCATGACCGAGGTCGTCCTGCCCGCCCTGGACCGCTTCGCGCCGGACCTGATCCTGCTCGCGAACGGCTTTGACGCGGGCGTGTTCGACCCCATGGCGAGACAGATGCTCACCTCCGCCTCGTACCGCGAGATGACCCGGCTGCTCACCGACGCGGCCGGCCGGCTCTGCCACGGGCGGCTCGTCGCCGCTCACGAAGGCGGATACAGCCCCTTCTACACCCCCTACTGCGTCCTGGCGTTCCTCGAAGAACTCGCCGGCACCACCACCCACGTCACCGACCCGCTGGCCGCCGTCGTCGCCAGCTACGCCGCCGAGCCGCTCACGCCCCAGCAGCAGGCCGTGATCAACGAGGCTACCCAACTTGTGGCTGGGATCCGCACCGCTGCCTCTCCGGCCACTCGCTGACCGCAACGCCTTGTCTAACCGGCGTTGCTGCCCTAGCCGTATCCACATCGACATCAGAGGACTGAGGTGGTGCGGAGTGATTACCGCCCACCTGGCCCACCTTGTCGGTAACCCTATGGCGCGGTCAGCGGTCCCGCTCACTGTGTCCGAACCTTGAGCGGCCCAGGTGATGACCTGCTTCTGCAGCGGATCCTTGCATGCCTCGGAGGGAAGTGGGTGACCTACTCGACCGGATGCCGTGCTCGACCTGATCGCCCATTGCGTTTGGTAGTGCGGGCACGTTCGGTCGGCGGTGCACGGCGTCGCGTTCACGGACCAGCAAGCCGGACTATCGTCCGGCGGCTCGCCGTGCCGCAGTGGCGCAGTTTGGCGGTGTCGCCGAACTGTCCCGCTAGTGCCGTGACCACGAACGTTGACGGTGTTGGGGTCAGGCTGCTCGGGTGGTGGGTTGGCCCCAGTGTCGTAGTCGTTCGCTGCGGATGCGGGCGCGTTCTCGGCGTTGGGCGGCCAGGACGTCGGGGTGGCGGGCGTTGGTGTTGCGCCAGCGTAGGTAGGTCTGCAGCCGCCGGGTTAGGACGGTGTGGTTGGGGTGGTTCGAGCCGGCGATGACGAAGGTGCGTAGCGGTCCGAACTGGGCCTCGATCGGGTTGGCCCAGGAGGCGTAGGTCGGGGTGAAGCAGAGCTCGACTTTCTTGCGGGCCGCCCCCACCTGCGGATCTTCGAGCCTTTGTGGGCCGAGAGGTTGTCCAGGATCACGTAGATCGGTGCACCGTCCGGGCGGGCGGCGCGGATCGACTTGAGCGCGGCGAGGGTGTTCGCGGTGCTCTTGCGCCGCCGGACGACGCCCCAGAGTTGGTCGTCGCCGACGGAGTAGCAGCCGTGGAACTGCCGGACCCCGTGCAGCTTGTGATAGTTCGCGGGCAGCCGGCGGGGATGGCCTGCCGGCGCCCAACCGGCACCTGCCTGCGGCCGGATCACCAGGGGTCCGAACTCGTCGAAGGCGAACACTCGCTGCGGGAAGTGGCTGCTGACGTACTCGATTCGGGCGAGTTTGGCGTTCCGGTCAGGGTTGGTGGACTCCTTCCACGTCTTGGCCCGCTGGAAGGTGATCTTGTTTGGTGCAGAATCTGCCGCAGCCGTTCCCGACCGATACGGATCCGGCGGTCGGCATCCGAGCTCAGGTGGTCGGCGAGCTTGCGTACGCTCGCTCCAGCGGGTGAACGGCCGCCCCAGCTTCTCGGGGCGGGTGCTGGCCGTCTCGACGATGAACTGTTCCTCGTCAGGACTGATCTAGCGGGGACGGCCACCCGCCCACCGAGGGTCCAAGCAGGCCATCCCCATCTCGTTGAATCGGTGGATGACCTGCCGAATCGTGTCTTCATCGGCTTGGACGAGGCGGGCGATCGCCGGCACAGTGTTGCCGCCAGCCGAGGCGAGCACGACCATCGCCAGACGTAGGCGGATCGGGGAACCGGTTCCCCGGCGGGTGATTCTGAGCAGCTGCTGACCTTCCTGATCACTGAGCCGCCGCACGCGTACAGGTTCTGCCACCGCTACAGCCTGGCCGCCCCGACGCCGCCCAGCCGACAGGCCCCACGGCGTGTCATCCAACACCGCGAACGTTCGTGGTCAGAGCACTAGGCGGCAGACGACGAAGGGCCCCCACTCGCACACAACATCAGGGGGCATGCACGCGTGACGCGCCTCTGCCGCGCGTGCCTAGCCCTGCTTCCTCAGTCACCTCGTCAAGGCAATATGGTGCCTGCGAAAGAGACTGTCGAAGAAGGCAGGTGGTGCGTGGGGAGCGGCCTGGTCAAGGTGGGCGGAGCCGAAGTGGGTGGCGTACGCGGTCTAGCAGGGCATGGCCCGGGAGGCGGCCGAGGAGTGGACCATCCCGCAGCTCGCCGCCTGCGACTACGACACCCCGTTCGGGGCCGAGCGGCAGGCGTGAGCGCTGGATCTACTTCAACCCGTGCCTGCGGCGGCGTCGCCGGAGAACCACGAGGCCGGCGATGACCGCAGGGCCAGCAACAAAAAGGCCCAGGACCCAGAGGTTGAAGCCCACGGGGTCGAACATGTAGGTGAGGGCGATGAAGGTCGCGCTGCTGGACACGGCAAGCATGAGTAAAACCCTGCCCAGCGGGACAGCGCTGCGGGCCTCTTGTATTTCCACCGAGGCCAGTTCCCGCCGGACGGCGAACTTGATCGCAGTAGCCGTCCGGGGTGCGGCCCTCCCCGCAGCGCCAATCGCGAACTGGACGGCAGTGGCCAGCTTGAACAGCTTGCCGGGGCGTTCCTCGACGATGGCGGTCCACTCCTCGGCGTACCCGGCCGCGATCTCCGGATCGGTGGTCCAGTGGTAGGCCGCCCACCGGACCAGGCGGCGAGCCGCCCACGGCGACAGGTCGGTCATCTCGTTGACCGCCAGCCCGAAAACGAAGCTGGCGATGATCTCCCAGTGGTTCACGCCTCGCACCAGCCGAAGGCGAGACGGGTGCGCGCCGTCGACACGGGTTTGGGCTGCCGGGCGGCGATCAGCGCGCGGGCGCTGGTCGCGCCGTGTGGGGTGAGCTTGTAGTACCGGCGGCGGGGCTTGCCCGGCTCGGTGTTGGCGTCGTCCTCCCACCGGGAGGTCACCCACTTCGACTCGGCGAGCCGTTCGAGGATCTTGTAGACGGTGGGACCGCCCTTCCCGGTCGCCTTCATGATCGCCCAACCGTGCAGCTCGTGGTCGTCTGCGTCGAGGAGGGCGTTGAGGACGGCCAGGAGTGGCCCGGTGATGCGCACAGGTCCATCCGACATGGACTTAACGATACTAGGTGAAATAAGATCCGTGTACCTGTCGACCAGGGGGGTGAGTCCATGGCCCGGGTCATGTGGAACCCCAGCGAAGAAGAGCGGCTACTGCACTCCGAGACCGGGCCGCTCGGCCGGGGCATGGCCCGCAACGGCGAACGCGTCGCCGCCGAACAGCGCCGCACCGCCCCGTCTCCCCAGGCGGCTCTTACGGCCGCGAACCCGGGTACATGCGCGAGCGCCGGCTTGGGTGTGCTGCACTGGGGCACTGCGCCGCTGCGCTGCCCGAAGGGAAGCCAGCATCCCGCCGAGCTCCGCCCGCTGCATACCGTCCACCACGGCGTCCGGAGCAAACGCCACCTCGCCGGGTACGAACCCGAGCCACGGCGGCGAGCACAGCTGGACCGCCACACCCAGCACGTTGCGGCCCTACGGAAATTGCACACGGACACCTTGTCCGCACCTGGCAACGTGAAGTACCGGATCAGCTCCGCCCTGTTGATCTCCGGGAAGTCCCGAAGCCGAGCCAGTTCCTCCGCCGAGAACACGTCCTGAGTCGCCGCCGCGAACTCACCGCCTGAGCATCGACGATCACCAAACGGACGGCGCGCTAGGCCTCTATACAGAGCTTGATGAACCCTCAGTTCTTACCGTTGTTTTGGGGGCTGGAACTACGGGCGGGCCCGTTGGCCGGGCCGCGCCTGGCCCGCGGGCCAGCCGGTACGTACGGCTCGACTGGTGAGCGGAACACCCACGAGGTTGTCGAGGCCGAATGACCGGGGCAGGCCGGGCGGGGACATGCCCCCGCCCGGCCGGTCATTGCAGCATGTCGACCAGATCATCCGACGGGTCGAACAATCTTGCAACGGCCACGCGTAGGTCGGCGGCCTCGCGGGTCAATGAAGATAGGCGATCCACGGAGATTTCTACCGTTGGTAGAGGTAGGTCACGCTCACCCGGCTCGCTGAGTTCCCGTTGAATCCATAGGCACGCAGATCGAGCACCGTCCACTACGCGAACCGCGTGGTCGCGGGTAACCATTCGGTCCTCAATGCGACGCGCAAGCCTCTGCAGGTTCTTGACCGAGATGTGCCCAGACGAAATGGCCTGGACGTACCTGAAGATCGATCCACGGTCGCACTGCTCCTCCAACTCGAGCAAGGCATCCTCCATGGTGTCGGCCAGAAGCTCAATCCGGTGGACAGTGCTCGCCGAGTTGAAGGACTGCGTCACGAGGTGCAGCTGGTAGGCCGCGTCGACGGGTTCGGTAAAGACCTTCGCCTGGCCAATCCCGCCGTCGGCCACAACGATGTCTACGTCGTCCGCCGCCCCGTAGTCGGCCCTGCGCACCCAACCGTCCCAACGATCGGCAGGTGGACCGACGATATCCGCCAGACCCTTCTCGACGTCGAATGTTCCCGGCTGGACCTTGATGGTCCTGCCGTAGCGGTCAGCGAGCAGAATCTCCTGGAGCCCTGCCTCGACGTCCCACGTCTGGTCAAGGCGTCGCTCGATCTCGCTGAGGGCCTCGTGGCCAGCCGCATCATCGTCCCAGCGCGTCATCGGCGACTTGGGCTCGGGCGCACCGGGGCGGCTGTTCGGCGCTCCCGCGTCCCGGTCGTTCATGTCCACCCCCTTGCTCACTGGTCCGAGTCCTGACCGTGCATGATCTTGGCAATCTTGCGTCTCGCCTTCCAGAGGCTGCTCCGCACGGCCTCCGGCGTCATCTTGAGTTCGGCGGCGATTTCGGCGGGCTCATACTCCTCATAAGCCCACAGGAGCACCTGGCGCTGGCGCGGCGGGAGCGTCTGCAGGGCAGCCATGAAGTCCTGCAGGGTGTCCGACACAGCGGTAGCGCAGGTATCACCCTTGCGTGGGATCCGATCCTCGATGTCCTCCACCGGGAGCATCTCGCCCCGGGATAAGCGCTCAACGCACAGCCGGGAGGCGGTCCGCCGGGCCCAGGCCCGCGGGTGCTCGATGGTGGGCCACCTCTCGTACGCGAGGCGCATCGTGTCCTGCGCGACGTCGTAGGCGTCGGCGTCGGACACCCAACCGTGGAGGATCAGCCAGGACGCCAGGTGGGTCAAGAACCCCCTGTAGAAGGCGCTGAACTCGTCGCGGATCTGGTCCTGCTCGCACGGGACGAGATCGCGCAGCGGTGCATTCGGGGTCGAACGGACCATCCAATAGGAGGGTTCGGGTTCGGCCCGCTCGGTTGTCTTGTCATCCACGACGGTTCCCGCTGCCCGCAGCGGTGGGCACCGTCAGGGTGATGCACGACCCGTCGGCGCGTTGGTCGCGTAGCCGGCCGCCGCCGGGCAGGGCCTCGGCGATCGCGATGAGCGAGTCACCCCGCGCCTTCTCGTGGTGTACGCGCCACCGGGCGCGGATCCACAGTGCCAGCAGCCCGGTGAGGCTGGTGAGCACGGCGGCCGTGAGTCCGCCCCAGCTGAATACGTCCACTGATGTCTCGCTCTTCTCGTCGGGCCGCGCTGTTGCGTGGTCGCTGGTAGGTAGAGGGCAAAGCCGGGGTCAGCGTGAACCGCCGGTTTCATGATTTTCTTGAGGAGGCCGCTGGCCGTGGGGGTGTCTGTGGTCTCCACAACAACTCAACCAGGCCCGCGCCGACCTCGCTCGCACTGATCGCGCCAGTGGCAAGCGGTGGGCGCCGACCTGGCCGAGGAGTTGTGATCGTCGAGGCATGCGGTCCGGAACACATCTGCGCGCGCCGCGTTCAGCCAGGCTGTTGCGCGCGGACCACCCGCCGCTAAAACCACGGCGCGCAGGCCCTCGACCGGGCGCCGGCCTACACCCTCGCCGCCTAGACTTCTAGGCTCCGCGCGGGCGGATGCTGGCCCGCTGGACTGATCCGCGTATCACGAGTGTCGCCCGATACGCCTCACATGACCTGACAGGCTCCGATCCGGGGGGTCGCCCGTCGGACAGCCATGCCAGGCTGGTCACGCCGTCGCGGTGGACGCCGATCACCTTGCCCTGCTCGTCGTCCACTCCCCAGACCCGCACAGTCGGTCGTCGGAGCAGGAAGCGAGCCGCAGGCGTCCGGAGGCCGAGGCCAACCCGCGGACCCGCCTTTCGTGGCCGTTCAGCAACCGTGGCCGGTTGGTGCCGATGAGGTCCAGACGCGGACGGTCCAATCGGCGGAGCAGGTCACATCATCCTTGATCTTCTCGATCGTTCCCGTGACAACAACCGGCCAGGACGTCCGAGCCGAGGGGCAAGATCGATGCTGGGCTGGGCTGGCTATCGTACGGCTTGTGGCTATCGAGCGACAGCGGTAGCTGGTGGATCGATGATCCGATCTTGACGCCGGACGACGAAGGTCTGGGCGGGCAGGGACTGCCAGTTCTGCGGCGAGCCCTTGGTCGACGTCGTCCACCCGAGCTTGCGGTCATGTACCGCCTCCAGGAACCTCGTCCAGAACTCCTGGTAGGCCAATGCTCGTTCGCTTGCCGTGGTGTCGCCCTTGGCGATCGCCTTGACCTTTTTGCCCCAGTCGTTCGGCTGCACGACCAGGCGCATGAGGGGCGCCGGCACCGACTCGCCGATGCGTACCGCACTGATCTCAATACCGAAGAACCGCGTGTTCTCGTCCGTATGGGTGTTGAGCCAGTCCAACGCGGCCCGATGCTCCTCGCGAAACTCGGTCGCGATCCACACCACGTTAACCGGATCCGTCCCACCGGCGTAGGTCAGCAACTGACCCAGGTGTCCGTGATCTGTCCTCGTCAGCTGGTTCTCGATGATCACCGCCTCGTTCGTCGCCTCATCGACGCCGATCAGGTCCAACGAGAACCCGCCCACCGGGTGTTCCGCTGACGACAGCGCCAAGTCCATGCCGAGCAGCTCGCCGAGCACGTCCGCGTTCGCCAGCAACCACGGCGTGAAGGTGTGCGCCTCGTGCTTCCAGACTTGCCGCACGTCGAGTAGTTCGAGCCTGCCGAGCGTGGGCAGTCCCTCGCCGGCATCCACAAGGTCATATCGCCGACCGTATCGGCCTGAGGCCGGTCCTGACGCCTCATGACCACCTTATTGGTGTGGCGTCGCAGGGTCGACCGTCACGAAGCCGCTGAAGCCCCTCGGTCCGGCATCCAGGCGAGGATGTCCAGCAGGCGTACGTCCGACAGGCGATCCGCCGCCTCGGCGACCAGTGGATCGTCGTGGTCGCGTGCGGCGCCCCGCAACAACGCGAGGCCTTCGGCGGCCCGCAGCAGATCCGTGCGGTATGCCGCCCAGTAGGCCCGCCGCGGTGGTGCGTGCCGGCTGCCTGCCTGCTGCAGTTCACGTGCCGCGACCTCGGCGGCTCGGCGGTACTGCCGCAGCATTGCGCTGTCGAGGATGAGGAACAGGCCAGGCCGCACCAGGTGTAAGGCCTTGCTCACCTTCGCGTGCCCGAGCCCTCGCGGACGATCCTGGAAAAAGTGCTGGTACAACCGGAGCGCACAGTCGTAGTGGCCGTCGTCGAGCATCGGGTCGGCATCGCGGAGGTGGGCGTTGAGCGGGACGTCGTCCCAGGGCGCGGTCTCGCTCAACCGGAGCAGGTGGCGTTCCTGCTCCCGACTAATTCTGCTGCCCATGTACGGTGCGCGAGTTACCTTGATGAGCTTCGGCGTCAGCACGGGGCGCGTGCCGGCTAGCCAGTCGTAGGCGCGGACCGTGCGGGCATGCCGTTTGCAGTAGTCGACGAAGACGCCGAGCGGGTCGTTCACCGGTCGACCGGCGACCTCGATCGCGGCCACTGTGGCACCTGCTTCCTGATCACTCGGCGGAGTCTCCATCAGTTCCCAGCCTGCTTCCGTCCAACAAGCCGTGACAACCTCCCGGGCGGCCACCGAGAGGAGCGCTCGGGTGACGACAGCCACCCGAGCGGGTCGTTCCGCGTCGGCTGTTGGTCCCGTTCTGATCCCCGGCTTTCGCCGGTGGCAGCGTGTTCGTCAGCGCATTTACTAGCATCACCATTCCTTCATCGCCCACTTGGGGCGCTCGGGTCGTTGGCCTCAGGGCCGGGACGAGGAGTCGGCGAAGCATATGGTGGCCAGCAGCAAAGACCAGTTCGAGCGGCTGAGCGAGAGCGGGTACTACTCCGCCGTGGTCGAGGCGAATCGGGCGTACCTGGACGTCGCGGTGCCCAACCCGGTCGGCACGGAGCGGGAGTACTGGACCCTTTCCTGCCTGCCGAACACCAAGAGCAGCCCGCGTCGGCTGTCCGCGGTGTGCATGCGAACGATGGAGACGTTCGTTCTGCACCAACCGCTCGATCCGGAGAACCATGACGTAGCCGAGGGGTTCGTCGTCGTCCGGCGGTCCGTGCTCCGCCGGCACTGGCCGACCGGCCGGGCCCTGGCCCGGGAGTTCCCGGGCCTCACCGAGGTGCGGTCGGACTACCGGGACGCGGGACCGGACCAGGCTCGGGTGTGCGGTCCGTACGACCAGTTGGTAGCGGCGCTCGCCGACGAGCGCTTCGCTGTCGCAGTCCGGCACCTGACCTCCGCCCTCCTCACCGCGCGGACCATGCAGGGCGCCGGGCACAGCAACCGGCTCGTCGACGAGGTGCTGGGCCGCGCGCGCCCGGACGCCGATTGGATCTATCCGGTAAACGACCGGACCGAGATGTGGGGCTACGACCAAGACGTACCGGAGATGTTTGGGAGCCTGCCAGCCGACGGCGCATACGACGACTGGCACCTCTCCTCCTGCTTCCATCAGATCCGGGCCGGGGACCGCATCTGGGTCTACGCCAGCACCCCGCACCGGCGGATCGTGGCCGCTGGGACCGCCTGGGCTGACCCGTACCTCCGCGCCGACGGCGACGGTTCGGAATGGCGGCTGGAGATCCGCTGGGAGGTGCCCCTGACCCGTTTCCTGCTCAGACGCGGCGTGGCGGGGACAGACGTCTTGGAGAAGGTCGTGCAGGGCGTTCGCGCCATGCAGCCGGTGGAGGCGGACCGCCTGGCCAAGATCCTGGACAACGCGAGGGCGCCCGAACCCGAGGGACTACCAGAGGGCCGCCGTCGGCGGCTGGCGCAGGTGACCGCCCGACAGGGACAGGCCGACTTCCGTCGCCGGCTCATCGAGGCGTACCAGGGCCGCTGTGCGATCAGCGGGTGCGGCGTGGAGGCAGCGCTGCAGGCCGCGCACATCGAGCCGTACGACGGGCCGGCCACCAACCGGGTTTCCAACGGCCTTTTACTCCGAGCTGACCTACACAACCTCTTCGACCAAGGGCTGCTCTGGATCGACGACTCGTACCGCGTCCAGATTGCGGAAGGACTCGACCACTACGGCGAGTTCGCCGGGGTCGAACTGCCGCCGACGGCGGATCCCGCGCACCGGCCGGACCAGCGGGCGTTGGCGGCGCACCGCCGCGACCACGGCGGTGAGTGACGATTTCCGCAGCCGACCGACGCCGAAGGGTGCGGTCGATCGCGGGGCGGTACTTACGAGGGGCACACACAAGGAGCCTCCTGTTCAGGGCCTGTCAAGCCATGATCAGGCTCCGGGCTACCGGAGGAACCTCAAAGGGGCCCGTGCATGTATCGCCGGGATAGCCGTCCGCACTCGTACATCTAACCCACACTGGAGGCGCGCGTGAGCTACGAAATGCCACCGAGACCGGAGTATGAGTTCTACGAGACGGTACAGCCTCCGGAAATATCGTGGGGGTCTGCTGCGCCGATAGGTGACAGTTTCAGTCACGCGGCCTGACTGGCCGGTGGGGTCATGATGGTCTCGTAGTCGATAGGGGTCAACCGGGACAGAGAGTGTTGTCGTCGGCGGCGGTGGTAGGTCCGTTCGATCCAGGTCACGATCGCGGTTCTCAACTGCTGCCGGGTGGCCCAGTGGCGCCGGTCGAGGACGTTGTTCTGCAGCAGGCCGAAGAACGATTCCATGGCGGCGTTGTCGCCGGCGGCGCCGACTCTGCCCATCGACCCGATCATGTGATGCTGGTGCAGGGCGCGGACGAGCTTCCGGCTGCGAAACTGCGACCCGCGGTCGGTGTGTAGCACGCAGCCGGCCACTCGGCTGCGTCGGGCTACGGCGTTGTGCAACGCGGTGACGGCCAGCCGGGACTTCATCCGTGAGTCGATGCAGTAGCCGACGATCCGGTTCGACCACACGTCCTTGATCGCGCACAGGTAGAGCTTGCCCTCGCCGGTGCGATGTTCGGTGATGTCGGCCAGCCACAACCGGTTCGGGCCGTCGGCGGTGAAGTCTCGTTTCACGAGGTCGTCGTGAACCGGCGGGCCGACCTTGCGGCCCTTGCCGCGCCTCTTGCGCTTGCCGAAGGCGCTCCACCAGCCGTTGTCCGAGCAGATCTTCCACGCGGTGCGCTCCGCCATCGCCTGTCCGGCGGTGCGGGCCTCATCGACCAGGAACCGGTACCCGAACTCCGAGTCATCGCGGTGGGCGTCCACCAGGGCGTTCGCGCGGTAAGCGGCAACGAGTTCGGCGTCGCCGACGGGCCGGGCGAGCCACCGGTAGTAGGGCTGACGAGCGATCTTCAATACCCGGCACGTCACCGCCACGGGGACCCCGTCGGCGGCCAGCTCGCTCACGAGCGGGTAGAGCCTTTTCCCGGCAGGTTCGCCTGCGACAGGTAGGCCGCAGCCCGGCGCAGGACCTCGTTCTCCTGCTCCAGCAGCTTGATCCGCTTGCGGGCCTCCCGCAGCTCGGCAGACTCGCTGCCACTGACACCGGGCTTGGTTCCAGCGTCAACGTCAGCCTGACGCAACCACTTGAACAAGGTCATCGGGTGCACCCCGAAGTCCTTCGCGATCTGCTCGACCGTCACGCCCGGATCACGGTCACGGGCCACCCGCACGACATCGTCGCGGAACTCACGAGGGTAGGGCTTGGGCACAGCAACATCCTTCCAGCCCGCCACCAAGGCAAGCCATCTCAGATGTCACCTATCGGTGCAGCAGACCCTGGCGCCGCGCCCAGCGCGCGCTTGCCGCAGCAACAAGCACACAGCACTTCCTGACGATTCCGGGATGGCGGGCGCACTTCACAGAGCATGCGGGAGGATGGGAGGAGCCCGAGATCGAAGCGCGGCCCCTTATGGGGGAGCACCAGAACGAGCGACGTGTGCGGAGATTGCGTTCGACGCGCCCGCATGGAGTGGACGGCGAGGGCGCGCCCTGGTACGTCGGAGTGCTGTATCCCGCTCCGAGGGATCCCATCTACGAGTACGACGACCTCGTGGGCATTGTGACTTGGGTGGGTCATGTCGCCTGTCTACTGCCCGGTGGCGGGCGACTGATGCGTCCCGTCGTTGAGCGGCTCGCTCAACACTCTCGCCATTATCTCGTACCCGTGTTGGCCGACAATCCGGACGAGCTTTATGTCTTCCTACCCATCCGAAGGAGCATCCGGAAGCAGCGAAGCGAACTCGGTGTACCGGAGCCGGAGCCCAGCCCTCGCGTCCTCGATGAATATCCAAACGGTGACCGCCTCATCGGTGTACCGATCCCTCGCGCGGCAGACCTTTATGATGCCGGCACACCACCAGTGCATGGCTTGGCAGCTAAGCCGGCTCCCTCCGCTCGCATCGCCCACGTCGAACTCGGCAGTCAGTTGCGCGTTGAAAGGGTCGGCAACCGCTGGACGGTCAATGACGGTCAAGGGTCACTCGGCTATCTCCGCTGGAGAGGAGGAAATATGCCGGCCGAGGGCACTCTTCACGTCCGAAAAGTCGTCGTTGATAGGCGCGGCAGGGTGAAGGATATCCGCGGCTTTGTAGAGCCCGTCGAAGGCGGACCAAGCCTGGCGCAAGGCTAATCATCGCGTGTACACAAGATCGTAAGGCGAGAACGAGGCTCCCGTGAGCCGATCACCGGCCCGAATGAGCACGATGACCGCCACAATCGCGCGGCTTCGCCTGGCGAGGAGACATGCCGTCCCCGACACCCGCGACAGCGCACTCATCTATCGCCTCGATCTCTACAGTGTGGTTGCGGGTGTACGGCAGGGGAGGGACAGCCGTGGGCATCTGCGTTGTGTGCCGGGAGGATCAGCGCACGATTGTGATCATCAGCTTCTGGGGCGTCCCGCACGGTGCCGGCTTTCTCTCGTGCGGCCTGCTGTTGTTGGTGACGATGCCGCAGTGCGGCGACGCAGATCGCCGGCAGCGGTAGGGGAGCGTCGGACTCTTCGGTCTTGGTGTTTCGGTGTAGCAGTTGGCCGCGTACCCGTTGGAGCTGCTTGTCGATGACGAGGCTTTTGTCGTGGTTGTCGCGGCAGTGCTCGCGAACTTTCGCCGTGGGTGGTGCACGGCTTCTGCCAGCCGTCCCAGTTGATGTGCTCCCAGGTGAGGCCGCGAACTTCGCCCTTGCGTAAGCCGAGCACGAGGACTAGGACGTAGGCGGCGTAGCGGTAATCGTCGTCGTCGCGGGAGGCTTCCAGGAATGCCCGAGCTTCCTCACTGCTCCACGATTTGCCCTTGCGGTTGCGGATCGGTGGGAGCTTCACCAGGGCTGCGACGTTCTTTGCGACCAGTTCCTCCACTTCGGCTTGGGAGAGCGCCGAGCGGAGGACAGCGCGGATTCCCTTGACGGTGCGAGCCGCTGGGAGGTCCTGGCAGCACCGGCCGACCGCGCAGCACTTGCGGTTCTTCGGTGGCCGGCGTTCGTCTTTCCCCTGGGCGCAGCACTGGCAGGTCTTTGCGGCCTTGTTGAGCCAGGTCTGAACGTCTCGTACCGACAGCCGCCCGTCGAGTCGCTTAGTGCCGATGCCGGGAACGATGTAGAGGCGGCTCAGCGTCTCGTACGTGGCGTAGGTCAGCGGAGCGAGGTTCGGCTCTACGACCTCCGCGAGCCAGTAGGTCATGTAGCTCGCCACCGTGGGGACGTTGGTGGCGACTGGGCCGGCCTTGGCTTGCTGGTGCAGCTTCACCCACTTTGACGTCAGCGTCATCACGCTGCTGGCCTGGTCCGGGGGAACCTGGCTCGCCGACAGGCCTTTCGGCGGGCCGTCGCCCGCAGTCGCGCAGTTGCTGTCCCCGCTGCTGCGCGGCCCCACCCTCGCCGGTGCCGACGAAACCTCGAATGCAGCACACCAGTGCCAAGGCAGGTCTGGCGACCCGGCCCTGTTCTTCTCACAGCCCTTGTCATCGCCGCGGGACTCGTAGATATGCGAGCACGGCGGTGACGTCACTGCCCACGGCACGGTTGCTAGCTTGTCGCGCACCTCGGCAACGTGTCTCGGCGAGGGTCTACATAACGTCAGCCTCGATACAGGGTCCGATCGGCCCGGAGGTCTGTGCTGCTGGCGTTGCCTTCAAGCCATACGGGTAGTCACTTAGGTTGCCCGGAATGGCTACCTTGTCTGCATGTCGATCCCGCTTGATCTTTGGGGCCAGCGCGGTTGGGCCAGCGTCGACGTGGCTGGCGAGTCGCACTACCGACGCACGATTCGTGGACTGTTTGGCAAGGATTTTAAGGCGAGCGGCACCGAGGTCGTACTGACGGCCCACCTGATACCCGAGCCGCGCAACAAGCACGATCGCAACGCAGTCGGCGTCTGGGTGGGCGGTGCCCAGGTTGGCTACCTACCGCGCGAGGATGCGGTCCGGTACGCGCCAGTTCTCTCGGGACTCACGGCCCAAGGCTGGCTACCGCAGGTCTCTGCGACGGTATGGGGCTCGGAGTGGTCCGACTATGACGGCAAACCGGGCACGTTCCAAGGGTCCGTCCGGTTGGACCTCGCCGAACCACACATGCTTGTCCCAGCCAACATGCCGCCGAGTGGCGATTGCCGGATGTTGCCGACCGGCAACGCGATCCAGGTGACGGGCGAGGAGAAGTACCTGGGTAGCCTGGCGCCCTTCCTGCGGCCCGAGGGCGAATGCTGGGTGCACGTCAGCCTTCACGAGATCGTCGAGCAGTTGGCACGTAGTACCCGGACGGTAGTGGAGGTCCGTATCGACGGTGCTTGCGTCGGGCAGCTCACTCCGAAGATGAGCAGTGAGCTTTTGCCGGCAATGCGGCACCTCGAGCAGCAAGGCGCCACCGCGGCGGCCCGGGCCGTCGTACAGGGCAACAGAATCAAGACCGAGGTAGTCCTCTACGTCGCGCGAGCACATGAACTCCCCGAGAGCTGGCTCGGCGACACCGCTTCGTCTCGACCCACCGCCGCCCCGTTGGTTCCCGTGGCCGATCCAGGCGATCAGTCGGCTCCGGTCATCCCGGCAGCGCCGCGAGCACACGGCCCGATCCCTCCACCACCGAGCGGAATCAAGTTCGAGGTTCCCCCTGGTTGGCCGTCACCGCCCGAAGGCTGGATCCCGCCAGCCGGCTGGCAACCGGACCCGAGCTGGCCAGTCGCGCCGGATGGGTGGCGATGGTGGATCCCGGTCTGGAAGTGAAGGCGGGCGGATGGTGGCGTCGCTTTGCAGGCTCCGAGCGAGGGCCGATATACAGCAGCGAAGTCCAGCAAACGCCAGCCGCCGAGCCGTACTGCAGCAGCTCAACAATCTTGACAGGTTCCGTGCCGCCACGTACGGCACCACTCACTCACCGCGCTCCGGCGGGCAGTGGTTCCGACCGATACCCTGGTGCTTCCCGGGGGCGGCGTCACAGCGGCGGGAGCCTCATCGGACCGATCTGGCTACTCGCGCGGCGGCTGCTGGCACCTTCGTTCGACACCGCAGCGTCACTTCTCACCACGGCACCCAGCCGGCAACACCTCGACACGCTCCGCACCCACGCCGAGACCGACAGCCTCACCCCGATAATCGACCGGATCTGTCGGTCCCACGACGTTGCCCGAATCCATCCGGTACCTCGAAACCGAACAGCCGCGGGCCAAAGTGGTCATCATCTGACGCAGAGGCTGGGACCGCAGGACGTCGGCCGATAGCGGCCGTCAGCCTTTGGCGAGCACGGCTCGCGTCTGAGGTAGCGCTTGATGCCTGGTCATCTGCCCTTCCGGGGGCCGAAGGTGATGGGTGTCCTCGTCACCATCGGCGCCACAAAGCTGGGAATTGCTGGAACGTGCTGGAATATGTATGGTGATCCCGTGACCTCCTCCGCCGAAGCCCTTGAACGCCGCATAGACGAGATGCGCGCCGCCGTCCGCAAGGCAGTAGTCGCCGGGGAACGGGGGCGCGCCAAGGTGCTGCGCGGTGAGCTGCGCAAGGCCGAGCGGCAGTGGGAGGAGGCGCTCGACGAGCTCGCCGAGCAGCCCGTTGCGGTCCGCCGGCAGACCGGCCCGCTGCTGCCGCTGCGTGAGCAGGTCCACCAGGCGCTGACCCTGCTGGGTGCGCCCGCCGCACCGAAGCTGATCATCGCCGTGCACGAAGCGTTCCACGTCGGCGAGATGATCCCGGCGCGGCTCACCAGCCTGCGCCGCGACGAGGAAAGGTCCTTCCGGTCGGCGCCGCATGCCCGGCCGTACTATCTTTGCGCTGCCCTGACAGCCGACCTGCTCGCCCCGGCCCGCGGCCTGCTGGCCGTCTCTACCTGGCCGATGGCCACCCGCGTGATCGGGCCGCTGAGCCCACGCGTTGATTTCCTCACCTCAGCCATCCGCCTAGCCGAACATCTGGACCGGATCCCCGATCCCGGTCCGCAAGCCCGGCGGCTGCTGTGGCGGTTCGCCGCCAACATCCCCGGTGCCGCCGCCAGCGCCGACGCGATGACCGCCGCGGCCCTCGCTGAGGCGGCTGCGGCCGAGCTCGAGATCCACCGGGACGCCGACCGGTCGCACCGCGAAGCGGCCGCGAAGCGGGCCGGCGAGCAGCTCGACGACGTGGAGCAGCTCTTCGGCAGCCGGCTGCGGAGTGTCTCCGCGACCAGCTCCTGACCCCTTGGTAGCACTTCGTCTTCCGCGAAGGACGACTCGATGAACAACGACACCCAGGACCGGCTGCGCCGTATCCGCGGCGCCGGTACTGCGAAACGCCACAATGCCCGTACGGTCGCCGCGCTGACCGGTAACCCCGGATGCGCACGCCGCGCCGTCCTCGACGCCGCCGGCGTCGACAAGGACGCCTTGGCGCGCCACGTCGGATACCCGGCGAAGTTCGGCCAGTCCCAGTTCGCGATCACCCGCGGCAACGCCTTCGAGGCTCAAATTAAGGCGAACGGATACGCCGAACTGCTCCGCCTGCTGCGCGAGACCTTAGGCCTCGAGATCCGGGAAGTCGGAAGCACCGACCTGGGGGACGTCGGTGGCAACACCGGGCAGGAGGTCCGGCACGCCCGGTCGCGACAGAAGCTCACCAGCGCCGCGGCCGACCCGAATGCTGCCGCCACATTTTACGACCACCCACTCCTGCGCCTTGACGTCGGCGGGAACGACGTCTACCTCGAACCTGACCTGGTCGCCTTCCACCACCAAGGTGTTTTTCACGTGGTCGAGATCAAGTCCTTCGCGGTGATCGACGATCAGGCCGATGCCCGGAAGGTCGCCGCTGCGGCCACGCAGTCCGCCGTCTACGTGCTTGCCCTTCGGCGGCTGCTCGGCGACGACAAGGTCGCCGACGAGGTCGTGCTGATTTGCCCGAAGGACTTCTCGAACCAGCCGGTGGCCACCAAGGTCGACGTCCGAAAGCAGCTCATTGTGCTAAACCATCAGCTGTCTCGGCTCACTCGCATCGAGAGCCTGGTCGCGGCGTTGCCGCCGACCCTGACGCTCGACCTCGCGCCGGACGACGACGGCAAACCGAGCCGCCCGGCTGCCGACGTGATATCCGCACTCGGCGAGATCGAGGCGCGTTATGCACCCGACTGCCTCGCCAAGTGCGAAATGGCCTTTTTCTGCCGGCACGAGGCTACTGGCTGCACCGCAGCCCTGGGACTTAGCGTGCGCGAGGAACTCGGCGGTGTGGAGACCGTCGCCGAGGCACTCGGCCTGGCCGACGCCACCCTGGTGGCAAGCGACGACCAGGCCGAGGCGGCGGCGATGCTCCGCACAACCGCCAAGATCTTCGGCTCGGTGGCGGCATGAGCGCCATCTCCTCGTACGCCAAAGCGCTGGCCGTGGCCGCTGGCAGGGCCGTCCCGATCGCAACACGCCGCCATGTCCACCTGTCCGACCGGCCGTTGGTGTTAGTCCCGCTGGCGCTCGCGGGCGAGGCAAATGCGCCGCTGGCCGCGATGATCGGCACTGACCAGCACGACCCGACCCTGTTGGTAGTGCCCCAGCCGCGGAACCGCGACCTCCGCTTCAACTTCGCCGCCTCGTTGGCCGATGTCGTACTAGCCTATGTGCGCTCCTGCACTGCGAAGTTCGAGGTGGTCGGCTCGAACAATGTGTTCCTAGATGCTCCCCAATTGCTGGTTCCGAACGCGACCGGCCTCGGTTTCGTCAAGCTGCTCGGCCGATCCACCCGCTTCCGTCGCACCAACGGGCCGTCCCCGGTGGCGCACGGGGTGCCGCTGTTGGGCCGGTGGCTGACCTACCTCGGTGAGCGATCCGAGCACGCCGGCTCCTCGGCCATGCTCGCGATGACTCAGACCCTGAGCCTGCATTGGGCCAGCGGGCAGAGCGCTGTGGAGGACGCGAACCTGGCCGCACTGCTCGGCTGGATCGACCCGCCCGAGGGAGTCTCCGGGCCGGAGGCCGCGCATGCGGCCGAGGATCCACTCGTCTGGCCGCCAGCCGGCCCGTCAACCGACCCCGCCTTCGACAACGAGGTGCTGGCGCCCGCCATCCGGGCGTATGAGAGCGCCGCGCCCGACAGCCCGAAACGGCTGCGCGCGGTGGAAATCCTCGAGCGTGAGCTTCGTGGCCAGTTGGAGCCAACCTGGCGGTTGATGTGGCGCGCGATCGAGGTTCTTCGGAAGCTGCCGGCCGCAGAAACGGTCGAGACCCGCTGGACGGCGGACCGCCGGGATTTCAGCCGCTACCACGACTACCTCACCACCGATGGCCGTCCGCAGGCCCGTCGGGACGGTGCGGTGGCCGCGGCTCGTCGACTCCAGTCCCTCGAGCGGGAGCAGACGACCTACGACGCCAGCCGGGCCTTGGACGATCCGTTCGTCATGGCGGGCTACCGGGTCAACGGCGAGGCGTTCCAGGGGACCGTCGTGTCAGTCGACCGCGATCGGCGCATCTTAAGTGAGAAGGGCCGCCGGGTCACCCGACCGCTGATCGTGGTCAGCACCGACGACCCTGTACATCTGCCGGTCGGCAAGGCGTTGCGGGCGCCGGAGCGCATGAAACAGAACGCCCGCATCACCGAAATCGCGCGATCGGCCGACGGTGTGCTGGTCAGCCTCGAGCTCGACGGAGGCATGGGCCGGGCGGCGACGCCGGCGTCAGGCAGCGTGCCCGATGTCGGCGACGAGATCACCTACACCAGCGTCTACCCGGACGCGATCCGCACACCCGACCTGCCGCCGACCGACCAAACACCGTGGACCCACGGCGGACCACCGCGACCGTACGTACCGACCGATGACGACGCCCAGGAGCCATGGGAATGACCATCGACCCAGCAGCCGAAGCCGAACGCGTCATCGCCGCGATCCTCGCCGACTTCCGATCCCGTCAGCACCGCGGCGTGGTCGTCGATTCCCCACCCGGGGCGGGAAAGTCAACCCTCGTGGTCCGGACCGCGGCCGCGCTCGCCTCGGCCGGCGAGCGGCTGATAATTGTCGCCCAAACCAATGAGCAGGTCGACGACCTGACCACCAACCTCTCCGCCGCCCTGCCGACCGGTCTCATGATCGGACGGCTGGCAAGTTCCACATACGGGCGGCCAGCGCGCCTCGCGGCCCTGACCAACGTGCTGGTCGACAAAGATCTCGGCAACCTGCTGAGCTGTGAGATCGTCATCGCGACGGCCGCCCGCTGGGCCTACGTGAAGGACCGCTCCTGGCCGTGGGCGATTGTCGACGAGGCCTACCAGATGCGTTCGGACTCCCTGCTCGCCATTGCCCCGCGGTTCGAGCGGGCCCTGTTCGTCGGCGACCCGGGCCAACTGGATCCATTCTCCGTGGTCGAGAACGACCGCTGGCGCGGGCTCAGCTGGGACCCGATGCAGAGCGCGGTGGCCGGGCTGCTGCGCACTAACCCCGACCTGCCGGTTCATCGGCTGCCCGTCTCGTGGCGCCTGCCCGCGAGCGCCGAAGGGGTCGTGGCTAGCGCCTTCTACCCGTACACGGGGTTTCGGACCGGTGCCGAACCAGGAGACCGTGAACTCACCTTCGGCACCCGCGCCTTCGGGCGCTCTCCCCTGGACGCCCTGCTGGCCGAGGCGGCGACCACCGGCTGGGGCTTCTACGAACTGCCCGCGCGACACACCCCCAGGACAGACGCCGAAGCGATTTCCACGGTCGCCGACGTAGTTCGGAGATTTCTCGAACGCGGAGCGAACGCGCGGTCGGGGAACGACTCTAGGCCGATCACCTCGCAGCGAATCGCGGTCGGCACCGCGCATCGCGACCAAGCGGCCGCCCTTCGCGAAGCGCTGTCCGACCTGCCGGACGTCACGGTCGACACGGCGAATCGCCTGCAGGGCCGAGAGTATGACCTGACCGTGGTACTGCATCCGTTGTCGGGACGACGCGACGCCACAGCGTTCCATCTCGAGGCCGGACGCCTGTGCGTACTCGCCTCCCGCCATCGACAGGCCTGCGTCGTCGTCGGGCGGGCCGGCATCCGGGAACTGCTCGACGCGCACCCATCCAGCGAGCCAGTTCACCTACACGAACCGGTGAAATTCCCAGACGGATGGGCGGCCAACCAGACCGTCATGAATCACCTGTACGCGCACCGCGTCGCGGCCTGACATCTCTTGAAAGGAGCCGGACATGAGGTTCCTGCATACCTCCGACTGGCACATCGGCAAGACCCTGAAGGGCCACAACCGCCTCGCCGAGCAGCGCGCGGTAATGGAGGAGATCATCGGCGTCGTCCGGCAGTACGAGGTGGACGCCGTCCTCATCGCGGGCGACATCTACGACTCGGCGGCACCGTCGGCCGAGGCCCAGCAACTCCTCGTCCGGACCTTGCTCGAGATCCGCAACTCCGGAGCGCCGGTGATCGCCATCGCCGGCAACCATGACCACGCTCCGACCTTCGACGCCTACCGACCGCTGATGAACGAGGTCGGCATCCACCTCGTCGGCACCCCCGCGGCCGGCTCGGACGGAGCGATTGAGATAACCGCCCGCTCGACCGGCGAGTCCGCGATAATCGCGACGTTGCCCTTCGTCTCCCAACGCACCGTCATCCGCGCAGCCGAGCTCATCGCCAACACGCCCGTAATGAACTCCATTAGCTACGCCCAGCGCGTCGAAGACATGCTGACGGTCTTAGCCCGGGACTTCCGGCCGGATGCCGTCAACATCCTGATGGCACACCTCACCGTGACCGGAGGCAAGTTCGGCGGCGGCGAGCGCGACGCACAATCGATCTTCGAATATCACGTGCCGGCTATCGCGTTCCCGGCCCAGACGCAGTACGTGGCGCTTGGGCATCTGCATCGCCGGCAGGCGATCGGCGCGCCGTGCCCGGTCCACTACAGCGGCTCGCCGATCTCGATCGACTTCGGAGAGCAAGACAATGAGAGCGTCGTGTGCCTGGTGGAGGCGACACCGTCGACGCCGGCGGCCGTCACCGACATCCCGATCAAAAGCGGCCGCCGGTTGATGACGCTCCGTGGCACACTCGCCGAGATTGAGAGCCAGGCGCGTTGCGCCGGCAATGCGTTCCTCCGCGTTCAGCTCAAGGAGCCGGCGCGTGCCGGCCTGCTCGAGGAGGTTCGCGACCTCCTGCCCAACGCCCTCGACATCCGCATCGATCCGGCCTTCGCCGCCCCGAACGCCACCACCCGGCCGGCGAGCAGCGGCATCGAGCGCACCCCGACGGAACTGTTCGCCGAATACTGCGGCACCAAGAACATCGACGACCCACGGCTGGCGGCACTCTTCGCACGCCTGCACGACGCAACCTCCGAGTCATAAGGGGCAAGCTATGCGGCCAGTGCTTCTGGAGATGACCGGCTTCGGATCGTTCCGTGAGCCGGCGACGGTCGACTTCACCGACGCGAACTTCTTCGCCCTCATCGGCCCAACCGGCGCCGGCAAATCAACCGTCATCGACGCGATGACCTTCGCACTGTACGGATCGGTGCCGCGCTGGGACGACCGGCGAACCGTCTCGCTGGCGCTGTCACCCGCGGTGAATAGGGGAGTCGTGCGCCTGGTCTTCGACGTGGGTGCCAGCCGGTACGTCGCCGCGCGCGAACTGCGGCGAACCCGCATGGGCGTCGGCATCCACAACGGCCGACTCGAGCGGTTGATCGATCCCACCCGGCTCGGGTCCACCGATGACGAGACCGAGTTGATCGCGGCCGACGGCAAGGTAAACGCCGCCGTCGAAGAACTCCTCGGGCTGTCGTTCGACCACTTCTGCTCCTGCGTCGTCCTGCCCCAAGGCGACTTCGCCGAGTTCCTCCACGCCAAGCCAGCCGACCGCCAAAAGATCCTCACACGCCTGCTCGGAATCGGCCTGTACGAAACCATCGGACAGCGCGCCAACGCCGAAGCAGCCGAGGCCAAGCAGCGAATCGGTTTCCTCGATGAGCAGATTGGCCGCCTCGCCACCGTCACGCCGGAGGCCGTGGGCGAGGCGAACCAACGAGTCCAGCACCTCACCACCCTGAAAAACCAGGTCGTCACGGTCCTGTCCGAACTGGCGACCGCTACAGCAGCGCTCGACGAAGCGCGGCGAAACACCGGACGGATCCGCGAGGAGACGCAAATACTCGGCGGCGTCGCACTCCCGTCCGACCTTGAGATACGCGCCGAGCGGCTGGCCGAAGCGACAGGCACCGCAGATCGGGCCACCGAGGCCTTCGCCGTAGCCGAGAAGGCTGACGACATCGCGAGGGCGACCTTCGAGACGGCGGCCGCGGAACGGGGTTTCCTCGAGCACGCGAAGCGCAACCACGCCGAGCGCTCACAACTCGAGCAACAGCTACCCGACGCGGAGAACGATCGCGCGGAGGCGGCTAAGACACTCGCCGCAGTCACCGCTGAACGCGATTCGGCGATACAGACGGCAGCCGCTGCCCAAGCGGCGTCAGAGACCGCGAAGACGGCGGCAAAGGCCGCGCGGGAACGCGTCGAAACGGCCCGGTCCCAGTACCAGAAGCTCAGCAGGCTGTCCGTCCCGACCGGAATAGATGAAATCCAGGAACGCGAGGCCTCCGCCAAAAGTGCGCTGGCGGCCGGCGGCCGACGCCTCGCCGAGGCGGAGAAGGCGGAATCTGACGCGCGGCGCGATGTTGAGGCGGCACCCACCCGTGGCGAACTGGACCAGGCCAAACACCACCACGCCGAGTTGACCAAGCTCGCGGCCGCGGAACCAGACCTGATAACCCACGTCGACCGCGCGCGAGCGGAGGTCACCGCGAGGCAGGCCGCACTCGACGAAGCGATCCGGACCGTTGATCAGGCTCGGCTGACCCGCAATGAAGCCGGGCGCGCCGAAGCCGCGTCAGTACTTCGGCCGTACCTCTTGGCCGGCGAGCCGTGCCCGGTCTGCGAACATCCGGTGGAGGAGCTGCCGGCACCCCTCGAACATGAGACCGTCGCCGCGACCGACAAGGCACTGGCAATCGCCGAACGGCACCGCGACACCGCAGCTCGGCAACACACTGCCGCTCTGGCACAGGGGCAGAAAGCCACCGACGCGCTTGCCGCAGCACAGGAAAGGACAGCCGAGCTCAGGCGAGCGCTCACCGGCAAATGGGCGGACGAGAGCGCCGTTGACGGCGAGCTGAGTCGTCTGGACGGCCTGAACGCCAGACTCAAAAATGCCGGCGTAACGCTCCGCGAGGCTCGAGCCGCTCACGAAACGGCCAGCCATGCGGTAGCGGCGCTTGCGAAGACGTACGCGGAGGCGCGGACAGCACTGACCGCCGCTCGGGATCCACTTGTCCCGCTCGGCGCGCCGTCCGTGGACGGCCTCGACCTAGCGGACGCCTGGCACACCTTGGCGAGCTGGTCCAGCCAAAAGGCCGAAGCCGACGCCAAACTCCTCCAACAAGCCGAAGCCGCGGCGCGCCAAGCCGACGCCGAGTCGTCGTCCATGGCGGGGCGTCTGAAGCAAGCGCACGGGGAGGTCGAACGCCTCGATACGGCGAGGGTAGCCGCGGAGCGTTCGGATCGAGAAACCGAACTGGCGCTTCGCACGAAGAATGACCGCCTGAGGACTCTGGCGGAAGCCCTGACCGCGGCGTCGAGCAGTGGGGAGGTTGCGGCCGAGCTGGCTCGGATCGACCAGCTAGAGGCGGAAGCCAAGGTCGCACAAGGGGAACTGAAGAAGGCCCGTGCCGGCCGCGACTCGGCCAATCAAGCGCTCACCTCCTTGAAAGCTCAGGAGCAGACGGCCTGGAAGGAACTTCGAGCGGCACGGGACTTGCTCGTTCCACTCGGGGCCCCGCCGGTTCAGGAGGAGGACCTGCGCACCGCCTGGGCCGAGCTCGTCGGCTGGGCCGAGCAGGAAGTCGGCAGGCGAGAGGTGACGTTCGCGACCGCCCGGGCTGCTCTTGCGGCGGCGGAGCACCACCGTGGCGAGAAGGAGCTGGCGCTTGGTCAGGCCCTCGGGCAGGCCGGAATCGCCGTCTCTCCTGCCTCCGCGGCGGACACGGTCTCCGCCGCCGTCGTTGCCGAGCTTGAGCGGGCGCGCGCCCACGTCCAAAGCCTCGAGGCGCAATTGTCGCAGCTGGCCGACCTGCGCTCCAGCCGGGAGAAGTCGCACGAGGAGCATGCCGTCGCCAGCACGCTGGGCGGCCTACTGCGGTCGAACGAGTTTCCCCGCTGGCTCGTGGCATCGGCTCTTGACGTCTTGGTCCAGGACGCCTCGGCGAGCCTCGCCGAACTGTCCGGTGGCCAGTTCAACCTCGCGCATGAGAACGGCGAGTTCGTGGTGATCGACCACAACAACGCCGACCTGCCTCGGCCAGTGAAAACCCTCTCCGGTGGCGAGACGTTTCAGGCGAGCTTGGCGCTGGCACTCGCCCTCTCGGCGCAGATCACCACGTTGGCCGCGGCCGGCTCCGCCCGGCTGGACTCGATCTTCCTGGACGAGGGGTTCGGAACACTCGACGAGGTGACCCTGGAGACAGTCGCCAGCACGCTGGAGAATCTCGCCAGCCAGGGCAATCGCATGGTCGGAGTAGTCACCCACGTGAGCGTCCTGGCCGACCGTGTCCCCGTGAAGTTCCGAGTAAGCCGCGATCAGTTCGGGTCAGCCATCATGAAGGACAACATCTGAATCAATCTTCGACCTTCTGATAATCGGTCGCCGCAGCGGTGTGAGCCGCATGCTAGGGGAGGGAACGTGCAGGACGCATTGCCAGGCGGGTCTTCGTTCAACGATGAGGATCGACGGTTTGACGTCGGTGTGACTGACTCGCGGCGGGCGATGGCGTACTTGGTGGCGCCTGGATCGGATGAATACATCCGAATCATGACCGAGGAGTCTGGAGCCCTGGAACCGGCAGCTATCGAAGTCGCAGGTCTCGGAGATGGCATGACCAGTTGAGCGCGTCTGCAAGGCGCCGCGCCTCGGGCATCGTCCGCGCTCCAGCGACCGCTGAGAACGTCGTCGAGGTCGATGGGGCACTGACCGAAGACCTGCCGATCCTGAACGCCTCCGAAGCTCTACTGCTCGCCCCGGGTCACGTGCTGGGGCCCTGACGGCCGGCGCGTCCTAAGTGATTCTCGGTCGACTCACCAACCCCGGCACGCCCGAGGCCGCTTCCGCGCCGAACGCCATCGACACGGTCATTAGTGAGTGCTCCGAGGGGCCGCGGTGATCGGCGGGACCGGCTACGCCTCCGGATCGGCTATGCCTCCGGGTTGGGCCCTGCTCGTGTTAAGCCGCTCGGGCCACGGGGCGACATGACAGTTGCCGGTGAGCACGCCGTTGACCGTCCAAGACTTGGTGACGTTCTCCAGGCAGCAGTACACCGGCTCGGCGAGGCCGGTCTTCTCGACCGCCACGACGGTGTCGCTTTCGAGTACGAAGCGCACCGGCTTGGCCTCGAACCGCTCGCGCTTTTCCAAGGTCAAAAGGTCGCGCGGGTCCATGCAGAACCGGCGCAGGCTTAGCCGGTAGAGCGGTGCCCGCTCGTCCGGCTTGAACGGGTTGTCCTGACGGTGCATTATGGCGACGCTCGTGATGACGCCTGCCTTGAGGAAGCCGGCGCGGGCGTCAGTTAGGACCGATTCGTTCTTGTTGAACAGCGTCACGACGCCCCGCTTGTCGACGTGCCCGTCGGCGGCGAGCCAGCCGGCCATGAAGCCGCGCCAAAACGATGCGGACTCCTCGATCGAAGGGAACTCGCGCTTCCAGGCCCGCGGCAGCCGGCCCACGTAGCCGACGCCGTCACCGTGAACCTGCACCCGGTGGCCGAACTTCTCGAAGATGGACAGCAACTCGCGCTTCTCATCGGCGTAGATCCGGATGTGCGCCTTGCCCGGCTCGCCGGTCGGAGTGTCGCCGGTGGTACCGCCGTCGCCATAGATGATGCCCCGCATGACGCCAACCCAGTAGTCGCCGTCCTCGGCCGGGCGCGGGGCCGCCATGACGGGGACCTTCTCGCCAACCAGGTCGAGGGTAGCCAACTTGGTGCGGCTGCGGACGGTGTACCAGAGGTGCTCCGCGGTCGAGATCACCTCACGGCCCGACTCGAACTTGACGCGGTAGGTGTCCTGCTCGCCGGCGCAGATGACCCTTGCAGGTCGCCAGGTACCGATCGACCTCCACTTGCGCTCGGCATAGTTGCAGGTGTCGGACATCGACAGCACCGCAACGTTCTGGCCGGCCAGGTCCTTGATCTCGCGCTCGCCTTCGCGGGTCGCGACCTTGGAACTGCCGACCACGGGATTAGACAGGAACCCGAGGCCCTTGACTCCGGTTTTCCACGAATGCCCGCCACCGGGGATGATCTTCATGCGAAGCATATAAACATAACGATGCTCGTACCCTCAGATCCACATGGGGGTCTGTCAAACGTTCGTTTTGTAGTCCCGGCGGAAGGCGGTAGGGCCCACGCGGAGCCGTTGGGCGGGCGGGGGGCGCCGGTAGGGGATGGGCAGAGTGCCAAGAAGTGGATGCCGCCCCGCTCGGCGCAGCTGCACGGGAAGGCTGAGAGCATCGCTATTGAGCCGCCCATGGCTATCCGTCACCGGGCGGCTCGAGGGCGAGGCGTCGTCCGATGATCTTGTCGTCGAAGGCCGGATGAACATCCGACAGCTTCGGCGTACGTAGGTTCTCCTGCTTGCTGGCTTACCGCGATATTGTCGACCTCCTATGAGCGATGCAGCGGCCTTGACGTTCGATGACTACGCTGCCGAATCGGCTGTTCTCGGGATCTACCGGCAGGTCTTCGCGGTGTTGGCGCGGAACGCCAATGCGATGGTGGATGACGCGGACTCGGTCGGAGTCGACGAGTCGATCTTGCAGGCGTTCGCTGACGCGGGGCCGGCCGGGATGACGATCGAACAGGCCGTGCTTGCATGTCCGGCGGTGCCGGCGGATGTGGTCCGGCGCCGGTTCGAGGTGCTGCGGTCGTACCGTGCGGTGACCCGGGTCAACGAGCGGCCGCACGAGATGTTCTACCAGGCGACGTTCGCGCCGTATGTGATGTTGCTTTTTCTGCGCCGGTTGTCGCAGACCGGGGGCCAGGCGGAGCTGCACCGGATGTTGTCGATGGCCCGGCTGGCGCTGGACGACGATGACACGACCCTGGAGGTGGTGCGCGAGCAGTTGCTGGAGATGACGACGGTTTTCCGGCTGCTGGCGAATCCGATCATGCAGTTGGCGAAGTCGGCGACGGTCGAGTCCTTGCGGACGCAGGCGCAGCCGCTGCTGGGTAACAGCGACCTGCTCGACAAGGCGCGGGTGTATCACAACGCGGCCGCGGACCGGCATCCGCAGTTGTTGCCGGAGTGCACGCAGCTCCGGATGGCGCTGGCGGCCTATCGCGACGCGTTGAACACCGCGGCCGGGCGGCTGCTGGCGCACGCTGGTAAGACGCGTGCACTGGGGTTGCTGCCGACCGAGCGGTGGCGCACCTTCGCGCGTGACAGCAGCACCGCGGGACTGGCCCGGGCCCTGGACGGTTTGCTGTTCGACGCGCCAGAGCCGTTTTTCACCGCCGACGATCTGCTGGACGCCGTGGAGGAAGGGCTGCAATCCGACACTGGCCGGGTGCCGCCGCCGCGACCGCGTGTCGACGACGAGCCTCCGCCGACGGAAGTCGACGTTGACCCGGAGGCGACGCTGCTGGCTCAGCGCGCGGAGGAGTTGCTTGCCGGGCGGGACGTGGTCACGGTGGCGCAGCTTCTCGCCGACGCGGGTGACTGGCCGACCGGTCGGCGAGTGTTGTCGGAGGTCACCGCGATCCATCTACGCCCGGAGCTGCCGTACATGGTGACCTGGGGTGATGGGTGGCGTGTCGATGTGACGTCCACGCGGACGTGGGTCTCCGACGGCTGGTTCCGCCGGGACCAGCAGGAGGCGGCGTGAACGAGCGTGATGCGGCCCTGTGGTGGGCGCGGATCCGGTCCGGCGGTCCGCAGCAGGTCTCCGCTGGCGGACCGACACCGGCCGGGCTGCGCCGTCTGGTGGAGGCTGACGCCCAGGCGGTATGGCTGATCCCGAACGTGCCTGACAGCGCGGGACCGGCTGTTCTGATCGAGTACGGGGTGCCGCGCACCTCGATGATGGACAGCAAGGGAACTCTGCGAGTACTGGCCGCGACTTTGCGGTGTTGCTGGCCCGATCCCGCGACGGATCCATGGCCCGGGCTGCCGGCTTCGACGACTCATGTCGGTCAGGTGTTGCAACGGCTGGTGCCGGGCCGTAACAAGGTGAGTCGTCAGCAACTGCTGTCCGCAGGGCTCCGGCGCCTATCGGTACCCGGTTGGGTCCTGCTGGAGGGAACGGACACGGTGCGGATCGGTCCGCGGATCGCGTCCTTCGGGTCGCTGGAGCTGAGCACTCTTCGGGAGCTGTGGCGGTTGATCCCCGACACCGCTGAGGACAGCTCGGAGGGGTCGTGAACCGCCCGAATTCGATCTTCGAAGAGGTGCTCGGGACGTTGCCCGATCGGCAGCGGGAGCTGGTCGAAGCCGCGTACGCGCTGCTGGAGCATGGCAGCGGTCCGGTTCATCGACAGTTCCTGCCCGCGCTGAGCGATGCGACGAGCCGCGAACGGCTGGAAGAGCTACTTCGCCGAACCGGCCGGACACTGGTGACGGTCG
Source organism: Micromonospora profundi (assembly GCF_011927785.1). Lineage (NCBI taxonomy): Bacteria > Bacillati > Actinomycetota > Actinomycetes > Micromonosporales > Micromonosporaceae > Micromonospora > Micromonospora profundi. Next base: position 3,209,873 of record NZ_JAATJK010000001.1, on the reverse strand, counting down.
ACCAGTTGCACTTCACGTCCGGGTTCGACGACGCCGTACGGACTGAGCTCACCGAGACGGGGTGGCAGCCGCTGTCGCTCGCCGACCGGGCCGTTCTGGTTCTGGTGCTGGTCCACTCGGTGGCGATTCCGCGCAGCGAGGAGCAGATCGCCGCGGACTCCTGGGAGAGCCCGTTCCCAACCAGGTTGCAGGACGTCACCCGTGACAGCAAGGTGCCGGTCGGCGAGGTCAGAGCGGCCCTGGGCCGGTTGACCGCATGTGGGCTGCTCCGAACGGTTCGCGGCGGCGACCACGACAGCGGATACGTCCCGGGCCCACAGTTGTCACGGCTGACGCCGGCCGCCCGCGAGCAGTTGCAGGACCAGTTGATTCTCGCCGCGGCACCCGACCATCCGCTGGCCGCAGCGATCCGGGAACGCCGGCACAACCGCGTGGGAGGGCAGCGTTGACGTCTGTAGCCGTGCCGTCGGACGGAGTCGTCGAGGACATCGTCGGAGCGCGCGTCCTCGCTGGCATCCAGATGGTCAACATCTCGCGGCTGTCGACTCACCCGGTGCCGATCACCGCTCGTGGACTGATCACCGTGGCAGGACAGGGGCCCTCGGATTCCAACGGTGCCGGCAAGTCGTCGTTCATCGCCGGACTGAGCCTGCTGCACGCCGACGAGCAGTGGCGGTTGCAGTCTGGGGCGCAGGCAGCGGCCGAGTTGCTGTTCACCGCCGAGCTCGCCGGCCAGGAGGCGATGCACGCCAACGCCGACCGGGGCTACCTGATCGGCGTGTTCGTGCCGCCGCAGGCCACCACGGCGGAGGAGCTGGATGCGTCGGCGTTGACGGTGTGGCTGCGGATCAACCGGCAGAGTCCGCACGTGGAGTTGCGGTGGGCCCATCGGCTGCACGTGCCGTTCGGTGACACGGAGGACGAGCGGGCCGGCGGCGCCGACGGCTTGTGGGACGCGCTGCCGCGCAGCAACGGCCGCACCGACATCCGCGCCAACCGGCTCGCCCGCACCCTGTACGGCTCGACGGTCAGGTGCGTGTCCTTCCTGTCGACCTCGGTACGGGCCAGCCCGACCGCGAACCTGCTCGCCCAGCCGCTCAACGAGCTGACCCCGGAACGGATCTTCGAGGCCATCGGTGCGCTGACCGGCCTGACCGCCGAGATCGAACAGGAACAGAAGTCCCGGGCCGAGGAGTACGAACATGCCGGGCGGGCCGCGCGGGCCGAGGAGGAGTACGAGCTGTGGGACGACCGGATGAAGGTGGTGGAGGACGGCATCGCCTCACGGGAGCGTGCCCGGACGTTGCTGGCCGAGGCGCGTGACAGCTGGCGAAGCCGTTGCGCCCGGCACCTGGTCGACGGCTTCCACGAATCCGAGCGGATCACCGTGGACATCGAGGCGAAGGAGCGTCGGCGCGAGGAACTGGACGCGCAGATCGGAACAGCCGGTGAGAAGGTCAGTCGGCTGTCCGACGACAAGGCGTTCGACGAGAGCTGCCGAACCCGGATCAAGACGTACGAGGATCAGAAGGCCGTCGAGAGCGCGCTGAAGGTCGAGCAGAATCAGAACGTCGGCTCGATCGAAACCCTCGGTGGACAGCTGCGGACCCTTCAAGCCGTCGCGGCCGTCGCTGACGGGCGCACCGTTGAACAGGCCGAGGAGGAGATCGCCGAAGCCGAGAGGATGGTCCAGGCAGCGGAGCGGATCAAAGGCCGTACCGAGCACGCGCTGCGGGTTGCCAAGTCGGCGCTGTCGGCGGCCGAGAAGGGCGAGGATGTCGCGGTCGCCCAGGTCCGGCTGCTACGGGCGAACGACATCACCGCTGCGCCGCTGGTCGACACGATCTCCTTAACCGAACAGCAGCGGCCCGTTTGGGAAGCTCGGCTGCTGCCCTATCGGCACGCGGTCGCCGTCGCTCATCACCAAGCGCAAGAAGCCGTCCAACTACTGGCCGCGTTACCTGGAAGCTTGCTGGTCGAGGCAGACCCGGCCGACCACCTGCTCGGGCCAGGCCTGCCGTCCGCCGCGAATCCCGACCTACCGGTGGGTCGATTCCTAGCGGCGTTGGCAGAGCGAGCCGGTGCTCCCGGGCATATCGATCCTGTGGCTGGTGTGCACGGGATCGCCGGTCTCCCGGAGGCCCTGACCGGTCGTGCTGGCCGAATCCGAGCCGCCCAGGATCAACTGGCGAGAGCCGCCGGCGAGGACGACGACGCTGACGAGGGGATCCGTGAGGCCGAACGGACCAAGAGCCGCGCCGACACACACCTGCGTGGCGCGAAAGCCGAGGCCGATGCTGGTGCGGTTCGCGACAAGGTGACCAAGCTCCGTAATCGCAACTCCGCCATTGAAGTGGAGCTGAGCAAACTCGACGGACCGTTGCGGCAGGCGAAGATCGGCTACGAGGCCGCTCTCGGTGAGAAAGCCGCCCGGGCCCAGCAGATCGACACGGCGAACCGCACTCTGGCCACCCTGAAGAAGGAACTCGAAGAGAACCGCACACAGTGGACCGCACTGCTCCAGCAGCGTACAGATCTCGATCTTCCCCGCCTGAACGCTCAATGGACCGGAACGGTGGGTACCGCCGAGCAGCACCTGCTCACGCTCGACGAGAGCGAGGCGATGCGGCCGCCGGCGGAGTGGGACGAGGTGTGCGCGCGGCTGGCAAACGAGGTGCGCGCCGCGTGCTTTCCGCCCGGTGACCCGGAGCAGAACCGGCCGGAGGAACTGCGCGTCGTCGACGAGCAACGCGCCGACCGGCGCACCGGAGGTGCATATGTGCGGCTGATCCCCGATGTGTTGCGGATCGTTGGGAACTTCCTGACCGATCATGAGCGTGTCGACCGGGAGAACGCCTCCCAGATCCAGCGGGAGCGGCAGGCGAAGACGATCACCCTGACTGGAGCGAAGGCCGCGCTCGACGAGGCTCGGCGAACGTCGGAGGCGTTGCGGTCGACTACCGCCAAAGCGATCAAGGCGAAGCTGCGGCAGGTATCCGACGAGTTCGACCGGCTCGACCAGACCTACGGCGGCTACGGCGGCAACCTCGACTTCCCGGAACCGGAGGCCCCCGCCGACCCGGAGAAGCCGTGGCAGTGGACGATCACCCCACGTTGGCGGCGCGGCGAGGGCAAGCCGCCGTCGTCGTACCGGCTGCGCGGCAACACCGCCCAGATGGACGACAAAGCCGTGAAGCTCGTCTGCGCGGCGGCACTCGCTGGCGCCCAGGACCGGCCGCTGCTGTTGGTCCTCGACGAACTCGGCCGCAACCTCGGCGCGGCACACCGCCGTGACGCCGTCGCCCTGTTCGAGAACATCGGCCGCGACCGGGCGATCAGCGTCGTCGGCGCCCTGCAGGACGACATGGAGAGGTACGCGATCGGCGCGTCCAGCCTCTACATCAAGCTGCGCCGCCCGTCCGACGTCATGCCGTACAACCAGGCACCGATCGTCATCGGCAGCGAAGCCGACACCGCCCGGGTGCAACTGCTCTCCGACTGGATGACCTCGTTCCGGCCGGAGCCGCAGACATGACCGACACCGACGGCACCACTGACGGGGAGCCGGATCCCGAGATCACCCTGAGCTGGATCCGCGACTATCCGGGCCTGGTCGCCTACGCACCACTGCCTCCCAGCGGCCGCTACCCCCGCGACAGCCGAGGCCGACCGAGACCGCGCTCGGCCCGGCTCCGCACCGCAGAACCGAGCGAGGCCCCCCGCCGACCGGAGGGCCTGCTCAGCGACAGCGACTGGAGCTGGGTCATCCGCAGCGAGCACAGCTGGGCCGGTGTCAGCAGCAGGTTAGGCACCGACGCGCTGCGCATCATGCTGGAACTCGCCGAATCCGGCTGCGTCACGATCGGCTACACCCTCAACGGCAACGCCCTGGCCCAGCCGCCACGCCGGGTGTACCCGCACCCCGACCTCACGGCAGCCGAGCAAAAGCGCCGAAGCCGCCGTCGCGACGACACCAGCACCCTTCGCGCCAGGGCGGAGCAGATCGCGTCGGCGCTCGCCGACGACTGGCCGGATGCCAGCCGGGCACTCCGTGATACCGATCATCCCGACCGGTTGCTGTGGGCGGTGCGCGCCGCCACCGACCTGGCCGAGGGCCGCAGCCACGATTCGCTTCGCGCCTTCGTGCAGAGTCACGCCAAGGACACGAAAGCCCGCGACGACGTGAACCATCTGCTCGCCTCGATGGGCTTCGACCACGAGACACTCATCGCACTCGGCGTGGCCCGCAACCCGTACATCGGGTGCGGCGGCCCGATCCTGCTGCACACGACCGACGGCTCCATCCTCGACCTGTCGGCGATGCCCGGGCCGCACGACATCCGGCTGAGCCCTCACATGCTGCCGCGACTGACCGTCACCGGGCCGGGCGATGTCCTGCTGGTCGTGGAGAACCGGCAGGCGGCCGAAACGGTCTGTGACACCCGGGCCGACCTGCCGGTCATCTGGTGCCACGGGCAGCCGCCCGACGCCGTCGTGTCGATGATCGTCCAGGCGACGCAGCAGACCTCCGCGGTCGTCATTTGCGCGGACGCCGACCTCGGCGGCGTCCGCATCACCGCCCGCATCCACGACAACCTGCCACCGGATACCACCATCCACGTCGTAGACGTCGGCACCGTGCCGCACGACGAAGGCCGGCCCTTCAACACCCACAGCCGCAGCCGCCTCCAGCAGCTCGCACAACGCCCGGATGAGGTCGGTGCCTTCGCGCAACGCTGCCTGCACCGGGGCTACGCGATCGAGCAAGAAGCCACTGCACGGGCCGCCCTTCAGGCTGTCTTGAATAGCCACCCACCTGCGTAAACTCTTCGACCAGATATGCCTCCGCGTCGGCCGTAGAGTGGAGATGGCGAATTCCACCGGAGCAGAGCCGCGAGACGTTTCAGAGCGCCGCCCGCCCTGAGTTGGGCAGCGGCAGCAAGCCACCGAGAGCCAGAAAGACTAATCGCACGTCGGCACGACAGGCACTGCGCCTGGCAGGGGTCAACGCGCGGACAGCGGCACAAAAGTAAATCGATCTTGAGTGGCGGTCCAGGACCTGGCATCTACGGCGAACCTGCTCGCCGTGACGTCGCTCTATTTTTTTGGCAGAAGTCGATGCCAGTCGCCAGCGGTACAAATGGACTATTCCTACACGGTTCGATCTGCTGGAGCGATTTCCCCACCGGCAGCGACGTGCATCTCGTCGGCGTGTGGACCCAGCCGCCGGACCGCGCCACCCTCGCGCATCCCCCGCTCGCCCCGGTCTGGTCGCTCCTTGGTCGGATCGACAGGCGGTGAAGCGGCGATTGACCGGCGATTCGCCGTTCGGCGACGATCAAGTCATGGCCGCCGCCGCGATACAGAGCATCGAACCAGCCGTCATTACCGCCTCGGCGAGTGTCGTGATCGCGGTGATCGTCTTCGTCGCGAACCAGCTCGCGTCTGTGCGCAACGACCGGCGCAAAGCGCGCCTGAGCCGGGTCGGCGATCAATTGCGCGAGCTGTACGGGCCGCTGCACGCACTCGTGTCGGTGAACGAGCACCTGTGGCGCACCATGCGAACATCACACCTGCCGGAGCGGGAAAAGCGGCACGCCAGCGCGATGACGGTCGACGAGTCCGAAGAGTGGATCCGTTGGCTCCAGCAAGGGTTGATGCCGGCGAACAAGCAGATGCGTGACCTGATCGTCAAGCACGCCGACCTGATCGCCGAGGATGACATGCCCGTACCGTTACATGACTTCTGCGCGCACGTGGCGTCGTATGAGGTGCATCTGGCCCGGCCGGCGGGGTCGCTGCCGCGGCAGGCGTTGATCGCGCACCCGGGCGAGCCGTTCGTTACGTACGTGCGGGACGGCTTCGCGACGCTCAAGAAGGAGCAGGCTCGCCTGCTCGGCGGCAAGGCCGGCGGGACCACGCCATCGGTGTCTTGACCCTGCCATGGTCGCACTGCGAGACTGCCTGAGCACAGGAAGTGATTCCGGCGTGGGGAGGTCGCCGTGTCCCCACCGGTCGACCACCTGAAGGTCTTCGTCTCATTCTCCAGCGGCGACGGCAAGCCGCACGCCGTCCGGCTGGCGCATTGGCTGCGCACCACGATGAACGCGAGCCCGTTCCTCTTCACTGAGCGGCCGCCGGGCGAGCACTTTCCCACCGTCATTCAGCGGGCGATCCGCGAGTGCAACGTCCTGCTCGCTTTGATGACTCCGGGCTATGCGGCGGATACCAGCGTCGTCTGCGCGCAGGAGGTCGGCAAGGCCCGGGAGCTGGACCGGCCGGTCATCCCCCTGCGGATGACGCCGAAGGCGGAGACGCCGTTGCAACTGAGTCAGATCACTCGGCTCGACCTCTTCACACCGCGCGCACCCGACTGGGCCGCTCTGCGCAAGCGGCTGCTGCAGCTCTCATCGCCGGAGTATCAGCGCACCCGGCTTCTGAGGGAACGCGAACTCTGGGCGCGGCACCACCCCGGCGACGACGAGTTCTTCGATCTCGCCGACCGGCAGATCGCCGACGAGCAGCGCCGTCTCGAGCTCGACGCCGACGACGACGCCGAACTCGAGACCGAGCTGGCCGTCCAACGCGCGGTCCGGCGCCGGCCACGCAGCACATCTGGACCGGGCACCCGCTTCCTGAGCAGGCCGCCGGCCGTGCCGCCGACCGAGTTCCAAGATCGCGTGACCGAGCGTGCCGCCCTGCTGGACGCCGTCCGAGACGCCAAGAGCCCGCTCGTCGTCCTGCTCACAGGTGAGGCCGGCAGCGGCAAGACGGCGATGCTGTCCAAGCTGGCGGACGCTCTGGACGGTTCGAACGACGAGGTGCGTTGGTTCGCCTACCTGCCGGCGTTCGGTCAGCTGGAGGTGTCGCCCGCGACGGTGCTGGGTGCGCTCGCCCGGATGGCTGACGACGACCGTGAGGACGGCCGCTGTCAGGAGATGCTGCGGGACGGTGACGTCAGCTGGCGCAGCGCGGCCAGCGAGATTCTGGACCGCCTCCGGCCCGGCCGCGTGGTGCTGGCACTCGATAACGTGGAGCGGATCGTCGACACGGAGGGACGGCTGACCGACACCGAGCTCGGACGACTCATCGAGACGATCCACCGCCGCGAACAGCAGTCCATCGTCCTGGTGCTCGCCTCGTCGTCGCCGATCGAGCTGCCGCTCCGGCGGTCGTCGGCCACCCGGATTGAGCTCGGTGCCGGCCTGGACGACAGCTTCGGCGCGGAACTCCTCAGGGCGATGGACGCGCGGGACCGCCGCGGGCTCGGCACCGCCACGAACGCCGATCGCCGATTCCTCTCCCACCTCGCGCAGGGTCACCCACGCACGCTGGAGCTCGTGACCGCCCTGCTGCACAGTGATGCCCGTTGCACGGTCACGACGCTGATCGAGTCGCTGGAGACCGAGCTGGGCGACGCGACGCCCGCGGCGTACCTGATGGACCGGATCCTCGACGTCCTGCCGGACCTGGACCGCTCGGTCCTTACCGCGCTGGCCGTCTTCGGCCAGCCGGTCCCCGCGGTGGCGGTTGACTTCCTGCTCGGCCCTTATCGTCCCAAGGTCCGCAGCGCCAGCACCTTGCAGCTGCTCAGTGCGCGACGCGTCATCCGTGCCGACGGCGACCGGTACTTCATCCCATCCGCGGACGACGCCGCTATCGTGCTGGGCGGCGTTCCGGCCGGGGACATTGACGATTACGACGAGGAGTCGTTCCACTGGACTTTGCTCGATCTCAGCGTCTGGGCAGCCGAGTATCAAATCTCGGTGGCGCGGGAGGATCCGCAGCGCGTCGAGGACCTTGGACCGCAGTTCAGCGAGGTCGAGCTGCGGATCCAGGCCGGTGACCTGAGCGGCGCGGTGCAGTCGGTCGAGGCCATGGACGACGGATGGCTCTTCGGATGGGGGCAAACCTACCTGCTCGCACCGTGGCTGCGCCGACTAGAAGGAGAGTTCACCAAGCCCGAGATGCAGGTGCCAGTGCTGTCCATGCTGGCTAACGGACACCTTCAGCTGGGCGAGTTCGCCGAGGCGGCGAGCCGCATCGGCACCGCGGCCGAGTTGGTGCAGTCGTTGCCGGTCGATCGCGTCGTCGAGTTCCACCTCCAGGCCGGCAGCGTCAACTATCAGTACAAGAGAGTTGAGGCGGCCGCCGGTCACTATGCCGACGCGTTTGCCCACACCACCCGCGACGACCAATGGCACGAGGCTGTCAAGGCGCGGTCGGGACTCGCCATCTGCGCCACTCGCACGGGAGACCTGCCGGGTGCCGAAAGTCACATCCGGGCTGCCCGCGACCTGCTGATCAAGCACCATGACAACAAGTCCCTGATGTCCGGGGAGCTGTGGCTGAACGAGGCTTGGCTGCGGGGATTCGAGGGCGACACCGACGCCGCCGAGAGCTGCTACATGGCCGCCCGGAAGATCAGCCGCGACCGGCGGCATCGCGACACGACTCTGGAAGGTTGGACCTATTGCGCCCAGTCCGCCCGAGACCTTGACCTTCGCCGATTCGACGACGCTCACATTGCAGCCCAGCGGGCGATCGACTGCGCGGCGCTGCGCAACGACAATCGCGTGCTGCGTGAGGCGAAAAACCGCATCGTTCTCGCGCTGCTCTGCCGCAACGAGTTGGCACCCGCCCTCGAGGAGGCGCGCTTCGCCACCACGGTCGAGCAGCGGCACACCGGGCTGCCGGCGTTCACGCTGCGGGGACTGGTCGAGTACCGCCTGGGTGACCCGAACGCCGGCGCCAGCTTTGACAAGGCCTATCGGTTGGCGGACGACTACCTGCGCCTTGAGAAGCAGAGCTTCGAGGTCTACGACCTCCTCGGCGTCGTGCTGCTGGTGCGCGCGATTGACGATCCGCTCACCTACGAGGAACGCATGATCGAGGCCTTCCAGAACGCGCGTCGCCTGACCGGCGCATCCGGGGCGGTGGGCCGGGTGCAGCTCCTGATCGACCAGGTTGCGTCGGTGTTGTCGTCGCCGGTGGTGGATCGCGCCAGGGCAGCGGCCGCCTCACTTCTTGCCGACTGAGGTGCCCTTCTTCTTGCGGCTCCGTAGTCGCTTGCGCAACTTCTTGATCGTTTTGGGCAGGCGGACCTTGGATTTCGGCGGGATGTTGGTCTCGTCGGTCATCGGCCCACCTCCGACCCGACGGTAAACAGGCGGTTCGCATGCGGTCCATGACGCATCGGCACCGTGCCGGGCCGGCCGTGGCAGGGCCTGACGCCAGATCAGGCGCGCCTGCGCGACGACCGTCGATGACTGCGGCACAGTTTGCCGATGATGGTGCGGGCAGCAATCTCCGATCCGCTTCCACTGCTGCGTACCGGCATCGCAGCCGCCCTGCGCCGGGACGGCCATCCGGTCGACGAGCCCGCCGACGTGCTGGCCTGGTGCTCCGACGAGGCACCGGTCCTGATCGTTATCGGCCTGACCACTCCGGCGCAGTGGGAGTTGCTCAGCGACCTCGGCCGGTCCCGTCCGGCGGCGCGGATCGTTGCCCTGCTGCCGGATGCGGCCGCCGCCACACGCGCCGTCCGGGCCGGTGCCACCGCAGTGCTTCCCCGTGACGTGACCGCTGAGCGTCTGCTCGAAGCCTGCCGGGCGGTCCGCCGCGATGAATCCGTACTGCCCGCCGCGACCGTCCGCGAGCTGCTGCGCCGCGCCGCCCGCTGGGACGACGACGTGCGCCTCGATGATCGCGAGCTGGGCTGGCTGCGGATGCTCGCGGGCGGAGCGACGGTGGCAAGGGTGGCGGCCCAATCCGGCTATTCCGAACGGATGATGTTCCGACTGCTGCGGGACCTCTATGCAAGGCTCGGCGTTGGCGGGCGCACCGAGGCGATGCTGCTCGCGCGGGAACAAGGCTGGGTGTAGGTCGCAGGATTCAGCATGATGGCGCCGTGACCGAGTGGGATCCGATCGTCGAGTCGTGCGACATCGCGGCGTCGCTTCCCGTCGGCGCCGTAGGAGGCGCTGACCGGCAGCGTGGCGCTCCTTTGCGGACGCCCCGGGATCGACCTTGCGGCTCGTCTCTTCACCGGCCGCGCTGCGACTTGCTGCTGGGTTCGACGACAGCCGCGCCGTGCTGATCAACGCTTCGAACTGCAGGTGTCCCAGCCCGAGCGTGGGCGAATCGACCGGCGCCGGTGGCTGGCGTACGTAGTCGGCCGGTGGGTACGGCAGGACTTGGCCGATGACGCAGACTCGGTAAAGCCGACGACGACCGACAACCGGCGAGTGACGGCTCGAGGCTGTTAGCAGCGGATCTCCTGCAACCAGCGCACATTCAGCTCAATATCGACGCGGCCCGCGCGAACCGGGTCAGGAAGATCTTGAGACTCGACCCGATGTGCAAGCGGGCCTGACCGCGGTGGCGGCCCAGGTAGGTGGCCATCGAGGCACGGAGAACACCCTCGTCGAAGGTGGTAGCGGCTTGATCGGAAGCATGCAAAGGCAGTCATGCCCAACGGTCCGCCACCCGTCGAGCCGAGCACCAGCGCGCTTGGCGCGGCAGATCAGTACGCGCGGTTCGGGGCGATGTTCGCGGATCCAGTGGTCGACATTGTCGGTTGTCCGGACGTTTTTGTGTGCGAGGTCGGCGTCGGGTCGGGTGAAGTCGGCATGCGGACGCATGGGCGCCGGATTCGTCTCAGCAGCCTTGCCCACAAGATCTTGTGGGCAAGGCGTCACTGCTGCCCCACATGTGTCGGCGTGTCGTACGCGTGTTCGCCTGTGTGGGCGCTTCAATGATCTATCCGTGGGGGAGATCGGATCGCCGTGACGAGGAGGGCAGCGTGCCGACGCCTGACTACCTGAAGGATCAGCTGGCGAAGCTGAAGAAGGAAGAAGCGGATCTGTCGAAGAAGCAGGGCGCGGAACGCACCGCCGCCGCCAAGCTCCGGGAGAAGGCTGCTACTAAGGCCGGCCAGGCGCAGCGAACCAAGGTCGCGTCGTCTATCCAGCGGTTAATCAAAGAGGCCAACCGGGCCGAGCAGGATGCTGTAAAGCACGACGATAAGGCTGCCGACTACGGCAAGAAGTTGGCCGCCGTGGCAAAGACGATCGCGACGACCTCGAAGGCGCTCACCCAGGCCGAGACCACCGCGACGAAGGCGCGCGACCGCGACGACCAGCGCCGGCGGCGTCGCGAACTAGCGCACGCTCGCGAGGTGGCGGCGGCATCCCGCCCGCGGTCTTCGGAGCCCGCGCAGCCAAAGGAAGAACCGCTGCGGGTCGCGTACCTCACCGCGAGCCCCGATGGCGAGGATCGGCTACGGGTCGACCGGGAGGTACGCGAGGTCAGGGAAGCGGTCAAGCGGGCCATCCACCGGGACCAGGTGACGATTGACCACTGGCCCGCGGCGACGTTCGACGACCTGTTCAACGCCCTCAACGACCAGCGGCCGCACGTCATGCACTTCTCGGGGCACGGGTCTGCCGGAGGGCTGTTCTTCGACGGCACTGACACGGACAACCCCGACGGTGTGGACGTCGGTTTCGCACTGTTGGGGCGGCTGTTGAAGGGTACGGATCACCCGCCGACGCTGCTCGTGCTCAACGCATGCGATTCGTATGATGGCGCGGAAACATTGCTGGAGGCCGTGCCGGTGATCGTGGCGATGGTTGACGAGATCAGCGACGCCGCCGCGAAGGCATTCGCGATCAAGTTCTACGCCGCTATCGCGAGCGGCCAATCCCTCGCCTCGGCGCTCGCTCAAGGTCAGGCCGCGAGCGAGTTCCTGACCGGCGAAGGGAACACTCCGGAGGTGCTCACGCAGCCGGGTCTGCGCCCGGCGGACGTGCTCCTGGTGACCGCCCCGCCTGCATGACACCGCCAGAGCCGGGGCGGTTCGTATTTCGTCGAACCGTCCGCGCTCCGATGAGGCAAGGAGAACAAGATGAGTACCCCCGCAGGGGAGATGCGTGCCGCCCGGCTGAGCGGACCACTCGGGCGTCACATGGAAGAAGTCGCCATCGTCCGCCGCAGCTCCGAGGGTGAGACACGTGTCGATGTCTTTGCTCTGATGTCAGCCAAGACGGCTACATTCCCGCTCGACACCGACCTTGAGGAGGGGGATCTCATCGAGCAGCGCCTTCCCTCGGGGAAGGCCAAGCTGTATCGAGCGACACGGGTGACCTACCACAGCCGGCGCGGACTTCCGGCATCCGCCCAACGCGTAACGGCCGAAATCGAGCCCGTTACAACTCGGCCCGCACCCGCTGACCGGCGGGTAGAAATCCCCGGGATGCACCCCACCGTGTCCCAGGCGGCAGGCGCGTTGTTCGCAGACGGTCACTACAGCAAGGCCGTATTGGCCGCTTTTCAAGCCGTGGAGCTGCAGGTCCAGACGAAATCCGGCCTGACCGAAACCGGTGTCCCGCTCATGCACCGCGCCTTCAACCCCCAGAGCCCGATCATCGACGTCGCCCGACACGACGGCCGCAACGCGCAGGACGAACGCGAGGGATTCCGATTCCTATTCGCTGGGGCGATGGCTGGCCTTCGTAATCCCCGGGCGCATGGTGCGGACCTGCCCGACTCCGAAGCGGAAGCGATCGAGTACCTGGCGTTGGCGAGTGCGCTGCTGCGCCGAATCTGATTTCGGATCAGAGCCCCGCCATCGGAGGCGATCCCGCCTCACGGTGTCTGGCCGGGTTGCCTGCCATCGCTGCGGCTCGGGCTTCGGCATACTCATCTCGGCTATGAGCGTGCGCGGGATCGGCTCGCTGAGGCGCGTGCGGCCGAGGCCGCTCTCGTGCCGAGATGGGTCCCGGGCGGAGGCTCGGGACCAATCAAGGTAGGTAATTTTCAGGCGAGCGGGATAGCCCCGACAAGGCGCAATCCGCGTTGGGTATCGGTTCGTGTCGATCCACGGAGTTGAACACCCACGCCACCAGTGCCCGAGGTGCCTGAGGACTGTCCGCGTCGCAGGCGGCGATAGCAACATAGTGACCCTTATGGTCGCTGTGCTCCAGCCCTGTAACGATCTTCGCGATTTCAGCGGCGTAAGCCCAGGCACTCTTGCCGGCTGCCCTGCCGGCGCAGCCGGTGCTCCGCCAGCCGTCCGGGACCTTCGCTGAAGAACTGGTCCTGACCGTCGAGGCCTTGCGATGTGCTGACTCGGCATCTGCTTCCCCGCCCCGACATCGCCGTCGGCCGCATCCCGCTCGACCGTGTGCCGGGGAACCAACGAAATGTCGGCCCTCAAAGTTTGTGACTGCGTCCTCACCTCTTCACAAACATGGCCTTCGATGGACATGATCCTCAGGGACGGTTGCCGTCCACCCCGTGTCGAGGAGGCCCCCATGCGGGTAACCCGAGTCTCTGCCCGTTTTTCACGCGCCACGCGCCACGCCGCCGCAGTCGTTCTCGCCGCGCTGGCCGGCGCCGGCCTGGTCGGCGTCAGCGCGCAGCCCGCGTCGGCCGCACCTCCCGGGATCCCGTCGAAGGCGACGGCCCAGTCGCAACTCAACGCCCTGACCGTGGCGGCGCAAGGCTCGACCAGCGGCTACTCCCGTGACCTGTTCCCACACTGGATCACCATCAGCGGGAGCTGCAACACCCGCGAGCAGGTCCTCAAGCGCGACGGCACCTCCGTCGTCGTCAACAGCTCCTGCGCGGCCACCTCCGGCCGCTGGTACAGCCCGTACGACGGGGCGACCTGGACGGCGGCCTCCGACGTCGACATCGACCACGTCGTGCCGCTGGCCGAGGCGTGGCGCTCCGGCGCCAACTCGTGGACGACCAGCCGCCGGCAGAGCTTCGCCAACGACCTCACCCGCCCACAGCTGATCGCTGTGACGGACAACGTCAACCAGTCCAAGGGCGACCAGGATCCCTCGACCTGGCAGCCGCCTCTGTCGTCGTACCGGTGCACCTACAGCAAAATGTGGATCACCGTGAAGTACAACTGGGGCCTGACCCTGCAGTCGTCGGAGAAATCCGCACTGCAAAGCATGCTCAACACCTGCAGCTCCTGACCTCGACCTTGGCCTGCGGTCTGCGGCCCCCCAGGGCTGCGGACCGCAGGTCGGACGCTATGCCTGCTGTGGCGGCTGGCTGTCGCCGGACTGCGTGCGCCACTGGCCGCCCGCGTCGGCGGCGAGCAGACGCTTGACCATGGCGAGCGCCTCGTCCTCGGTGTCGAACTCCCACCGCAGCACCCGGCCGGTCTCGCTGTCGCCGGCTCGGGCGGTGACCTTCCACCGGACCTCGCGGACGAGCCACACATCTCGGCGGCCCAGGCGCCCCCAGATCCCGTTCCACCAGCGTGCCGCCACATCCTCCACCAGCGAATCGTACAAGTGTTCGACCAGCGGATGGTGTTGGGTAGCGAGGTGGCCGGGCTGGGGTGGTGTCGTTCCCTGGTCGGAACACAGGCCGCTTTGGCTTTCGGTCGGTCGGCAGCCCATGCTGACGTCACTGGTCCTGGGGGAGAGGGCCGTCGTACTGGAAGGTTGGCGGGTCGACCTCGCCGGCGCAGCGGAGGTAGCGGTGCTGCACCGGCTGGCTGGGATGATCTCGGGCACCGAGGTAGGCGCCGCTCTGCGTCAGGAAGATGGCCTGTGGAAGGGAGCCGTCGTCGTCAACTTCAATGTGGGTGATGCGGCCGTCGGCGGGTCCGCCGAGCAGCCATACCTCGACGGCGGGCATCAGCGACTCACCGTCAGTGTGGCGGCGGCTGTCAGCAGCCTGGCGACGGCGGCGATGAGGGCGGCCGTCGCGCCGATGGGGCCGGTGACACCGGTGAGGTGCTCCAGTGGTGTGGGCCTTTCCGTGCGCCGTGATCGGCTGCGTTGATCCCGGGTCATAGCTGCGCTCCTTCGTCGTTGGATGGGACGTGGCGTCGTCCCCGCGCAGGTACTTCAGCAGTAGTGGCCCAGCCGATCAATGCCTGATCGCATCAGCTGTGGACAACTCAGGTCCCTGCGGATAGGCGGACGATCACTGCGGCCTTCTGAAATCATGCGCCGCTCGTTGTCGACCCCGAGCGAGGTGGGCCGATGAGAACGCCGTCATGGGCCCTCACGTGGTGACCGTCGCGCCATTGGCTTGAAGGTGGGCCGACAGGTCGAGGCGAACCGGTCTAGCTGCCGCTGAGCTGGGCACACACCGAAACAGCAAGCCATCTGCACCAATTTGGCCGGAATGATGGGAGCCGCGGCAGCGGCACTTGTCGGGCCCGAGGATCGGCTCGCATGGTGATCTGGCCGTCGCTCGCGGCGGCCGGATCGGGCCGGACGGCGCAGGACTGCCTGGGTGAGTGCCGCGCCGTCGCGGTAGTCGATATGCGCAGGAGGAGTAAAAGGGAGGAGCCTGGGATTGGATTCCCCGGCAGGCTCCCGGCGTGGTCAAAGGTTCCGAGCTGCCGGGGGAACCTCAGCCGGGCACAGCGAGCGCATGAGCCTCGGTCTCGCGAGAGCTCGACGATGGGCCGTAGATCTCGGGGCAGGGCTGGGGCCCCAAGTGTCGGCCTGACGGTGCCCCGCCAGTCGTTGTTGTTGCTGCCGCTCCAGCACGCAGGCTGCGTTCGAGCCTCCGCTCGTGCGCCGACGTGGTACGCCAGGTGCGGCGTCCACCCTCCGGCCAAGGAGCCAGTCTGCCCCTTCCGCGAGTGAGGGCAGCGCGGAGGGACGGGATCCTCGACCGGTCCTGCCCCGCTGCGCGGGGGTGCCGTGCGGCATTTAGGCAACGACAACGCGTACTTCGCATCAAGCAGTGACTGTGATGGAAGTCACTCAATAAATAAGGTTAACTGTCGTCGGTCACCTTCGGTAATGCAACCTGCTCACGGGCGTGTCGACCAGCCGGCGGTAGCCGCCGCCTCAGTCCGATGTGGACGGAAGGGGCGGTGGGCGGGCCTACGGGTCAGACCGTAGGGATGGGTAGCCCTATCGTCTCTGCCACTGCTTCTTGATCGATTGGACGTGTGGCATGGGCCGTCGGTGCCGTCGTGGGCTGGCTGTGTGGGTAGCGGCTGCGGTTACCGGCAGCGTGCTCGCCGTCCCTGCTGAGGTCAGTGCCGCTGCGGCGGCTCCGGCGTGTACGGGTGTCGCGCCTTCGGAGGCTGAGGCATCCGCCCTTGCTGTGGCGTGCGACGAGCAAGTTTTCGTGGACAGTTCCCGCACGGAGCTCGCTCAGGTGGTGGCGCAGCCGGATGGTCGACTTCGGTTTGAGTCGGCGGTGGTGCCACAACGAACCCGTAGGACTGGCCGCTGGGCGGAGATAGACCTCCAGCTCGCCGCCGGCTCGGACAACAGGTGGCGGCCGGCGATGTCTGTGGCTGACGTCGCTTTTTCCGGCGGTGGCGCTGGCCCGCTGGTGACGCTCAGGCGTGACGGCAAGGCGATGATGATGTCGTGGTCGGAGGGAGCCTTACCCGCTCCGGAGGTGGCGGCCGACTCCGCCACCTACCGCAACGTGTTGACCGACGTGGACCTAGTCGTGCGGGCGACGCGTACCGGGTTTAGCCACGCCTTGATCGTGAAGTCGGCGGCTGCGGCGGCGAACCCGGCGGTGCGCCAGATTCGATTCGCGTTGAGCGGCGATGTTGAGGTTAGCCCCGGGCCGGGAGGTGGTCTGCGCGCGACGGCCGGTAGCTCCGTCTTCGCCACTGCGGAGCCGGCGGTGATGTGGGATTCACGGACTGGGGCGGCAGCAGGAACATCTGCCCGTGGCCTGATGTCGGGGGCGGAGTCGACGCCGGCGGGTGCGGGTGATGCCGCTCGGGTGGCGCCGGTGGAAGTGGAACTGTCGGGTACCGATCTTGTGCTGCGCCCGGACGTGGCGTTGCTGCAGGCACCCGAGGCCGTTTTCCCGCTGTTCATCGATCCGGCGTGGTCGGTGTACAAGTCGAAGTGGGCCTATGCCACCAACAACGGCTCGTCGAACACCGACTACTCCACCGCTCGGGTGGGCTTGAGCCCGGAAACCGGGGCTCTGTACAGGTCCTTCTTCGAATTCCCAACGACTGCCAATGGCGTGTCACTGAAGGGCAAGCACGTCGAGTCGGCCCGCGTTCAGATGACCCTCACGCACTCCCACTCCTGCGACGACACGGTCTCGTCGATGTACTTCTCGTCAGCGATCAACGCGACGATGAAGGCCAACTGGGAGAAGATGTTGATTCCGACCTTCCTGGACGACGCCTCGGGGCATGCGAACGAGGCCGGTGGCTGCCAGACGATTCAACCGAACATGACGATGAACTTCTCGGGTTCAACGGTGACCGCCCAGTTGCAGACTGCCGCCACAAAGAGCTGGAACAACATCACAGTCGGGTTCACGGCGCGCGCCGCGAACGGCTCAGGCGAGTCCACGCAGGGACGGTGGAAGAAGTTCCTCCCGAACGACGCCAAGCTGTACGTGGACTACGACTCCAAGCCAGGTGCCCCTAATGGTCTGCAAGTGGCCGGTGTGGCCTGCCCTGCTTCCAGTGCTCTGACGATCGGCACACTGACCCCGAGCTTCTCGGCGATGTTTCCCGACGCCGACGGCGCGGACTCCCTGACCGGAACTTTCGAATGGATCGAAGTTCCCGCCGGCGGCATGGGCACAGTGACGGACGCGTCGCCCACCCGAAAGACGCCGCCGCCAAACAAGACCGGTATCACCCCGAACTCGCGTGCGACCAGCAACACGGTGACCGTTACCACTGGGCCCACGTACGCCTTCCGCGCCAAGGCCACCGACAGGGCCCCCTACTCCCTGACGGGCGACTGGTCGGGATGGTGCCAGTTCAGGGCGGACACGACCAAGCCACCGGTCACGGCGCGGGTCGTGACACTGCCAGCCGGACCCGGCCTGACGGGCAAAGTCAGGATCGAATCCACTGCCACGGACGTGGTCCGCTTCATGTATGGCTGGGACGCGGCTACGAGGGTGGTCACCGCGCAGGGCACGAACCCTAGGTTCGCCGAGGTGGAGGTGACGGCGGCGAGTTTCGGGCGCAACGTTCTGCTGGTCAAAGCCGTGGACGCCACATTGAACGAGGGTTACGGATCCGTCGAGTTCACCGTCGCACGCCCGTCGTCGGCCACCGCCAAATGGGGCTTGGAGACCTACCCAGGGATGAGTCAGGCCGCCGCGCTGGCCGATGGACAACCAGCTCCCACTAACTCTGCGCTTACGGCCACCAACGTGACGTGGTCCGACGACGTTCGCCTAGCCGGTGGCCAGACCGCGACCTTCAACGGGACGTCGTCGTACGCGCAAACCTCCGGACAGGTTCTGGACACCTCGAAGTCGTTCAGCGTGGCGGCATGGGTGCGACTGACAGACAGATCAGCGGACCGGACGGTGGTGACCAAGGATGCCACCGGATCCGCATCGCTGTATTTCCAGTACCAGAAGAGCACCGACCGGTGGTTGGCCCAGATGCCATCGGCGACCTCGGGCACGATCACGTGGTGGAACGCGACGTCCAGCTCGGTGCCCCAGAGCAGCGTCTGGACCCACCTGACCTGCGTGTATGACGCTGTAGATGACACGCTCAAGCTGTATGTCAACGGAAGACTGGAGTCGACCGTCAACGGCGTCGTGGGGTTCAATGACGCGACCCAGCCGTTCTGGATCGGTAGGTCGGGGTCCACGTGGTGGCAGGGCAACCTTGCCGATGTGCAGGTGTTTGACCGGGTCCTGGTGCCCCACGACTTCAGCGGCCAGTTGGCCGCCGATCCGCTGTCGGGCGGATTCAACGAGCCCGGGATACTGACGCCCATCCCCGTCGGCAACTGGGATTTCGAGAACGCCCAGTCTTGCTATGTCACTGACTTTCTGGATTCGTGCGAGGCGCCCGATTCGGTTACGGCATGGGACCGATGGTTGGCGCTGACTAAGGGCTCCGAGGTCGCAGCGGGTTACGGTGGCGGACAGGGCCTGTGGCTGGACTACCGGTACTTCCCCGATGACGGATTCGACGAGAACACGCAGGAGTATGCACGCAGCGCTATCAAGCTCGCTCCCCATACCGATGCCGACGGCAATGAGCTGAACGCGTGGCAAGAGAAACCCGTACTGCGTACCGATGATTCATTTACGGTGTCGGCCTGGGTTATGCTCAGCAGCCCGGTCGGAATGCGGACTGCGGTGTCGCAGCGTGGTACGCACGAAAGTGCCTTCTGGTTGAAGTATCAGTCCGATGTCGGCAAGTGGCAGTTCGCGCTGAGCGATGAGGACGTGACAACAACCTCCACGATAAGCGTGCGCTCAACCAACGCCGCCGAAAGCGAGGTCTGGACGCACCTCACCGGCGTGTACGACGCAGGGCGTAAGGAGATCCGACTCTACGTCAATGGTGTCCTCGAAGGCGTCCAGGCTGTGCCTTTCACTCCGATGACTTCAAATGGGCCGCTGCTGGTCGGTCGTGCATTGTGGCACGACCAGGTGATTGACCAATGGACCGGTGGCATCGACGACGTCGCCGTGTTCCAAGGCGCTATGACGGACACCGCCGTGGTCAACCTCTACAACTCCCGAATTCCAGCCACCCCAGGCACGAACCTGCTGGTCGAAAACGAAAGTCTGACCGCCGGTCAATATCTGCGCTCGGATGTCGGCAATTACCAACTACTCATGCAGGACGACGGCAACCTTGTGCTCAGTCAGGCGGGTTCTCCCATTTGGGACACTGAAACGTGGGGCAATTCCGGTGCCTACGCGACTTTGCAGACAGACGGCAACCTGGTGGTCTACCGCAGTGATGGCACAGCCTTGTGGGACACCTCGACTGCAGGCACAGCCGTGAGTCAACTGGTCCTGCGTGATAACGGTGATTTGGTACTCCTCGACCCCGGCGGAACGGTTCTTTGGCACCGGTGACTCGGCACTAGAGCATCCACCTGTCGACCGACGTGATTCGGATCGACCATGAAATCGAGCGCCGCCGGGGCGGTGACACCCGGTCGCTCCTATTCGAATGTCCCAGGCTTCGGTAGTGGTTGTGGAGAGGAACAGCTCATGTCGGCACGTTCTGCGGGCGGCCAACGGCGGTTGCGTCGGAGTGATCACGGTAAGAGCGGTCGGCGGTTGACGTTGGTCGGGTCGGTGGTCGTGTCTCTGGTGCTGTCTCTGGTGCCGTACGTGCCGGCGCAGGCGGCTGCACCTCGACAGCCGTCGAAGCCGCCGGCGGAGAAGCTTGACCGTGATGGCGGCCCGGTTGCCGGTGGTAAGGCCTGGCAGCAGAAGAGGGTGACCTCTGCCCCTGCGCCGGCCCCCAAGTGGCCTGCTCCCGCGGCCGCACGGGTCGAGCTCGCTGCGTCGTCGGCGCGTACGGCCGGCGGCCGCGGCGTGCAGGCAGGCTCCCTGCCGGTCTGGGTCGATCGGGGCGCCGGTAAGGCTGGTGAGCCGCTCGCTCAGCTTGACGTGAAGATCGTGGACCGGGCAACCCTCCCGCAGGCCCGGCGCGATGGTCTGATGCTGCAGGTGACCGCTCCGCAGGGCGCCCCGGCCGGCGTGGCGAAGGTGTCGGTCAACTACGACTCCTTCCGGTACGCGGCCGGCGGGTCCTGGGCGTCACGCCTACGCTTGTGGCAGGTGCCGCAGTGCGCAATGAGCACCCCCGTCAGCCCGAGCTGCCGGTCAGTACCGCTGCGCACCTCCAACGACACCGCCGCGGGTATCGCCACGGCCGACGTGAGCGTCACGTCGGCCACGGCCCTGTCCGCGCCTCTTCTGATGCTGGCCGCCACGTCTTCCGGGTCCGACGGCGACTTTGGCGCGACAGGCCTCGCCCCCTCGTCCACGTGGTCGAGCGGCGGGAATGCCGGTGACTTCTCCTGGAACTATCCATTGGGTGTCCCACCGGCGACTGGCCCGTCCCCGGCGGTTGGTCTGAGCTACTCGTCGGCGGCGGTAGATGGTCGGTCCGAGGTCACGAACAACCAGCCGTCGTGGATCGGTGAGGGTTTCGACTACTCCTCCGGCTACATCGAGCGGCGGTACGTGCCCTGCGCCGACGACATGAAGAACGGCGCGACCAACACGACGAGGACCGGTGACCGGTGCTGGCGGTCCGACAACGCGACGATGAGCCTCAACGGCCGCGGCGGCGAACTCATCTACCAGGCTGGTAAGGGCTGGCACTCCCGCGGGGAGGACGGCTCGAGGATCGAGAAGCTGACGGGTGCGACCAACGGCGACTCCGGCGACACTACTTACGGTGACGTCGGTGAGTACTGGAAGGTGACCACCACCGACGG
Source organism: Micromonospora profundi (assembly GCF_011927785.1). NCBI lineage: Bacteria > Bacillati > Actinomycetota > Actinomycetes > Micromonosporales > Micromonosporaceae > Micromonospora > Micromonospora profundi. The sequence continues at coordinate 3,188,664 of NZ_JAATJK010000001.1, read as the reverse complement.
CACCCAGTACTTCTTCGGCCGGCACAACCTGCCAGGCCAGTCGACCGGGACGAACTCCACCCTGACGGTGCCGGTGTTCGGCAACCACTCCGGCGAGCCGTGCGCAAGGAGCACCTTCACCGGGTCGGACTGCGTACAGGCGTGGCGGTGGAACCTCGACTACGTCGTCGACGTGCGCGGCAACACCATGTCCTTCTGGTACGGCAAAGAAACCAACAAGTACGCCCGTAACGACTCCGACTCCGACGACGTGACCTACGACCGCGCTGGTTACCTCACCCGCATCGACTACGGCACGTATGACCGAATCGCCGGGACGCACGGTGTCACCGAGCGCAGCACCACTCCGTACGCGCAGGTCCTGTTCGAGACGGACATGCGCTGCTTTTCCAACTGTGGCACCGAGGCCGCCCCGGTGGTAGCGAGTTGGAAGGACACCCCGTGGGACCAGGAGTGCAAGGCATCGGCCACTTCCTGCCCTCAGCAGTACTCGCCGACGTTTTGGACTGCCAAGCGGTTGAAGTCGGTTACTACGCGAGTGTGGGACAGTTGGGATACCACCAAGCCGGCCCCGGCCTGGCAGCCGGTCGAGTCCTGGACTCTGTCGCACACGTTCTCGGCGACGGCTGACTCCACACATGAAGGGCTGTGGCTGGACCGAATCGACCACGCGGGCCTGGTCGGCGGCACCATCAACCTGCCGCCGGTGACGTTCGAGGCGGAGTCACTACCGAACCGGGTCTACACCGAGCACGGCACCACCGACAACTGGCTGCGGATATCCAGCATCGTCACCGAAACCGGCGCGCGCATCAAGGTCGACTACTCCCGACCCGAATGCACCGCCGCCATCGTCGACACACTGGCACCGCACAGCAACACGAGGCGCTGCTACCCCGTTAAGGTGCCAGACCCGAACGACCCGTCTGGAAACAAGCTCATCACCGAGTGGTGGCACAAGTATCGGGTCGAGCACGTGGCCGAGGACGACGTGCAGCTCAAAGATGGACATCAATCGCCGACCAGGCACACCTGGTACGACTATCCAGGCTCCCCAGCGTGGCACTTCGACGACGATGACGGCCTGACCAGGCCGGACCGTAAGACGTGGGGGCAATGGCGCGGCTACGGCCAAGTCAACACCCGAGTCGGCGACGACGGAAGCCCACAGACGCTGACCAAGACGACGTTCCTGCGCGGCATGCACGACGACAAGCTCAACCCGTCAGGCGGCACCCGCAGCGTGACCGTGCCAGCATCACTGGGCTCAGAGACCGTGTACGACGAGGATCAGTTCGCCGGGCAGGTCCGCGAGGAGGTCCTTTACAACGGCGTCGACACCAAACCGGTATCGAAGACGGTGAACGTGCCATGGCGGTCGAATCCCACCGCGAGTCGCACCATCAACGGCGACCTCGTGGAAGCACGCTTCGTCAACACCCAGACGACCTACATCGGAACCGCCCTAGGCGTTGACGGTTCCCGAGGGTGGCGCACGTCCCGCAGCACCAGCAGCTACGACCAGACGTACGGCACCATCAACTGGTCACAGGACGACGGCGAGTTCCCGAAGGTCGGCGACGAGAAGTGCGTCAGCTACGCATACAACCGCAACGTGGGCAAGAACCTCACGCAACTGGTCAAGCAGACCACGACCACCGCGTTGGCCTGCGGCACAAGCCCCTCTAGCGTCGACGACATCATCTCCGACGCCCGCACCTACTACGACGGCGCGACCAGCGTCGACGCCGCACCCACCTTCGGATCGACGACCAAGAGCGAGCAACTCAAGGACTGGATCTCCGGCACGGGAACGATCTGGCAGACGACCTCCCAGGCCACCTACGACTTCGCCGGCAAGCAGCAGTCCTCCACGGACATCCGAGGCAACCTCACCACCACCACGTACACCCCACCCGTGGGCGGACCAATCACCCAGGTCACCAGCACCAACCATCTGAACTGGTCGTCGAAGGTAGAAACGAACCCCTACTGGGGCTCAAAGACGAAAATTACCGACCCCAACGCAAAGATCACCTCGGAGGTCAAGTACGACGCGCTCGGCCGCGTCGCCAAGGTATGGACGCAAGGATGGACGAGCGCCGCCAACCCGAACACCCCGTCCGCGCAGTACACCTACACGTTCGCTCCTGGACGCGATAGCTACCCCTACGTGACGTCGCAGACCCTGAACGCTGACGGCAACCACACCACCTCGTACCAGATCCTCGACGGTCTGCTGCGCCCACGCCAAACCCAGATGCCATCGCTGGGCGGTAGCGGCGACCGAGTCGTCACCGACACGATCTATGACGAGATTGGACGTCAGGCGGCGACCTACGCCGCCCACGCCGAGCCCGGCGCGCCGGCAGGCACCCTCTGGTGGGAACCGGACTGGTCCCTGCCCGCAGTGTCCAGAACTGTCTACGACCAAGCGTCACGTCCCACCAACAGCATCTTCCTCGCCGGCGACGACACCACGAACCTCGTCGAGCAATGGCGCACCGTCACCAGCCACGAGGGCGACCTGACCAAGGTCACACCGCCGGAAGGCGGAACCCCCACCACCACAGTCACCGACATCGAGGGCAGGACCGTTGCGCTGCGGCAACACACCACAGCCTCCGGAGTCAACGGCGCCTACCTCGAAACGACATACGCTTTCAACCGCAAGGGTCAGGCGACCAAGCACACCGACTCCGCCAAGAACGAATGGACCAACGAGTACGACGCCAAGGGCCGCCTCTGGCGCACCACCGATCCGGACAAGGGCACGGCGACCAGCACCTTCAACGACGACGACACTCTGCGGAAGACCGTCGACGCCCGTGGTGAGGCGCTGTGGTACGTCTACGACCAGCTGGGCCGCAAAACACAGCTTCGCGACGACTCAGCAACCGGACGACTGCGCGCCGAATGGAAGTACGACACCCTCTACACCGGACAGCCCGGATTTAAAGGGCAACTGACCCAAAGTATCCGCTACGACTACAACTCATCCGGCACAGCAAGCGCCTACAAATGGCAGGCGCGCGGATTCACCGAGCGCTACCAACCGACCGGGGCCAACTACGTGATCCCGCCGGTCGAGACCGGCCTCGACGCAACCTATCTCTATGGCTACGGGTATTCCCAGTTCACCGGCGCCCCGACAACCATCTCTTACCCGGCGGGCGGGGGCCTGGTCACCGAGCAGCTGACCACCGACTACGACGCCACGACCGGCATGCCCGTTCGACTGGACACCAGCCTGACCGGCTCCGTTGGCACCATGGCAACCGCCACGTACACCGCCTACGGCGAGCGTAAGAGCTCGATCTACAAGGTCCCAGGGAACAGTGATTCTTTCACCCAGGACATCGTCTACCGCGAGGAAGCTACCCGCCGGGTCGAACGAACCACCGTCGAGCGATCATCAAGCGCCGGCACTGTCACCGACCGTCACTACTTCTACAAAGACGCCGGCAACTTCGAATCAATCACTGACACCCCAGAGGTCGGTCAGGCAGACGTTCAGTGCTTCCGTGAGGACACCCTGGGCCGGTTGACGACGGCGTGGACTCCAAAGCCCGAGGTCTCCTGCAAGACGGATCCCACCGTCGGCAACTTGGGAGGGCCGGCGCCCTACTGGCATAACTGGACGGTCAACGACACCGGCAGCCGGCTTAATGAGACCAGCCGTACCAGCAGCGAGACCACCACCCGCGACTATGTTGTGCCCGATGGCGGTCAAGGCGTCGTGCGACCACACGCCGTTACCCAGATGACTACCGAAGCTCCCGGGCAGCCAGCGGTTGCCACCAGGTACGGCTACGACGGTGCGGGCAACACCACCTGCCGGCCCGCCGCCACCGTCGCGAACGACTGCGTCACGGGCGCCAACAGCCAAACACTCGGCTGGGACGCCGAGGGCAAACTCGCCACCGTCACGTCCGGCGGCGAGACTATCGAGACCAATGTCTACGACGTCAATGGTGTCCGGCTCATCCGCCGCGACACCACCGGAACCACCCTGTACCTACCCGGACAGGAGATCCGCCGCCAAGGCGGCGTCAACACAGGTACCCGCTACTACGACTTCGCCGGTGTGACCTGCGCCAGCCGTACCGCAGGCTCGGCGGTCACAGACCTGACCTGGCTCTACAGCGACCACCAAGGCACCCAACAAATCGCCATCAATGCCGGTACCCAGAAGGTGGACATCCGTAGACAGACCCCCTACGGGACCCCGCGCGGGTCGAACCCCCCCTGGGTCAACGGCAAGGGCTTCGTCGGCGGCGACAACGACCCCACCAACCTCGTCAACATTGGCGCCAGGCAGTACGACCAATCGCTGGGCCGATTCATCTCAGTCGACCCAATTATGAACCTCTCTGACCCTCAACAGTGGAACGGCTACTCATACGCCAACAACTCACCGGTCACTTCCAGCGATCCAAGCGGCCTAATCCCGGCCGACTGCGCCAAATACGGCTGCCCTGACTACCGAATGGGCGACGAAAAGGGAAACCGCCAAAACAAGCAGAAGAGCCCTGGCTGTTGGCCGCAATGCTCCAGCGCTGGGGCTCCGAAAAAGAGCACAGCACCAACGATCAACGACATCCGCGCCGGCAGTTTCCCCATCCCTGACAAGTACAAGACGATCCTCAAGGCCAAAGGCTACGAAGGCTCCGACAGGTACACGGTGGGCGACGTAACCGACTGGGCAGCTCAGAGCCGCGAAAACTACGTACTCGTATGCTCGGAAATCCTGGGCGGCGACCCCCTCGTCTGCGACGTACAAAACCCGTTGCTGCCGAAGAGAAGCGCCGTTCAGGACCTCATCCTCGGAGCCCTGATCGTCGGCGCGGTCGTTTGCCCTCTCTGCCTGGCTGAGGCGGCCCTCGAAGAGGGCCAGCTGGCAGCAACCGGTGCGATGATCGGGGGAAGCGGGCTGGGAGCCGTTCGGCAGTTCATCGGCATCAAGGCCGCCGCTGGGGTCGGTGCCCTCTGCAGCTTCAGCGGAGACACCGAAGTACTCATGGCTGATGACACCTCCAAGCCAATCAGCGAGATCGAAATCGGCGATGAGGTCAAGGCAGCCGACCCCGAGACTGACGAAGAAGCCGCCAAGCCTGTCACCCACCTATGGATTCACCAGGACACCCTCCAAAATCTGCTCATCGACGGCAGGATTCTCACCACCACCGAGGACCACCCGTTCTGGAACGCCACCGACCGCAGGTGGGAACGCGCCGACGAGCTAGACCCGGGCGACCTACTCGAAACCCCGGAGGACTCAAGAGCCGCCGTAGGCAGGTTCATTCCCAACACCGCCCGCGAAGACACGGCCTACAACCTGACCGTCGCCGACATCCACACGTACTATGTGCTAGCCGGCAACACGCCGGTACTGGTCCACAACACGAATGGCTGCGGAGTTCACAAGTGGACGAGCCAAACAAATCTCGACGATCATTTTGGTCGGCACGGTGATGAAATGGGGTTCTCCACGCAAGCCGAATATCGCTATGCCGCAGAGGACCTGATGTGCACGTGTGGTGGTCGTCGGCCTGGTGTGCAAATCAAGCAGGATGGAAACACGCGGTATTTCCTCGACCCGGAAACAGGGGAGTTCGGAGTCGCGAGCGACCGGGGAATTGTTACCTATTACGTGCCGGAGAATCCATTATCTCACTTTAACAATCAGCCCGGAGTGTCGATCCCATGACGCGGAAAGCCTATCGATCACCGTGCCCATGCTGTGGCCATCTCGTACACGATGACCGGCCAGGATCGTCCCTGATTTGCCCTGTCTGCTTCTGGGAGGACGACCAGGTGCAACTTCGCTGGCCGTTCTATCGGGGTGGCGCAAACAAGGTGTCCCTTGTAGAAGCTCAGCGAAATTATGGGAACCTCGGCGTCAGCGAGACGCGATTCGCGGATAAGGTCCGATCCCCAAGTCGGGATGAGGCACTAGATCGAGGATTTCGCCCTATCGACATTTCCGTTGATTCCTTCGAGGAAACGTCGGTCCAAGAGGAGTCCTGGCCGGAGGATCGAAGCGTCCTCTATTGGTGGCGACCGACTTTCTGGAGACGGCCAAAAGGCGAGGTGTAATAGGCGGCCCAACGCGAGATGGCGCCATTACGTTTCGTGCTGGCGCCACCTCGTTGTGCACTGCTGGTCGTGGCTGTTTTCGTGGGTTGTTGTCAACGTTGCTGTCAAGCAAATGCATCGATAATTATCGTCCGACCCCGCTGACGGGCAGGTAGTCCGGTGCCTCGGCGCGTAGCGTCGATCCCCGGAAGCCACAGCGGTGCTTGCTCGGTGAAGGGATCGTCATGGCCCGGTGCCCCGATGGCAGATCCCTGCCGCGCTTGAAGGATCGTTACGTCTGGCGGATACAGGTGGTCTATTACGTGGGCGCGTGCGCGCGGGCCGGAACGGCTGTAGCGCGTGCGCGCGCGGCCCGGCGTATGCCGGGCCGTACTTGATCCGGTGAAGCAATTCTAGCCCCTTGTCCGCGGCCTTCACCCACGGGTCACGAACCGTCAGCACGCCAGCAGCAGCGCTTGCCGACACCGACGGGCTCGGCTGCGCGGCCGACGACGAGTCCGACGAACCGCATCCGGCGGCACCGACCGCCACGAGCGCGGCGGCGACGAGGGCAAGGGCCGAGCGTCGGCGCGACCCGAAGCGGCTGGTGGTACGCATGAGTTCTTCCTCCGATGGTTGCGGCTGCATCGTTGGTCGGTCGCCGCAACACGAAAGTTCCGGGCTGACGGGGAATCGCCCGTACGTGGTGGCGGTCGACACGACGGACGCGCTGGCGTGGTGGTGGGACTTCTGGCCGGTTGGGCTGCTGATCGCTGGCGGACCTGTGCGGTGCCCGGGTGGGGTGGTGGCTGCCCAGGTCGGCAACCAGGATTGGGGCCAGCACCGATATCGCGTACAGCGCCGTCATCGATGTGGCCATCGACGCTGTCGCCACGCTCGTCGGAGCGCCGACACCGCGCAGCCGTGATCACACACTTCGTTCGGGTCTGGCAATACGTCCGTCGAGTATCAGTCGCGACGAAGTCGCCAGTTCCCGTAACGGGAGCAGTGAATAGCCAACCTTCGATCAGGGCACGTTGATCGTGTATTCGGCGGTGTGCACCTTCCCGTCGACTTGAAAGTCGAAGAAGGCCCGGTAGCGGCCGGAACTCGGGCTGGTCAGCCAGAACTGGACGGTCCCGTCGACCAGCTCCTGCCAACCTGGCGATCCGTGACGACCTGACGGTCCAAGCCCGATACATGTCCCTGCCTGAGGCCAGGCAGATCGGTGCGCTCGCCCTGTTCGGCGAGACCTATGACGAGACTGTCCGGGTCGTCGAGATCGGCGGCGAATGGTCCCGCGAACTCTGCGGTGGCACCCACGTCGACCGGTCGGCCCAGATCGGGGCGCTCGCCATCACCTCCGAGTCCTCCGTCGGCGCCGGACAGCGCCGGGTCGAGGCTGTGACCGGAATCGAGGCCTTCCGCTACCTGGCCCGCGAGCGGGATCTGGTCAACAGCCTCGCCGACCGACTCCGTACCCCGCGCGAAGAACTGCCCGACCGGATCACTGCCCTGATCGGCCGGGCGAATGCCGCCGAGCGCCGGGCCGAGCAACTGCAACTGCAGCTCACCCGAGAGCAGGCCCGGACCGTGGCCGGCAGCGCCGAGGACATCGCCGGAATCGCGTACGCCACCAGCACCGACCCCGTCGGCGCCGACCCCCGCCAACTCGCCATGTAGCTCGCCTCAGGTCGGTCAGGTGGGTCAGCACGCGGTGCGCCGCCGTCAGGTCGACGCGCAGCGCAGCCCTCGCCCGGGCAGCCGGGCCAGTGCCGCCGCCACCCGATCCGATGCTTCTGTGATCAATCACGTCCCCCTAACGACATCCGCGCGGCCTTGTTGCAAGATAACGGCAACAGTCAAATCAAGGCAGCAATGAGAGGACGTACCCATGGCCGTGTACAACCTGCCCGACCTGCCCTACGACTACGGCGCACTCGAACCCGCAATGTCCGGCGAGATCCTGGAGCGGCATGGCACCTACGACCAGTTCTCGGGGATCACGTGGGAACCACACGTGATGCGTGATGGTGGACGTTGAGCCGTTGGCCGAACAGCTTGATCCAGGGCATAGCGTGTGTGACGTGCGTGGACGTGTGGCGAAGCGTCCTGGGGGTCAAGGGGTCGTCGGTTCGATCCGGCCGTCCCGACGCAGATCAGGGGGCTGATCCGGATATCGGGTCGGCCCTTTCGCCGTTCTGGGGACCAAGATCAGTCACGTTGAAGCGTGCCTAAAGGATGTCTCGTAACTCGGTGAAGGCGTTGCCTGGCAACGGTGCTGGTGTCACCCCGCGAGGATGATGTTGTGGAGGTGGGCGATGCCGGAAGCGGTGTCGGTCAATGTGCTGGCGGCGCGGCGGTAGTCGCGCAGGATCTTGAAGCACTTCATGCGGGCCAGGGCGTGCTCGGCCTGTGCTCGGACGGTGCGGTGCTGTTTGTTCAGGTCCGCCTTCCACGGGGGTAAGTCGCTGCCGTCGCCGGGTTTGCGGTACGGGATGATCACCTCAGGGTTGCCGCGGTAGGCGCCGTCGGCCATGACGGGCCGTCCGGCCAGCTTCTGGTCGATGCCGCTGGTCCGATAGACGATGGTGTCGTTGCGGTTGCCGGGTTGCGGATCGCCGAGGGCCACGACGAGGCGGGTGTGGGCGTCGATGGCTACCTGCAGGTTCGTGCTGTAGCGGTAGTTCTTGCTCGGGGCGGCCAAGCGGTGATCGCGGGTCGGGATGAGGGTGCCGTCGACGATGGTGACCTGGTCGACCCGACGCCGGCGCACCGGTGCCAGAGCGAGCAGGGGGCCGACGGTGTCGATGACCCGATGCGCGGCGGAGTGCGACACCCCGAACAGCGGGCCGATCTGGCGCATCGTCAGGTTCGTGCGCCAGTACGCGGCGACCAGCAACACCCGATCAGCGAGGTCGAGAGACCACTGCCGTCCCGGCCGACCGTCGGCAATCGCGTCACCACCACGCTCGGCGACCAACCGGACCAGCCTGCGGAACTGGGCGGGCTGCAGCCCGGTGAACGGAAAGATCCACTCCTGGCGAGCCGCCGAGATCACCTGCACCCCAAGATGATCCACCATGGACCGACCACCAAGTTACGAGACGTCCCTTAGTACTGCAACGGCAGTTGGTCAGGGGTAGCCGTGTCGTCGGTAGTGGCAGGTTCGGGCTTGGTGTTGGCGTCTGCGGCGCCATCGGGACCAGGCCCAGACGTGCTCGGGTGGGTGAGTTGATCGCACTTTGAGTGCGGTGAGCAGTCTTCGGATCTCCGGTACGGTGTAGCCGATCATCATGTCGTCGCCGGTGCTGGATCCCCTTTTGCGGTAGAGGATCGGGCGACGGAGAGCCAGGCGTGGGCGGCCATGGACAGGGTGATGTGGGCGTACCAGGCTCGCCAGTCGCGGACCTGGTATTCGTCGAGGCCGGCTTCGTTCTTGGCCTGCTGGAAACACTCCTCGATCGCCCACCGCGCCCCCGCGATGCGGGCCAGGTCGAGCAGGCGGGTGCGGCGGGGTCCGTAGCAGACGTAGTAGGCGATCTCCCCGGTCGTCATGCTGCGCCTCGCGAGCAGCCAGTGCCCCCGGCCGGGTTGCCAGCAGATACGCACGGGCACCCGCGCCCACCAGTACTCGCGGGGCCCGTGTGCCCCGGCGCCGGCGGACAGCCGGCACCACGCCCGGGCCGGCAGCGCGGCGATGAGTTGGTCGGCGCGGGCGGTTCCCATCGTGGTGGTGATCATGTCGTCGTTGCGGCGGGTCGCGACCACATAACCCACATCCCGTTGTTCCAACCAGACCCGCAGGGATTTCGACTGCCCGTAGGCCTCGTCCATCGTCACCCAACCGACCGGCACCCCGGCGTCGAAGGCTCGGCCCAGCATCTGGCGGGCCATCTGCACCTTCGTGGCGAACTGCACCTCGTCCGGGATCCCCGCGGCCCTGCACCGGTCCCGGTCATCGGTCCACGACGCCGGAAGGTAGAGCTGCCGGTCGATCAGCGCGTGACCCTTCGCGGAACGGTAGGCAAGGAACGTCCCGACCTGGCAGTTCTCCGTCCGACCAGCGGTGCCGGAGTACTGGCGCTGCACCCCGGCCGACCGCGTGCCCTTCTTCAGGAACCCAGTGTCGTCGACGATCAGCACACCGGCCGGGTCGCCGAGGTGCTCGACGACGTAGTCCCGCACATCGTCACGGACCGCGTCAACGTCCCAATCCGCCCACCGCAGCAACCGCTGCATCCCGTCCGGCGACACGTCCCCGGCCTGCTCAGCAAGGGTCCAGCCGTTCTTGCGCCCCAAGCCGGAGACCAGCCCACATAGGTACTGCCGCGCCCGCCGCCGCGGCTCCGCGCGGCGGAACCGAGGCCCGAGCCGGGCATGCAACCGGTCCAACTCACCATGCCACTGATCGACATCAACGTCCGTCATAGGCAGACCAACGAACGCGAGCCGAACTCGATTCGCCTACTGCCGTTGCAGTACTAGCCAACCACCTGATCTGTGGAACGCGGGCCGAACGCAAATGGGCCGCTGTCCGCCAGCACGTGCAGCCCGGCCGCATCGTGGACATCGGCTGCGGCGCCGGGGCGGTGCTGGAACTGGCCGACCGGGAAGCCAGCCTGCACGAGAGCGACCTGATCGGCGTCGAGGTCGCCCGGCACCTCTACCAGGAGTGCGTGCACAAGAAGGCACAGGGCGTGTTCCGTAACGCCAACGTCTACTTCTTCCAGCGCAACGTGCTCGGCGGGGCGATCCTCAAGGACCGCTCGGTGGACACCACGCTCACCTTCTCCCTGACCCACGAGATCTGGTCGTACGGGCAGCAGTGGGAGTCGGTGATGCAGTTCGCCCGGCGTATCCGCGACCACACCGTACCGGGCGGAGTCTGGATCAACAGCGACGTGTGCGGCCCGGCCGACCGCAGGCGCCAGGTGATCCTGCGGCTCACCACCACCGACGGCAGCAACCCGCCGGCGCCCCGCACCGATCTCGCGGAACTCACCTCCGGCGAGGTCAAACGGTACGTCGAAGGGTTGTCGACGCGGGCGCGGCTGGACCAGTTCGCGACGGATTTCGCGTTCCCGTTCTCGTACCAGGCTCTCGACGACGGCTCGGTACGACTCGAACTGGGCGCCGCGATGGACTACCTGACCCGCAAGGACTACACCGACAACTGGCTGTCGGAGACGAAGGAGCAGTTCTGCGGCCTCGACTTCGCCGCGTGGACGGATCTGCTGGCCAGTGCCGGTTTCGAGATCGACCCGGCCTCGACCGCGATCCGCAACGACTGGGTGATCGACAACCGGATCGCCCCGGTGGCCTCGCTCACCGACCTCGACGGCCGGCCGCTCGACTGGCCGACCACCCACATCCTCACCGTCGCCCGTCGTCCCCGCAACGGGTGAGCGGCGGGCGCCGACGGGTCGAGCCGTCACCCCGGCCTGCTCGACGGGCACTATCGTGCTCACGTGCAGATCCGCTTCGACGTCCCAGCCGACCCCGCGTACCCCGGCCGGGTGGCCGCTGAGCTCAGTCGCGCCCGACTGCGCCGGCACGGTCCCGTCGGCGCGGTTCTGGCGGCGATCGGGGCGGTCGGGTTCACCGTCTCCCGAGCCTTCGGTTGGGGCGAGCAGACCTCGCCGCTGTGGATCGTGCTGATCCTGGGTGGCCTGCTCTCGATCTGCTACGGGCCATGGGTGCGGTTGCGCGCCCGGCGCCGCTCCAGCCGCTCCGCGGTCGAGGGCGCCTACGAGATCACCGAGAACAACATAATGATGCGCAGTGGCTCGGAGTCCGGCGGTATCGCCTGGGACGGGGTCACCCAGGTCAGGGAGACCCCCGACTTCTGGATCGTGTACGTCGGTCGGATGCCGGCGACCGTGATCCCACGCTGGTTGATGTCGGCCGAGGACGCCGAGACGTTGCGAGCCTTCCTGGCCGGTCGCGGGCTCTGACCCCGTACGCGGTCAGGAGCGGGCCCAGCCCGACGCGTTCCGCTGGTCCCTGGTGCCCATGCTGCGTCGGGCCGGTGGTGTCGCGGGGGAGTTCTCGATCGCCTGCAGCAGTGCCGTGGCCGACCCGGTGAGCCGCCGACCGCGCGGCCACACCGCGCGGAGGTCCCGCCGCAGGGGCAGGTCGTCCACCGGCACGGTGACCAGGTGGCCCGTTGTCAGTTCCGCCTCGACGGCGTGCCTGCTGAGCACTGCGGGCGCGGTGCCGGTCATCGCCGCGCCCTTGACGGCGGCGTTCGACCCGAGGGACAGGTGCGGCGGCGCCGGGTCCAGGTCGCGCAGGGCCAGCTCCAGCGTCTCCCGGGTGCCCGATCCCTCCTCCCGCACCACCAGCCGGGTGCGGGCCAGTTCGGCCGCGCGCAGCGGGCGACGAAGGCGTGCCCACACGTGTTGCGGGGCCACGACGACGACCAGGTGATCGTGCCCGACGATCCGGTGGTCGAGTCCGTCGGGCACGCTCGGCCCCTCGACGAACCCGATGTCGACGCTGTCGTCCGTGACCAGCATCCGCGCGACCTCGGTGGAGTTGACGACGGTCAGGCCGACCTGCACGTCGGGCTCGCGTTGGGCGAGGCGGTGCAGCCACCGGGGGAGCAGGGCCTCGGCGACGGTCATGCTCGCCGCCACCCGCAGGTGCGCCGCCCGCGCGTGGCGCATGGCGGTGAGGCTGTTGTGGAACTCGTCGGCGACGGTCAGCAGGCGCAGCGCCCACGTCATCACTACCTGTCCGTCGTCGGTCAGCACCGAGCCGCGCGGGGTGCGGGTCAGCAACGGGAGCCGTACCTGCCGTTCCAGCGCGGCGAGACGTTTGCTCGCCGACGGCTGGGACATGCCCATTTCGCGCGCGGCCTGGCCGACGCTGCCCAACTCCGCCACCCGGACCAGCAGGCGCAGCGACACCAAATCAGGAAGCAGGCTCATAGCCACAGGCTATGAGCTGTGCTGCGATCGATGGCTACTGGACCTGCCCGGATCACTCGAAGCTGTCTGCATGGTGATCAAGGACAGGGCCACCGTCGCCCCTGCTAGTGCCCCCCGTCCCGGCCGGTTCGTCGGCCTGCTGCCGGGGTTGCTCGTCGCCGGTGTCGCCGCGGGCGGCGGGTATCTGGTGAACCATTGGTTCGGTGCCGTCAGCCCGCTCGTGGTGGCGATCATGCTCGGCATCCTGCTGACCGCCTCCGGCGGCTACCGCCCGTGGCTGCAACCCGGTCTGCGATTCGCCGCGACCATGCTGTTGCGGATCGGGCTGGTGCTGCTCGGCCTGCAGCTGGTGCTCTCCGATGTCGTCGACCTCGGCGTCGGCCCTCTGGTCGTGGTGGTGCTGGGGGTGGCCGTCAGCTTCGTCGCCACGCGTTGGGTCGGTGCCCGCCTCGGCCTCAGCGCCGAGCGCTCACTGCTCGTCGCGACCGGCGTGGCGATCTGCGGCGCCTCGGCCGTTGCCGCGATGAACCAGGTCGGCGACGGCGAGGAGGAGGACGTGGTCACCGCCGTCGCCGTCGTCACCGTTCTCGGCACGCTGTCCATGGTGGCCCTGCCGGTGCTTGGCATGCTGCTCGGTCTCGACGAGGTGTTGCTCGGCCTCTGGGTGGGCGCGAGCGTGCACGAGGTCGGCCAGGTCGTGGCGATCGGTGGTGCGGCCGGAGCCGCGGCACTGTCGGCGGCGGTCGTGGTCAAGCTGTTCCGGGTGCTGCTGCTCGCCCCGCTCGTCGCCCTGGTGGCGATCGGGCGTCGAGCCGGGCGGCGGACGGCGGGCGATGCGGGTAAGCCACCGATCCTGCCGTGGTTCGTCGTCGGCTTCGTGGCGGCGGCGGCCCTGCGGTCGACCGGCTGGCTGCCGTCCGGCGTCCTCGACGTCGGGACGGTGGCAGGGACGATTCTGCTGGCCGCCGCGATGTTCGCGCTCGGGGCCGCGGTCGACCTGCGCGCTGTCGCCCGCGGTGGCCGGCGGGCGTTGACCGTCGGCGCAGTCGGCACCGTCGTCCTGTCGACAGTCACTCTGGCCGGTCTGGTGCTGACCACCTGACGCGGGGCGGTGCCTTCGGGTTGCCTCCGACTGGCCTGCGGGACGGACCTGGTCCCCTACCTGCACAGACCAGGATCCGGGGCCGCTCACCCGGCTCACCGGCACGGGGTATTGACGCGATCATGCGACTACCCTATTTTTGAGTCACTTATCTCCAAGCATCTCAAATTTTGAGTAGCAAGATGGCTGGTGCCATCGAGCTGAACGAACGAGGAGTGCCGTGGGGCAGGCGATTATCGAGAAGATCCTGGCGCGTTCGTCAGGAAGGGCGACTGTCGCTCCGGGCGACTATCTTGAAGTGACCACATCGTGTCCGACGGTCATGGCCCCGCATTCGGCAATGGACAAGGGTGCCGGGCTCATCACCGAATGGAACGCGAAGATCTACGACCCCACCAAGGTGATGCTGGTCGACGGCCACCTTGGCGCGACCGCGTCACACGGGGCCGCCGAGAAGCGCAAGACACTGCGGGACTGGGCCGCGAAGGTCGGGGTTCCCGAGGAGAACATCTGGGATCTGGGCCGTTCCGGCATCGAGAACATGGTGGCCGTCGAGCAGGTGTGGGCGCGACCCGGTGAGTGCTATTTCCAGGGCGTCAACGGCCACATCAGCACCGCGGGCGCGCTCGGCTCGTTCGCCAGCGCGCTGTCGTTCGGCACCGCGGCGTACCTGCTGTGCGGGGTCAACTGGGTGAAGGTGCCGCAGACCATCAAGCTCGTCGTCACCGGCGAGCCGCGGGCGGACTGCACGCCACGTGACGTGTCCGAGTACGTGCTCGGCCAGCTCGGGCCGTCCGGGGCGGTGGGGGCCATTCTGGAGTGGACCGGCCCGTACATCGACTCGCTGGACATGGAGGGCCGGTTCGCGATCTGCTCGCAGGCGCTGTTCACCGGCGCCTGGACCGCGATCATGAATCCCGACGACACCACGATGCGCTGGGTGGGCGAACGGATCGACACCTCCGGTCTCGAGCCGCAGTCGAGTGACCAGGACGCCGACTTCGCCGCCGTCCTGCACTTCGACGTCGACGGTCTGACCCCGCGGATCATCCCGCCGCCGCAGCGGCACGAGATCCACGATCTCAAGGACTATCTCGGCATCAAGATCAACCGGGGGTTCATCGGCAGCGACGCCAACGGCTGGCTGAGGGACATGGACCACGCCGCGCGCGTGCTCAAGGGCAACACGATCGCCCATCACGTCATCCTCAACATCACCCCGGGCACCCCGCGGGTGCTCAAGGGCGCTGTCGCGTCGGGCGCGTTCAGCACGTTCCTCGAGTCCGAGTGCGTCGTGCCCACGCCGAACGAGGGCATGGAGTGGGGCGCGAACACGCCGCTGACCGACGGCGACGTCTGTATCGCCAGCGCCCAGACGAACTACCCGGGCCGGATGGGGGGCAAGACCTCGCAGATCTTCCTGGCCAACCCCGCCGTCGTTGCGGCGTCCTGCATCGCCGGCGAGATCGTGGACCCGTACGAGTATTTCGAGGGGAAGTGACGATGCGCGGCAACGTCTGGAAGTTCTCGGGAATCCTGGACGTCGACTGGGAGATCTGCTCGTACCTGCTGGTCCGTCAGCTTGCGGACAACGGGCCGGTCACCGAGGAGATGCTCGGCGAGCACTGTCTTGTCAACGTCGACCCGGACTTTCCGAAGAAGGTGCGCAAGGGCGACTTCGTCGTGGCCGGCCCGAACATGGGCTATGGGCACGACCACGACCACGCCTCGATGGCGCTCAAGGGGGCGGGGGTGGCCGCGGTGCTCTGCGAGAGTTCGGCGCCGTACTTCCTGCGCAACTCGATCGATCACGGGCTGCCGGTCATCGAACTGCCCGGCGTCATGGCCGCGGTGGAGAGCGGCGACGACCTCGAGGTCGACCTGCGGGCCGGCAAGGTGGTCAACCACACCCGGCCGGGAAGCGAGCTGACGTTCACCCCGTTGCCCGACTTCCTGCTCGACGTCCTGGACGCGGGTGGCATCTACCCGATGCTCAAGCCCCGCCACGAGGGCAGCGCCGACCGCTAGAGCCGACGCCAAGGCAGCGCCGGCCGCTAGAGCCGACGCCAAGGCAGCGCCGGCCGCTAGAACCGACGACAAGGAAGCGCCGGCCGCTAGAACCGACGACAAGGAAGCGCCGGTCGATGGGGCGCTGCGCACCGACGAGACCCGCGCACGACGCGCGATTGCCGATCGCCCAGCACAACGAGGTGGCATTGTGGCGAGAACCGAGGAACGACATGACGCCGGGACCGAGGTCCAGCGCGTCCTCGAGTACCTGCGGCATACCGAGGCCGGGCGCCTGGACGAGGCGCGTGCCTACCTTTCCCCGCGAGTCCGGCACACCTTTCCGGGTGGCCGCGAATTCGCAGATCTCAGCGAGTGGTTCGGCTGGTTCCGGGCCCGGATGAGACGGGTCCGCAAACGCGACCACGAGATCGACGTCTGTCACGCGGCAAATGGTGACCTGGTCATCTACGTCCGCGGGTTCCTGGAGGGCGAAACGACCTCCGGGCATGCCTTCGACGGCGTTCGCTTCATCGACCGGTTCGTCGTCTCCGCCGGCCAGATCGTCGAACAACAGGTCTGGAACGACCTCGCGGCCTGCGGTGTCGAGCCTGAAGGAAAGTGAGAAACGGTGTCCGGACAACCATGGGAAGACCTGCTCACCGCCGATGACCTCGCGGTCATCGAACGCGGCGGATATGGCAAGAAGGCGGGCATGGGCGACAGCCCGGTGCTGCTGTTGATCGACTGCCAGTACAACCACATCGGTGCCGACGCGCCGATCCTGGAGCAGATCGACGAGCATCCCGCCGGCGGCGGAGCGACGGCCTGGGCGGCGGTACGGCGCATCGTGCCGATCCTGGAGGAGTTCCGCCGGCAGCAGCGGCCGGTCATCTACACCCGGTACTGCTTCAGCGAACGGTCCGCACGGTACGACTCGTTCGCCGCGAAGCGGGGCAAGAACATCGCGCGTTTCGTCGACGGTGCGCCCGGCACCCGGATCGTGGAGCCGCTGACGCCCCGCGAGGACGAGCTGGTCATCGACAAGGTGCACGCGAGCGCGTTCTACGCGACCGCACTGCTGTCGTCGCTGATCCGGTTGCGGGCCGACTCGGTGATCGTCGCAGGCGTGTCGACGAGCGGCTGTGTGCGCGCCACCGCTGTCGACGCGCAGAGCAACAACTTCAAGGTCACCGTGGTCAGCGACGGCGTCGCCGATCGCATCGCCGCCTCGCACAAGGCGTCGCTGCTGGACCTGTGGATGAAGTACGCCGACGTGAGCCCGTCGGCGGACGTCCTCGACTACCTGAAACAACTGGAAACAGCCCGGGAGGAGTCCGATGGGATACCACGCTGAGCGGGTCCGCTACAGCCCGATCGTGCAACGCCCGCCGGTCCGCTGGCCCGGTGGCGCGCGGGTCGCGGTCTGGGTCGCTCCGAACGTCGAGCACACCGAGTACCTGCCGCCGCCGAACGAGCACATGGACCCGTGGCCTCGTACGCCACACCCCGACGTCCGCGAGTACGGCTTCCACGACTACGGCAACCGGGTCGCGTTCTGGCGCCTGCTGAAGGTGCTCGACCGGCACGGCATCCGGGCTACGGTGTCGCTGAACGTCGGCGTCCTCGACCACTTCCCCGAGATCACCCAGGCGATGGTCGAACGCGACTGGGACTACATGCTGCACGGCGTCTTCAACACCCGCTACCTGTACGGTGCCACCGCCGACGAGGAACGGGCGTTCTACCAGGACTGCATCGCCACCGTGCAGAAGCACACCGGCAAGACGCCGAAGGGCATGCTGGGGCCGGCGATCACGGGCACCGTCCGGACCCCGGACCTGATGGCCGAGGCCGGCCTCATCTACCACGCCGACTGGATCCACGACGACCAGCCGGTGCCGCTGGAGGTCTCCGGCGACCGCCGAATGATCTCCATCCCGTACAGCTACGAGCTGAACGACGGCCCGCTGCTGAAGGCGAACGTCGACGGCGCGGAGTGGGCGGAGATGTGCAAGGCCCAGTTCGACCGGCTCTACCGCGAAGGCGCCCGGACCGGCATGGTGATGCCGTTCTCGGTGCACCCGTTCCGCATCGCGCAGCCGGCCCGGATCGACTACTTCGAGTCGGTGCTGGAGCACATCCGCCGGCACGACGACGTCTGGCTGACCACCGGCGACGAGATCGCCCAGTACTACCTGGACCACCACTACGACGAGGCCGTCGCGCATCTCGCCGAGATGGCCCGATACACCTCGGGGAGGCGGCATGCCGGCTGAACGCGTTCCTGGAATGGACCACGGACTGTACGAGTGGTCCGTGTTGCCCGACCGGCCGCGGCTGGTCTGGCCGGACGAGGCCCGGCTGGCGGTCGGTGTCGTCGTCCAGTTGGCCTCCGCCGACGAGGACGTCACCCCCGGCCTGCGGGCCGCCTCGCTCCTGGGTGGCCTGGGCAAACGTCCGCATCCGGACGTGCCGCTGCTGGCCCACCGGGCGTACGGGCACCGGGTGGGGGTGTTCCGGCTGCTCGACGCGTTGGAGCAGTACGGCGTCCCGGCGACGGTGGCGATGGACGTCGCCACCGCCACCCGCTACCCGTTCCTCGTCGACCACGTGCTCGACCGTGGCGCGACGATCGTGGCGGCCGGGCGGTCCGCCGTCGACCTGGTCAGTGAGCAGGCGGCGGAGGAGGTCGAGCGGGCGTACATCGCGGACACGCTCGACGCGCTGGAGCGGCTGACCGGGACCCGGCCACGGGGCTGGTACGGCCCGGAGTACAGCGAGTCGACGCGGACGCCGCGGCTGCTCGCCGAGGCCGGCGTCGGGTACACCCTGAACTGGGTGAACGACGACCAGCCGTACCGGATGACCGACGGTCTGGTCGCGTTGCCGCCCACCTACGAGCTGGACGACGCCAACGCGCTGCTGCAGCGCAAGGTGACGATCAGCACCTATGGCCGGATGCTCACCGACTCGTTCGACGTGCTGTACCGCGAGTCGTCCGACTCCGGCCGGCTGTACCTGCTGCACCTGCGACCGTGGATCACCGGGCAGCCGTTCCGGATCGGCCAGGTGGAACGAGCGTTGGCGCACGTGGCCGCGCACCGGGAGGTCTGGCGGGCCAGCACCGACGACATGGTGCAGGCGTTTCTGCAGCCGGCTTGACCGGCCTGATTCCTGACGCATCACTTCTGATTCCGGTCGCGGCCGTCGTCCTGGTCTCGTCCGCGGTCCAGTCCGCGACCGGATTCGGATTCTCGATCGTCGCTGTTCCGTTTCTCGCAGTTCTGCTCGGGGTGCGGGACGGGGTGGTGGTCAATCTCGTGCTGTCGATGATTGCGAACGCCGCAGTCACGGTACGCGTGCGGCAACACAGCTCCGTCCCGCTGGTGCGGACGATGGCATTCGGCAGCATTTTCGGCCTGGTTCCCGGAATGCTGGTGCTGTACAACGCCGATGTTCGAATGTTGAAGATAGCCATTGCAGTTCTGGTCACGATCGTCGCGGTGATCCTGCTGACCGGCGCGCGGTTTCGCTTGCCGCAGCGGCGAGCGACAAGCGTGGCGACCGGTGTGGCCAGCGGCTTCCTCGCCGGCAGCGTCGGTCTGGGTGGTCCTCCCTTGACCGTGTACCTGGCCGGCCTGGATCTCGGCAAGGTGCGCTATCGAGCAACCATGTCGACGTATTTCACTGTGCTCAACATCGTTCTGGTGCCGGCTCAGGTCGTGGTGTCGGGCTTGTTTCGCATCGTGCTGTGGTCCCTGTTGTTGCTGCCGGCGGTCGTGGTCGGTGGCTGGCTGGGTGAGCGGCTGTTCGTTCGTCTGGGTGAGTCCGTGTTCATCCGAGTGGTGACACTTGTTGTTCTCGTGGCTGGGCTGGGCGGACTCCTCACCACAGGTATTTAGAAATTGCGCTGATGAGATCTTGACTACACCGCCTGGTGAGCAGAATATGGGCACAGACCAGGTCCGCGTCTCACATATCAACACGCTGTGGTAGCGGAGCGGGCTCCTACCTCTGGATCGCAGCCGCGCCGGCTCTGCCCGATCGACCCGAGATTCATGGAGTGCAGATGAGACCTCAGCTCACCTCACCGGCCAACGGTGAGCGACCCGCCGCCACGGCAGCCGACGGCACCGCCGGCGTGTCGATCGGCCTCACCGGCATCCGTCACGGATTCGCCAAGAACGGCCGGGTCGTCCGAGCACTGTGGGACCTCGACCTGGACATCGCACCAGGCGAGTTCGTCTCCGTCGTCGGCCCGTCCGGCTGCGGCAAGACCACACTGCTGACCATGGTGGCCGGCCTCGACCGGCCCCGGGTCGGCGCCGTGACGGTCGACGGCAAGCCGGTCACCGGGCCGTCCAACCAGGTGGCCTACATGCTCGCCCGCGACGCCCTGCTGCCCTGGCGGACGGTCCGCGGCAACGTCGAGTACGGCCTCACCATCCGGCGAATCGACAAGGCCGAACGCCACCGGCGCAGCACCGAATGGCTGGACCGGGTCGGTCTGCGCGACTTCGCCGACGCCCGCGTCGGCGAGCTGTCGCAGGGCATGCGGCAACGGGTGGCGGTGGCCCGCACGCTGGCGCTGCAGCCGTCGATCCTGCTGATGGACGAGCCCTTCGCCGCGCTGGACGCGCAGAACCGGCTGATCCAGCAGCAGGAGTTCCTGAAGCTGTGGGAGCGGATCCGGTCCACCGTCATCCTGGTGACCCACGATCTGCACGAGGCGATCATGCTCAGCGACCGCGTCGTCCTGATCAGCCACCGTCCCGGCCGAGTCATCGCCGACCTGCGGATCGACCTGCCGCGCCCACGCGGCCAGGAAGTCCGCCACAACCCGCTGTTCGAGAAGTACTACGACGATCTGTACGGGTTGCTGACCGCTGAGGTGCGGGCACAGGTGACCGAGGTGGAGGAGCAGCGATGAGCAAGGTGACCGGCAGTGTTCTCGCCCCCACACCCACCGACGAGCAACAGTTCGACAACGGGCTCCTAAACGGGGTCGCCAGCCGACGGCGCCAGGAACGGGTGCTGTCCTGGAGCCTCCGGGTGATCGTCTTCGTCGTGTTCTCGCTGCTGTGGTGGAGCCTTTCGGCGACCGGGTTCGTTAACGTCAACTTCGTCAGCACCCCGTGGGACGTGACCGTACGCATCGGCGAGATGCTCGTCGACCCCGAGGTCTGGTACGAGATCGGGCACACCTTCCAGGCCGCCCTGCTCGCCCTCGCCATCGGCACCGCGCTGGGCGTCTCCTGCGGCCTGCTGTTCCACCGGGTGCGGGTCCTGGCCACGGCACTGAACCCGTTCATCACGCTGTTCAACGCGCTGCCCCGACCCGCGCTCGCGCCGCTGTTCATCCTCTGGTTCGGGCTCGGCATCACCGCCAAGGTCATCGTCGGCGTCAGCATCGTCTTCTTCATCCTGCTGCTGAACACCATGGCCGGGATGGCCATGGTGGACCCCGACATCCGGCTGCTCACCGACTCGCTCGGCCCCAGCCGCTGGCAGCGGTTCATCCATGTCGAACTGCCCACCGCGTTGCCGAGCATCGTGGCCGGCCTGCGCCTGGGCGCCGTCTACAGCGTCCTCGGCGTCGTCGTCTCCGAGATCGTCGCCGCGTACCACGGCCTCGGGGTGCTCATGGTGCGCTCCGCGAACTCGTTCGACATCACCGGTTCGATGGCCGTGCTCGTCCTGATGGCCGTGTGCGCCATGGTCCTCGACTTCGCGGTGCGGCTCGTCCAGCGCCGGGTCGGCTCGGCCGACACCCGCCTGCTGTAACCCCGTCCGGCCACCACCACATCGACTCGCGGGAGGCACGTCCCCATGGCAGCCCCATCATTCCGACAACTGCTGGCGCGGCACGACGGCAGCAATCCACTTCTCGTGCCCGGCGCCACCCACGCGTTCATGGCGAAGCTCATCCAGGACGCCGGCTACGAGGCGCTCTACGTCAGCGGCGCGGGCACGGCCGCGACCATCTTCGGCCTGCCCGACGTGGGCCTGATGACGATGACCGAGCTGGTGGAGAACGTGTCGCGGATCAACGACGCGACGAACATCGCCATCTTCGCCGACGCCGACCAGGGCTTCGGCAACGCGGTAAACGTGATCCGCACCGTCCGGGAGTACGAGAAGGCCGGCGCCGGCGCGATCCAGATCGAGGACCAGTCCTTCCCGAAGAAGTGCGGCCACATGGACGGCAAGAGTGTCGTACCGCTGGCGGAGATGGTCGGCAAGATCCGGGCCGCCTGCGACGCCCGGACCGATCCCGAGACCGTCATCGTCGCCCGCACCGACGCCCGCGCCACCGAGGACATGGACCGGGCGGTGCGACGCGCCGTCGCCTACGCGGAGGCCGGCGCCGAGGTCATCTTCCCGGAGGCGATGCGCACCGAGGAGGAGTTCGCCCAGATGGCCCAGGAGCTCAAGGGCGTACCCCTGGTCGCCAACATGACCGAGTGGGGCAAGTCGCCGGTCGTCGACGCCCAGTCACTGGGGGAGATGGGCTACACAGTCGTCATCTTCCCGTCGGCGCCGATGCGCGCGGCCCAGCAGGCGATCGTCGACGTGCTCACCGAACTGCGCGAGCGGGGCACCCAACGCGGCCTGCTCGATCGGATGTACCACCGCAAGGAGCTGTACCGGCTGGTCGGCCTCGACGACATCTACGCGGCGGAGGAGCGGTACATCCCCGCTCCCACCCCCGACGCGGCGGGGAACTGAAGGAGAGACTGACGTGTCAGAGGCGGACCAGTTCGACGTGATCGTGGTGGGCGCGGGCGCTGCGGGCAGCATCGCGGCCCTCGTCGCCGCGCAGCGCGGCGCCAACGTGCTGCTGCTTGAGAAAAGCGTGCTCCGGGGCACGAACGCGCAGCTCAGTGGCGGGTTCCTGCAGGCGGCTGGGACGCGCTATCAACAGGAGATGGGCATCGAGGACAGCCCGGAGCTGATGATGGCCGACATCATGAAGAAGAACGGGGGTGTGGCGAACGTCGACGTGGTCGCCGAGATCTGCCGTCGGTCCAAGGACTACATCCACTTCATCGCCGACCACGTCGGCCTTGAGCTGCACGTCAACACCACGATCAAGTGGTACGGCCACAGCGCCTTCCGGATGCACGCTGGCCCGGCCGAGAAGGGCAGCGAGTTGGTCGCTCAGCTGCGCCGCGCGGTGGCCGCCGAGGAACGAGTCACCCTCGTCGACGAGGCCCGGGTCACCGGCCTGCTGGCCGAGGACGGCAGGGTCACCGGCGTGACCGCCGGCATCGGCGACGGCACGGCCGAGGAGCTTCGCGCGTCCGGCGTCGTCCTCGCCTGCAGCGGCTTCGGCAACAACCGGCAGATGCTGACGCAGTACTGCCCGGACGCGCTGGACGCGGTGTACATCGGCTCGGAGACCAGCACCGGTGAGGGCATCACCTGGGGCATGGCGCTCGGCGCCGACGTCGAGTTCATGTCGGCGTGGCAGGGCCACGCCCACGTCAACCCGAAGTACGGCACCCATCTCTCCGGCGGGCTGCCGTACCTCGGCAGCATCATGGTCAACCTCAACGGCGAGCGGTTCGCCCGCGAGGATCTCGGCTACTCGGAGCTCACGCCGGTCATCCTGGCGCAGCCGAGCGGGATCGCGGTGGAGATCTTCGATCAGCGCATCGTCGACGCGCTCTGGACCAACGGGGTCTTCCGCGAGGCCTACGACGCCGGCGCGGTGCACCGCTTCGAACGGCTCGAGGACCTGGCCGCGGCCCACTCGCTGCCCGTCGAGACGGTGCGGCGCACCGTGGCGGCCTACAACGAGGGGACCAGGGGCACCGCGGCCGACGCGTTCGGCCGGGAGCCTTCGGGCACCCCGCTGGAGGCGCCCTGGTACGGCTCCGTCGTCACCGGCGGGATCGCGCACACCCAGGGTGGCCTGCGAATCGACCCGGCGGCCCGGGTCCTGACGCCGGCGGGTCAGCCGATCGCCGGACTCTTCGCCGCAGGCGGCACGGCGGCCGGTATGTCCGGCCTCGGCGTCGCCGGTTACACCTCCGGCAACGGACTTTCACACGCCTTCACCACCGGCCTCATCGCCGGCGAGTCTGCATCCGCGCCGGTGGTCTCCTCCACCTGAGCGGCGTCACGCGCGCCCGACGGGCGTTGCGCGAGCACCATTCCACCTCTCCGCAACAAACCGGCATCTGCTGGCGGCTTCGTGCTGCCCGGAAGGACAGACCGATGAAGACAAGACTGCGGCTGATCGCAGCCCTCGGCGCGGCGGTGCTCGCGCTGACGGCGTGCAGCTCCGGCTCCGGATCGTCGAACAAGGACGGGCTCTTCGAGTTCACCCTCGGCTCGTTCAACGGTGAGATCTACGTCCTCGACTACGTTGCGGACAAGCAGGGCTTCTTCGAGGAGAACGGGCTCAAGGCCAGTTTCATCTCGCCCCAGCAGGGCGGCGCGTCGGCGAACACGCTGTTCCTCGGCGGCACGCTCAAGGGCTGGCCGGGCAACCCGGCCCCGATCATGCAGAACATGGCCAAGGGCGAGGACATCAAGATCGCTGGTTGGCTGGACAACTGGATCCCGTTCGGAGTCGTCGTCCCGGCCGACTCCGACCTGGCCGCGCTCAAGGACCGTCCGTTCGCGGAGAAGATGCAGGCGCTGCGCGGCAAGAAGATCGGCCTGACCGCGATCGGCTCGCTCGTCTACCAGTCGCTGATGGCCGGTTTCGCCTCCGCCGGCATGACCGACAAGGACGCCACGATCCTGGCCGTCGGCCAGCCGGACAGCGGGATCGGCCAGATGGAGGCCGGTCGCATCGACGCCTACGTGACCTACTCCCGTACCGATGTCGGGGTGTTCGAGCAGCGGGCGGGCGCGGTGCAGTTCGCCTCGCTGACCGGCGAGGAGGCCCCGGAGAAGATCCGCGCCTACAGCTCCTACGCGCTGCCGGTGCTCAACAGCCTCGCCACGGAGAATCCCATGGTCGTCAGCGGCTACGTCAAGGCGCAGAAGCAGGCGTACGACTGGACGAAGCAGAACATCGACCAGGCCGCGCAGATCGTCGCCGACCAGGTCTACAAGGGTCAGTACAAGGAAATCATCGTTCCCGCGCTGAACGAGATCTTCAAGCAGGAACAGCGCTACGACTTCAAGGTGAACCCGCAGTCGTGGGACAACCTGTCGAGCCTGGTGGTGGAGCTCGGCATGGTCGAGGAGGCCAACCGGAACTCCCTGGAATACGCCAAGGTCGTGCTCGACGAGGCCAAGGCCAGCTGAACCCGCTTACCGCAGAAGGAGCATGGTGTGAGTACTCGTAACGGTGGACAGCTGACGGTCGAGGTGTTGCGCGCCCACGGCGTCGACACGGTCTTCGGCCTGATCGGCTCGGCGACGATGGAGCTGTTCGACGCGCTGCACGACGCGGAGGACATCCGTTTCATCGGGGTCCGCGACGAACGTACCGGCGTGCACATGGCAGACGCCTACGCACGGACGACCGGCCGGCCCGGGGTCATCCTCGCCGGGCAGAACGGCCCCGGCGCCACCAACCTGGTGACCGGGCTGGCCCAGGCGATGCGCGCCTACTCCCCGGTGGTGGCGCTGGCCGGCGCGACCTCGACGGAGCACTACCAGCTGGACGGCTTCCAGGAGATCGACCAGCACGCGCTGTTCACGCCGGTGACCAAGCGGACGTTCGACGTCGTGCAGCGCAAGCGCCTCGGTGACCTGTTGACCCAGGCGTTCCGGACCGCGCTGAGCCCGCGTCCCGGCCCGGTGCTGGTGAACCTGCACCGCGACGTGCTGGCACAGGAGTTCGACGACACGGTCAACCCGACCCCGCTGCGCCGCACCGAGGGGATCGAAGGGCTGCGTCCGTTGGCACCCGCCGGCCTGGTGGCCCGCGCCGCCGACCTGCTGCGTACCGCCGAGCGTCCGGTGATCGTCGCCGGTGGCGGGGTGAAGTTCCGCGAGTGGGAGCCGGTCGCGGCGCTGGCCGAGCTGGTCGGCGCGCCGATCGTCACCTCGGCGGGGCACGGTGACGCGGTGCCGTCCACGCACCCGGCCTACGCCGGGCAGATGGGCCCGCGCGGAAACGTCGTCGCCACCCAGTTGGTCAAGGACGCCGACGTCATCCTGGTGCTGGGCAGCCGGCTCGGCTTCAACTCGACGTTCTTCTCCTACGACAACATCAGCCGGGACGCGCAGATCATCCAGGTCGAGATGGACGCGACGGCGCTCGGCCGCTACTTCCCGGTGGCGTTCGGCGTACTCGCCGACGCGCCGGGCTTCGCCGGGCAGGTGACCGAGGCGCTCGCCGGTCACCGGCCGGGCGCGGCCGTGAGCGACTGGTTCGACACCTTCACCGCTCGCCGTCGGGACCTGTTGGAGCAGCGGGAGCGCGAGGGCGACGACAACGCCACCCCGATCCAACCGACCCGGATCTGGAAGGCCCTGCGGGCCACGTTGCCCGAGGACGTAATCGTCACCCTGGACGCGGGCACCCTCTGCCTCCAGGCGCACGACGTCCTGCCGTACCGCCAGTCGCCGGCGCTCATCACGCCTGTCGACTTCGGTCTGGTCGGTTTCTCGTTCGCGGCCGGTCTCGGCGCCAAGCTGGGCAACCCGGACCGCACAGTGGTCAGCCTGATGGGCGACGGCGGTTTCGGCATGGTGACCAGTGAGATCTCCACCGCCGTCCAGTCCGGCATCAACACCACGGTGATCGTGCTCAACAACGGTGTGTGGGGTGCGGAGAAGGCGTACCAGCGGGACTTCTACGGCGGGCGGTACATCGGCGCGGACGTGGTGAACCCCCCGTACGACGAACTCGCCCGCCTCTACGGCGCGCACGGTTTCGCCGTGGAGAAGCCGGACGACCTGGAGTCGACGATCAGCGAGGCGATTGCCAGCGACCGGTTGGCCATCGTCGACGTGAAGGTCGACCCGGACGCCCTCTACAGCTTCCGGCGCGACTCGTTCAAGCACCGGGCCGGCACCGGATCGGGGTCCTGAGATGAGTGCCGCACGGTCGCTGGAGACGCCGGTCGGAGTGATCGGCACCGGGCAGCTCGGAAAGGTGCTCACGGATCGGTTCCTCGGCGCGGGCTACCAGGTCGTCGCCTACGACATCGATCCGGCGGCGCTGGAGCGGCTGCACCCGGACGTCACGCGGGCCTCGGGTCCGGCCGAGGTCGCGGCGACCGCCCCGACGGTCGTCACGTGCGTGTCGGATCCGGCGGCCGTGCGGGACTGCATCCTCGGCGACGGGGGCGTTCTCGACGGCGCCTTCGCGCAGACGCTCGTCATCGAGATGACCACCTCATCGCCGGAGACCACCCGCGAGGTCGGGGCGGCTCTGGCTAGGACCGGGGCGGCCATCGTGGACGCCCCGGTCAGTCGGGGGGTGCCGGCCGCCATCGAGGGCACGCTGTCGGTCTGGCTCGGCGGCGAGAAGTCGGACGTGGACCGGGCGATGCCGTACCTGACTCCGCTGGCGACCGACATCCTGCATGTCGGTCCGCTCGGCGCGGGACATGCGATCAAGGCGGTGAATATGATGCTCATGGGCGTCAACCTCATCGCCACCGCCGAGGCGGTCGCGGTGGCTGGCTCGTACCGCGTCGGGCTGGATGCGTTCCTCGATGTGCTCAACGCGTCCAGTGGAGGCAACTTCATGACGAGCAACCACTTCCCGCGGTTCGTGCAGAGCGGCAGTTACCGCTCGGCGTTCAGCGCCGGGCTGATGCGCAAGGACCTGCGGGTGGCGCGCGACCTCGCCGAGGAGATGGGGGCGCCGGCGCTGTACGGCACCCGAGCGTTGGAGATCTACAACCTGTACCTCGCGCAGCCGGACGCGACGGCGGACGACGACAACATGCTGATCGTGCCGTTCCTGTGGAATCTGCTCGGCGCCGATCAGGGGACGGAGACCGGCTCATGACGGATATGACGGTGGGCCTGATCGGGCTCGGCGCGATGGGCGGCGGGATGGCCCGGCGCCTGATCGACAAGGGTTTCCCGCCGGCGGTGTTCGACATCGACTCGCAGAAGGTCGCCGAGCTGACCGAGCTGGGTGCCCGCAGCTGCGCCAGTCCGGCCGAGGTGGCGGCCGTCGCCGACGTGACGCTGCTGAGCCTGCCGAACTCGCGGCTGGTCGAGGCGGTCGTGCTCGGCCCGGACGGTGCGCTGGCCGGCGCGCGGGCCGGCACCGTCGTGGTGGACATGTCCAGCAGTGACCCGGACAGCACCCTGGCGTTGGGCGAGCGGTTCGTCGAGGCGGGCGTGGAGTTCCTCGACGCTCCGGTCAGCCGGGGCGCGCGGGCGGCCCGGGACGGCACGATGTCCATCCTGGTCGGCGGTGCTGCGGAGACGCTCGCCCGGGTGCGGCCGGTCCTCGACCAGTTGGGCACCGACATCGTGCACGCCGGCCCGCTGGGCGCGGGCCATGCGGCCAAGGCGCTGAACAACCACATGTCGGCGACGGCGCTGCTGGCCGCGATGGAGGGGTTCTTCGTCGCGGTCAAGGCCGGGGTGGATCCGGAGTTGGCGGTGACGGCGATCAACCAGGGTAGCGGTCGCAGTCACATGACCGACGTGCGCTTCCCGCTGTACTACCTGCCCCGCCAGTTCACCTCGAACTTCGCCCTGGGCCTGATGGAGAAGGACTGCCGGATCGCGGCGGAGATGGCGGCCCGCAGTGGGCGGCCGATGTTGCTGGGCGCGTTGACGAGTCAGCTCTACCGGGTGGCGATGAACCGGGGCATGGGTCCGGCGGACAACACCCGGGTCCTGGAGTTGATGGAGGAGCTGCTGAACGCACGACTGTCGGCAGATCCTGCTCAATAGCCGAGCATCAAGTGGTCTTCTGTCTCGACATGTAATCGAAGTGCTAGGATCGGCCTCACCACGGGCGGAACGGGATGGTGCAGCGTGTACGGAAGCTCGACGGTCGACAAGGCGGTCGACGTGCTGATGGCGGTGGCCCAGGCGCGAAACGGCATCACCAACAGCGACCTCAGTGAGCGGCTCGGGCTCGACCGCTCCACCGCGCACCGCCTGGTCAGCACCCTCGAACGCCGCGGCCTCGTGCAGCGCACGTCCGAGCGGCGCTACGTCCTCGGCAGCGAGCTGTACTTCCTGGCCTTCCGCGGCATGCTCGACCACTGGGCGGTCATCAAGCAGACGCTCGCCGATCTGGTCGCGATGACCGGGGAGAGCGCGAGCTTCTCCGTCCTGCACGGCCTGCAGTACTACTGCGCGCTGCAGCACAACTCGCCGAACGACCTCAGCTACTGCCCGACGGCGGGGGAGTGCTACCCGTTGAACGCCGGTGCCACCGGCTTCACGCTGCTGGCGTTCCAGCCCGAGCCGCGCCGTGAGCAACTCCTCGCGGAACTGCCGTTGGAGAGGTTCACCGAACGCACCATCACCGACCGGGACGAGCTGCGCGAGGAGCTGCTCCGGACGGTGAAACGCGGGCACGCGCTGAGCGCGGGGGCGCGCACGTTGGGCGGTTGCGCCGTCGCCTGCCCCGTGTTCACCCGCGAGGGCGTGCTCATGGGCGCCGTCGTGTTGTCCGCCGTCGAGGCGCGGCTGCCGCTGCCGAAGCTCGAGGACTTCGTCCCCGACCTCAAGGCGGCAGCCGCGCGCATCAGCAGTGAGCTGGCGGGTGCCAAGTGAGCGTCGCGATGGAAACCGATGTCGTCCGGATCACCCGCGGCGGCGATCTGACCCGCAGGCCGAAGAGCTTCGCCGTCGAGGACGTGGCCCGCTTCGTGCGCCCTGACGACGCGGTCGTCATCGGGCACGGCGGCGGATGGCCGCGGCGGATCGTCGAGTCGCTGGTCGCCGGCGCGAGCGGGCCGTTCACCATCCTGCACAACCGGATCGACGACGAATTGCCGTACTTCGCCGCGCCGGGCGCAGCCGTGCGGCACGCCGGCTTCATGGCCGGTCACAGCACCCGCGAGCAGATCGCCGCCGGCTCGGCCGACTTCATCCCCAACTGCTACGGGCTCACCCCGACGTTGATCAACAGTGGCGCCGTCGGTTGTGACGTGGTCGTGCTGCACCTGTCCCCGCCCGACGAGGACGGCTGGTGCAGCCTCGGCACGTGTGTGGCGTACCTGCCTGCGGCGGTCTCCCGGGCGCGGACCGTCATCGCCCAGATCAACCGGCAGATGCCGCGGACCTGCGGAACCTCGGTGCATATTTCCGCGATCGATCACCTCGTCGAGGTCGACGAGCCGTTGCAGGCCGTGGTCACCGCGCCGCTCGACGCGGTCACCTCGGCGATCGCGACGAACGTCGCGGGCCTGATCCGCAGCGGCGACACCATCCAACTCGGGATCGGCAAGCTGGCCGACGCGGTGTTGCGCGGTGTCGCCGGCAAGGACGGCATCCGCATGCTGACCGAGACGTTCAGCGACTCGGCCCTGGACCTGATGAAGGCCGGCACGCTCGCGCCCGGCCCCGACGGCCAACCGGCGATCACGGCGACGTTCGTCACCGGCAGCGAGGAGCTGTACCGAGCGATCGACTCCCGACCCGAGATCGTCATGTTGCCGGTCGATCGGACCAACGACCCGGCCACGCTGGGCAAGGTAAATCGATTCATCGGTGTCAACAGCGCCATCGAGATCGACCTCACCGGTCAGATCAATGCCGAGTCGATCGGCCCGAAGCTCTACAGCGGGCCGGGTGGACACCTCGACTTCGCCATCGGCGCCGCCTACGGCCACAACGGGCGCTATGTCTGCGCGCTGCCGTCGGTCGCCGCGAAGGGCGCGTTGTCGCGCATCGTCACGCGACTGCGCCCCGGCAGCACGGTGACCGTTCCCCGTTCCCTGGCCGACGTGGTGGTGACCGAGTACGGCGTCGCCGAGCTGCGCGGCCTCAGCTTGCGCGATCGGGCCCGAGCGCTCGTCGAGATCGCACACCCGGACCACCGCTCGTCGCTGCGCGCGGCCCTGTAGGCGCCGTCGCCGCTTTCGCGACACCCGAACGGCATTGGAGATGCTGACGTGACTGAATCTACATTGGACGATCGTCGGGAGCTGCACGACCAGCTCCGGGAACAGGCGCTCGGGATGGGCGGCGAGAAGAAGCTCAAGACCCGTGCCGCCGCCGGCATCCTCAACGCCCGGGAACGCATCGATCACCTCTTCGACGAGGACACGTTCCACGAGGTGGGCCTCTTCGGCGTGTCCCACCGACCCCAGATGCGGGACCGCACTCCAGCCGACGGCAAGGTCACCGGGTTCGGGCAGATCGCCGGCAACACCGTCGGTGTGGTCTCGAACGACTTCACGGTGCTCGGGGCGTCCAGCAGCCGTACCAACGCTCGCAAGATCAAGCAGGTCAAGCGGGTCGCGGCCCGGCAGGGCTACCCGGTCGTCTTCCTTGGCGAGTCCAGCGGCGCGCGGATGCCCGACGCGATGGGGGCCGAGGGCACCGTCGCCAACTCCGACGACCCGATCCAGTACCTACGGCGCCGCGACTCCCCCTGGGTGTCGGCCGTGCTCGGCCCCTGCTACGGGTCCTCCTCCTGGTACGCGTCGATGTCGGACTTCGTGGTCATGCGTAAGGGCGCGGTGCTCGCGGTCTCCAGCCCGCGCCTCACCGAGATGGCCACCTCGGAGAACGTCGACCCGGAGGAACTCGGCGGCTGGCGCGTCCACGCTCAGGACAGCGGCCTCGTGGACGTGGCGGTGGACACCGACGAGGAGGCGTTGGACCTGGTCAAGCGCTTCCTGTCCTACCTGCCGAACAACCGCGACGAGCCCCCACCGGTCGCCGCGGTGCCCGAAGGCGCCGACGACCCGGCCCGCGCCGAGCGCATCGCCGCGCTCGTGCCCACCTCCCGCAACCGGGTCTACAACATGCGCAAGGTGCTCGAGTGCATAGTCGATCCGGACTCGTTGTTCGAGTTGAAGCAGCTCTACGGCCGTCCCATCATCACCGCCCTGGCCCGGATCGACGGGCAGACAGTGGGCATCGTCGCGAGCAACCCGTTCGTCAAGGGCGGTGCGATCGACCCCGAGGCGTGCTCCAAGGCGACCAGCTTCCTCGTCCTGTGTGACTCCTTCAACGTGCCGCTGGTGTTCATCGCGGACCAGCCGGGTTTCCTGATCGGCAAGGACGGCGAGCGCAAGGGCGCCACCGGCCGGGTGATGAACTGGATGAACGCCCTGTCGCTGGTCACCGTCCCGCGCATCGCGGTCGTCGCCCGCAAGTCGTACGGGCAGGCGCTGCTCAACATGGGCCTCGGCGGCAACGCCGACGAGACCTGCGCCTGGACCACAGCGGAGATCAACTTCATGGACCCGCGGTTCGGCGCCCGCATCGTGCACGGCCGGGACGTCATCGACGACGCCGAACGGTACGAGGCAGCCGTCGCCGAGATGACCCAAGGCACCAGCGCCTACGACGCGGCCGCCGCCTTCGCGGTGGGCAACGTCATCGACCCCCGACAGACCCGCGCCTACCTCTCCGCCGCGCTGCGGGTGCACGGTCGGCGCGTCGGGGAGCATCACCTGGCCAACTGGCCGACCACGATCTACTGACGGAGGTGCGGGGTGAAGAACGAGATCGAGGCACGGCCGGCAACCCTCGCTGAGGAGACCGAACGGTATCTCGCCTGGAAGGAAGCCACACTCGACCACAACCGGCCCGAGGCCCTCGCCGCCCAGCGCAAACGCGGGGCACTGACCGCCCGGGAGCGGGTCACCCGCTTCGTCGACCCGGCCAGCTTCGTCGAGTTCGGGCAACTCGGCAGGCCGGACACCGAGGACCCGTTCGACGACGAGATCCACGGCGCGGCCGACGGCATCGTCATCGGCACCGGCCGGGTCGACGGGCGACCGGTGGTCGTCGTCTCCTACGACTTCACAGTCAGCGGCGGGTCGATGGGCCGCACCAACGACGAGAAGTTCGCCCGCGCCCGGCAGATCTCGCTGCGCAGCGGGGTGCCGCTGGTCATGTTCGTCGAGGGCGGCGGCGCCCGGATCACCGAACGGATGGGCTCCACCACGATCCGGGGACACGAACGCTTCTCCGACCTGGGCCTGATGTCCGGGTGGGCGCCGATCCTGTGCGGCGTGGTCGGCCACACCTACGCCGGACACGCCAACCTCGTCGCGCTCGCCGACTACGTGGTGATGGTCAAGGGCGCCTCCCTCGGGTTGGCCGGCCCCCGACTGGTCAAGGCGGCCACCGGCGAGGACGTCTCCACCGCCGACTTCGGCAGCGAACTGCACGCCAAGGAGATCGGGTCGATCGATCACGAGACGGAGACCGAGGACGACCTCGTCGCGCACCTGCGGCGGTACCTGTCCTACCTGCCGTCGAACTGCACCAAGCCCGCGCCCCGGCATCCGTACCAGCCCACCGACGAACGGCTGGACGACAGCGTGCTGTCCCTGGTGAGCGCGAACCAGGCGCGCGCCTACGACATGCGCAGGCTGGTCCGGAAGATCCTGGACGAGGAGAGCGGCTTCGAACTCAAGCCGACCTTCGCGCCCAACCTCGTCACGACCTTCGGCCGGATGGGCGGGCACACCGTCGGCGTCATCGCCAACAACCCGCTGTTCAAGGCCGGGGTGCTGGACGGCAACGCCTCGGACAAGATGTCGCGCTTCATCAACATCTGCGACGCGTTCAACATCCCACTGGTGTGGCTGGTGGACGTTCCCGGCTACATCGTCGGCACCGCTGCCGAACGGACGAACCTGTTCCGCCGCAGCATGCGTCCGTTGTGGGAGCTAAGCCAGTCCACAGTGCCGATCTGCACGATCGTCGTACGCAAGGCGTTCGGGCTCGCGTACCACACCATGGGCGGGGCGGAGTTCCACCCGGCGCTGATGGTCTGCTGGCCGTCCGCGCGGGTGAGTCCGATGGGCGCCGAGGGGGCCGTGAACATCCTGCACGGCAAGGACCCCACAGTCACGCCGGAGCAGCGTAGGGAACTGATCGACCACTACAAGCGGCTGGAGGAGCCGGCCGTCGCCGGCGCCAAGTTCAAGATCGACGACGTGATCGATCCGCGGGACACCCGCCAGGCCATCATCCGCACGCTCGACTTCATCGCCGACTCCCGGCACGAGTCGGGCCACTGGCGGCCCCCCAAGAAGCGGGGCATCGCCCCCGCCTGAACCGCTCCCGTCACCGATCCCCCCACCGGCGTCCGGCCCAGCCCGGTCCCAACAAGCAGAGAGAAGAGAGTGCCGACATGACGGAACTGCGCGCGGAGATGGTGGCCAACGTGTGGAAGGTCCTGGTGCAGCCGGGACAGCAGGTGGCCGCCGACGAGGACCTGGTGATCCTCGAGTCGATGAAGATGGAGATCCCGATGGTGGCCCCGAGCGCCGGCACAGTCGCCTCGGTGCACGTGACGGAAGGCTCCCAGGTGGCCGAGAACGACCTGCTGGTGGTGCTGGAAGGCTGAGAAGGCGACGAGCCGACCGATTGTCTGAGGGAGTTCGATGTTTGAATCGTTGCTTGTCGCCAACCGTGGCGAGATCGCCCGCCGGGTCATCCGGACCGCCGCGCGGTTGGGTGTGCGGACGATCGCTGTGCACTCCGAGGCCGACGCGACGCTACCGTTCGTCCGCGAAGCCGACGAGGCAGTTCTGCTCGGCCCCGCGGCACCGGCGCAGTCGTACCTGAACACCGAGGCGATCCTGGACGCCGCCCGCCGGACCGGCGCGCAGGCGATCCACCCCGGGTACGGCTTCCTCGCCGAAAGCGCCGCCTTCGCGGCGGCGGTCGGGGACGCCGGCCTGACCTGGGTGGGACCCTCGCCCGACGCGATCGAGGCGATGGGCGACAAGGTCAACGCCCGCAACCTGATGGCGAAGGCCGAGGTGCCGGTGGCCGCCGGCACCGAGTCTCCGGTAGCCGACGTCGAGGAGGCGGTCCGCGCCGCCGCGGCCATCGGCTATCCGATCATGGTCAAGGCCGCCGCCGGTGGCGGTGGCATCGGAATGGGGCTGGCCCGGGACGAAGTGGAGCTGCGTGCCGCGTACGAGACCGCCAAGGCCCGCGCCGAGCGCTTCTTCAGCTCACCCGGGATCCTCCTCGAGCGTTACATCGAGCACGCCCGGCACGTCGAGGTCCAGATCCTCGGCCTGGCCGACGGCCGGGTGGTCGCGCTCGGCGAACGAGACTGCTCGGTGCAGCGACGGCACCAGAAGATCGTCGAGGAGACCCCGTCGCCGGGCGTCTCCGCGCAACTGCGCGAGCAGATGCTGGCCGGCGCCGTCGCCGCCGCCGAGGCGGTGGGCTACCGCAACGCCGGCACCGTCGAGTGCCTGGTCGACCCGAAGACCCAGGAGTACGTCTTCCTGGAGATGAACACCCGCCTGCAGGTCGAACATCCGATCACCGAACTCGTGACCGGGGTCGACCTGGTCGAGGAGCAGCTTCGGATCGCCGCCGGCCTCGCTCCCGCAGCCGACCTGGACAACGTGCGCCCGACCGGGCACGCCATCGAACTTCGCGTGTACGCCGAGGACCCGGTGCGGTTCCTGCCACGCCCCGGCAAGATCACCGAGTGGCGTGAACCCACCGGTGACGGGGTCCGGGTCGACGCCGGCTACGAGGCGGGAACGCTGGTGACCCCGCACTACGACCCGCTGCTCGCCAAGCTCTGCGTGCACGGCGCGGACCGCGACGCGGCGATCGAGCGCGCCCGCGCCGCCGTCAAGGAGTTCGTCGTCGGTGGACCGGCGACCAACCTGCCGTTCTTCGACCAGCTGCTCACGCACCCGAGTTTCGTCTCCGGCGCGTACGACACCGGCATCGTGGCGAAGGTGCGCGCCGATGCCTGAGCGCGGACCCGTGGCGTGGCACCGACGCAATCAACGAAAGGATTCCACATGTCCTCGATGACCCTGGCACCAACGCTGGTGCGACGCTCCGGCCTGGTGGCGGAGGCGACGCTGGTGCTCACCGGCGTACTCCTGCTGGCGGTCTCCGCCCAGGTGGTGATCCCGCTGTGGTTCACCCCGGTGCCACTGACCGGGCAGACCTTCGCGGTACTCCTCGTGGGTGGGGCGTTCGGTGCGCTGCGCGGCCTGCTCACCTTCACGCTCTACCTGGCGGTCGGCGTCGCCGGTGCGCCCGTCTTCTCCGAGGCCGGCTCCGGCTGGCACGGGCTGCTGGGGCCGACCGGTGGCTACCTGGTGGGCATGCTGCTCGCCGTCGGCATCGTCGGCGCGACCGCGGAGCGCGGCTGGGACCGGAAGGTCCGGTCCTCGGCGTTGGTCATGCTGGCCGGCAGCGCCGTTATCTACGCCTTCGGCCTGACCTGGCTCGGTCTGTACCTCAACACGAGCGTGGCGGAGACCCTCGCCCTGGGCGCCGCTCCGTTCATCGTCGGGGACCTGATCAAGGTCGCGTTGGCCGCGGTCGCACTGCCCACCGCCTGGTCGATGGTGAACAAATTGCGCGGCTGAACCACGCCCGCCGCCCAGCGGCGATCCCGACCGATGCCGGCGGTCCACACCAGGGACGCCGGCATCGGCCGGTTCTATCCGCCGACCGGTAGAAGACCGTGCCGTCTCCGCTCGGGTTAACTGGTGGTGGGAAGTCGGTCCTGATGCAAGACGCGGAGCGCAGTCAGGCCGACCTCATCGAGACTGTGCATGGCGGACGCGATCACGTCCGCCATGGTCTCGGCCTCCCGGTCGAATTCCGCGACGGGGAGGCCGTTCTCCGTGCCGAACGCCGCATCGTCGCAGCCCGGTGGGGCCGTTCGTGATTGGGATGGATCCGACAACGACCAGTCCCTACATCAACTATGAGCCACCCCCGCTTTCATGGAGCTTCTTGACCATGGTCTGATGGCCGTGGGGGAGGAAGTCGTCCGTGGCAGCACCGAAGAAGTACCCCGATGAGCTCCGTCAGCGCGCTGTGCGCTTGTACTGCGAGTCGGACCCGCAGCCCGTGATCCGGCGTTGGCCGAGTAACTCGGCGTGCACCACGAGGCGCTCAGGAACTGGATCCGGCAAGCCGAGGCTGACGAGGGCGAGCGTCACGACCGGCCGACCAGCGAGATGGTCGAGGAGAACCGCCGGCTGCGCAGGGAAGTCGCTGAGTTGCGGTGGGCGAACGAGATCCTGAAGGCTGCGAGCGCGTATTTCGCGGCGGAGCTCGACCCGACCCGGCGACGGTCATGAAGTTCATCCACGAACACCGTGACCAGTTCGCGGTCGCGCTCCTGCTACGGGTTCTCAACATCGGCGCCTCGACCTACTACGCGTGGGTCAAGCAGGTCGAACGGCCCTGCGACCGCGACGTGGTCGACCTGGGGCTGATTTCCAACATCCACGAGATCTGGGAGACCTCCGGGCACACCTACGGCGCGGACCGGGTCCACCGGCAGCTACGCCGCGACGGCATCCGCGTCGACCGCAATCGGGTCGAGCGGTTGATGGCCGAGCAGGGTTGGCAGGTGGCGTTCCTGCGGCGCGGCTGGCGCGGCGGCTCCACCCGTCAGGACCCACGGCCTACGCCGGCGCCGGATCTGGTCAATCGGCAGTTCACCGCCGACGGGTCGAGCCGGCTCTGGGTCGCCGACGCCACCCGCATCCCGTGCGGCGAGGTCGTGTTCTGGTTGGCTGCGGTCCGTGAC
Source organism: Micromonospora profundi (assembly GCF_011927785.1). Classification (NCBI taxonomy): domain Bacteria; kingdom Bacillati; phylum Actinomycetota; class Actinomycetes; order Micromonosporales; family Micromonosporaceae; genus Micromonospora; species Micromonospora profundi. The sequence goes on along the minus strand of NZ_JAATJK010000001.1, from coordinate 3,150,914 downwards.
GTGTTCTCCCGCCGGATCGTCGGGTGGAAGACCTCCGACCGCTGCGACACCGACCTGATCCTCGCCGCCCTCGAATACGGCATCCAGTCGCGCGACGTCCGCGACGCCAGTTGATCCACCACTCGGACAGGGGGTCGAACTACACCTCCTTCCGCTTCGCGGAACGCTTACAGGACAACGGGATCTTGCCGTCGATGGGCTCCGTCGGCGACTCCTACGACAACGCCCTCATGGAGAACTTCTGGTCAACGCTGAAGATCGAACTCGTCTACCGCACCTCGTGGCGGACCCGCGACGAGGCCGAGAACGCGATCTTCGCCTACATCGAGACATCTCACCAACGGTGGCTGTCAAGCAGTTGAGGTCGCGGGTTCGGCGAAGGCCTTGCCGGGGTCGTAGAGGGTGTTGTGGCGTAGGCAGTGGTGCAGCTTGCCGAGCATGAGGTGGAACAGGCGCCGCAGGGCGGCGACGTGCCTGTCGCCGGCGGCACGGCGGGATCGGTAGCGGGTGTTCCAGTGGGAGTCATGCCGGACTGCCGCCAACGCCCACACGTATCCGGTAGCGGCGATCCGGTCATTCTTGGCGCGGCGAGCGTGCACGAAGCTGCTCTTGCCCGAGGATCGGGTCACCGGGGCGGCACCGGCGAAAGCACGTAACGCGCGAGCGTCGGCGAAGCGGCTGCGGTCGTCGCCGATTTCGGCCAGCAGCCGGGCGCCGAGTTGCACGCCGAGACCGGGGATGCTGGTGACGATCTTCGCGTCGGGGTGGGCGGTGAACACCTCGTCGATGCGCTGCTCCAGCTGCCGCAGCGTCTGGCAGACCGCGTCGAGTTGCCGCACCAGTCCTTGAAGGTGCAGGCCCATGGCCTGCTCGACGGCTGCTGCCTGGCGCATCTGCTCGCCGCGGAGGAAGCCGTGCAGCTTGTCCGCCTCGGCGGCGATGCCGCGTTGACGGCCAGCGCGGCTCAGCAACGCCGCGAGCTCGGTGGGAGCCAGCGCAGCCGCGGCCGCAGGTGTCGGCGCCGCGGCAAGGATCACCCGGGCGGCCGGCGAGTCGAGCCGGTGCCGTCCGCCGCGCTCGAACGCCGCCAGGGCGGCGGGGAAGAACATCCGCAGCAGCGTCCGGATCCGGTTGGTGAGCGTGACCTGGTCCCATGCAGCATCCTGCTGCGCCCGGGTCAGAACCCGCAGCGACTGCAGCAATTCACTGTCGGCCGGCAGCGGCCGATGCGCGGCCGCATCGGTGCGCAGGATGTTCGCCAGCACCATCGCGTCGAACGCGTCCGACTTGCCGCGCGAGACCCGATACCGGTCCCGATAACGCGACACGGCCAGAGGATTGATCGCGAACACCTGTCGACCCGCGGCTCGGAGACCAGCTACCACGCGGGACCCGCACCTCGACCGGTCCAAACGTCGGTGAGCACGGTCTTGGTCCGGCTGCCGTTACGGGTGTTCCCGCTGCCCCGACCTGCCGGGTCGTGCCTGTCGTAGCCGACATGGTCGGTGATTTCACCGTCCAACGCCGACTCCAGGACCCGCTTGGTCAGCTGCTGCAGCAGCCCGCCCTCGCCGGTCAGCTTCAGCCTGTCGCCACGAGCCCGATCGACCAGCATCGCGATCAACTGCTCATCCGTGACCGCACCCACCGACCCCACGGCCGGCTGTCCCACGATGGTCTCAGTCGTCATCTGGCGTCTCTCCCTTGATCGGTCGATCAGCCGTTATCTGTACAGTCCCCGGCCCGGCAGCTACCGTGACCGCCCGAGTTATGGCAATCTGCTCCATCGAGCGGGGTTCCTGGTTCTGGTTGTCTTGGAGTGACAAACCTTGATACCGGAACCCCACTTCTCACGTCGTGATCAACACCCTTGACCGACCCCGCCCACGCCTAACTGAACGGCGTTGGTACTAGACCGGGCTCGCCCGGGCCGCCGAGCGATCGTGAGCTGCCGACCCAGTGCTTTGGTGGACACCAGTGCTGGCTTCCCGCAGCCGCATCGGTCGATCGGGGAGCACGCTCACGATCGCCGCGCCTTGTCAGCGGCCGATCCGCGCACCTGCTCTTCGTTTCGACGCCGTCGGTCTCAGCGCTGGGAGCTGCGCCGAGGATCTTCGCTTTCGCCAGGCTGCTGGACACGGCGGGCGCTCAGGAGTGTGGAGTCCGTACCTGCTCGAAGTGGAGCTCGCGGATGAAGCGGTCTCGTGGTTGACCAACCACGAAGACCACGCAGTCGATGATCGACTGCGTAGTGAGGTCGCTATCTGCCTGCCGCGCGGCGTTGCTCGTAGCTGGGCACCTTGACGGTGATGAGATCGAGGCAGTTGTGCTGCTGCGTGAGCTGCTCGGTGAAGCGGCGCTGGTGTTCACGGAGCAGTTGGAGCCATTCGGCCTCGTTGCCGCTGCCCTCGCGGACGAGCTGGGCAGAGATTGGCCAGGGTTCGACGGAGGAGCCGAGCGGTCGGGACGCGACCCCAGCGAGAAGCCTCGCAGGACGCCGCACGCTCACGACGGGCGACGCCGGAACTCGTGCCGGGCTGACCTCTGCTCCGCTGGGCCGGCCGTGCCGAGTATGGTGCACATCGAGCGTCCACTGTGCCGGTCCGAGTGCGATCGAGCGCGCTTATCCGATGACGTGGGCCGATGATCATCAGTGTGAAGCCGGAAGGAAAGCAGCAATGCACAGCGCTGGCCCTCCCAAGAAGATCCTGAACATCAGCGGACCGTACGCGGTGGGAAAGGACACCCTGTTGAATGCGATCATCAGCAGGTATCCGAACCTCACGCACCGGGTGACCACGGTGACTACGCGGCCCGCGTCGTCCGACGCCGACCCCACCTATCGCACGGTGAGCTTGAACGATATGCAGGAGCTCGCCCTCTCCGAGGAACTCATCGTGACGAGCCAGTTCGGCGGAACGGTCCTCTACGGGACCAGCGCGAACGAGATCAGAGCAAAGATCTCTGAGGGACAGATCTGCGTGCACGCGATCTTCGCCGGGCCGGACGGTGCTGGACGCTTGAGAGAGGTATTCGGAAGTAAGTTGTTCTCGATCGGCGTGCTCGCGACACAGGGGAACATCGACGCACAGATGGACGTCCTAGCTGCTCGCCTGGCTGGGCGCACGAGGGATAATGAGGAAGCGGTGCGGGCGCGCCTGGCGTACCAGGCCGACCCCATCAGCTATGTCCTGGAGAACCCGGTGGTAAAGACCGGCGACGGCAACACGCCGGTGTTCGACCGCGTGATCGTCAACGACCAGTTGGACCGGGCGATCGCCGAGGTGACGGCGCTGTTCACGGAGTTCTTCGAGGTGGAAGAGGCTGCGCGATGACCGAGGGAAGATCAGACTTCGAGATCCTGTCGAGCGGCTTTGAGCGTGCCTACGTCGGTGGTTCCTATTTCAACCCCCCCGCTGACGTCTTGGCCCACGGTCGCCGACTCGCCCCGATCGATTCAGCGGATGTGCCTACGATGAACCTGAATGCGGACGGCCCAGCGACGTACGTGACGTCATCGCTGTTTCAGACGTTGTCATCGGCCCTGGCGGATGGCGAACTACTCTTTGCGGTCTACCTCCGTGGCGACGTGTTGGTGGCACCCTTCATCTGGGACGCGGAGCGACTGATCGACTTCGAGCAGCAGGTCCCTGACCGTGTGCTGTCACGACGCGGATTCTTTGGCGTGCGACGCGACCTCGCCGAGGCCGGGCTTCAACGCGAGGCAGCCCTCGCACCGTAGGCGCGCCTCTAGCCATCCCCGGGGGCGCGACCGAGTGCGGGGGCATACGGCACTATCCGCACGCACTAGATGCTGACAGCATGGTGGCATGAACGTGGCGCTGCTCGGGACGGCAGGCGTCTTCCTTGCTCTCGCATTGACCACGCTGATCTGGGCGGTCGCCGGTCGTGCCGTCGGACGGCGGCACACCGTGCTGGTCGCGACATGGCTGTGCATGGCGCTGGGCGCGACGCTCGTCATCTTCTCCTTCTTTCCAACCTCGTCGGCCGAGGGCACGGTGTTCGGCTGGAGCCTAGGTGGTGCCGGTGCCTTCGTCCTGCTGATCTGGACGGGCGCCCTTCGGGCAGCTCGGCAGGCCGAACCCCGCGACGCCAAGGACATGGAGATCAGGCGGCAGGACGAGCAGATCGCGCGACTGACCGAGCGACTTACGATGCTCGGCGCCGACTGCGGGCCGAGGATCGTGCCGGGACGGCGGAAGATCGACTACCGGCTGACCGGAAACAGCAGGCGGCGGTTCGGAATCATCGTCGGTGACATCCGACTAGTGACCGATGTAGACGTCTGGGTGAGCTCCGAAAACACCGACATGGAGATGTCGCGATTCTATGAGCGCTCCCTCTCGGCCATTTTCCGGTACGGCGGCGCACGCCGCGACGAGGCTGGGCACGTCATCGACGACTGCGTAGATGCCGAACTATCCGCGAAGGTGGCGGGCCGACGTCCGGTGGTGCCGGGAACGGCGATATCCACCACGTCCGGTGAGCTATCACGCAGCAACAAGGTCAAGTATTTGATCCACGTGGCCGCGGTGTCGGGGGAGCCAGGCCACGGCTACCGTCAGGTTGGCAACATCGCGCTTTGCGCAAAAAACGCGTTGGCCGAGGCGGAGGGCCTTCCCGACGTGGCATCGGTCGTCCTTCCCCTTTTTGGTGCCGGGGCGGCTGGTGCCGATATCCAAGCTACCGTGCGGGCGGTCAGTGCGGTTGTGGCGGAACATCTGGAACGCGCGACTGCTCGCATACGTACGGTGTATCTCCTGGCCTACACCGATGCCGAGCTTGCCGCCTGTTCCGCTGTACTGAACGGCATGCCCGAACTTCGCCCCCCGTCCCGTTGACTGCGGGCCGTGTTGGGGTCGGCCGTCGCGACCAGTTCCGCGCTACGGCGTGTCCATGCCGCGGCTAGTGACTCCGGCCATTCGACGAGTACGGCGGTGCAATGCAAGTACATTGACTCCCCACCGTCAGGTGCGCAGAGCTGAGCCTGGATCGGCAGCGTCGAAGGGTACCGCTCCCGGGCAGTTGAGTCGAGCGGCGCAGGCGAAAGGCCCTCAAGCTCGCGCGTGACGTTGATCGCGTCGATGAGCAGGTCGCGCAGAAAGTAGTCCGCCTCCCCCGAAGTGGCCCCGGTGGCCAACCGCACGAGCCGCTTCGCCTGGCGGTGTCGGTGTGTCCGGTCGCGCCATGACCGGTCGCGCGCACCCGGCGTTGGCTCTAGTCTGGCCAGGAGCCCGGCCACGCGCTCGCTCGTGACCGGGTCAAGTCGTCCCAGGACGCGGTGGCCCACAGCACGAGCAACAGCGAAGCCTGCCTCCCCCCAGCGGACGCGCGGGTGACTGACCAACCACGCGCTATCGGCAGCAACTCTGGGCGACCTCTGTCGCTGGTGTGGTCGTTGACGGCGCGGGCCAGTTCCCCCAGGACCAGCTCGACGCCCTTCGGGCGATCGGTCCACATTCCGCCAGTAAGCGTGCCGGCGACCTCCATCAGACAGCCACCCAGGCGGGGGTGGCTGTGGCTGTGTGCTCGCAGAACCGGAACCTGGTAGACGGAAATACGCGGCACCGACCCACCCTTCTCGACGAATACCACCGCATCGGATCGACTCCGGATTGCGGCGGGTGCGTTAAGACGCCAAGCCGACAGCTGGCCTTCGAGCTGAGGCGGCTTGGGTGCGGACGGACGTGCCGGGAAGTGAAGGATCTTCTGTTGCTCGTGGCAGGCTTACCGCTTGAGTGGAGGATCAAACGTGCCGAAAGCATACGCATTCATATTGGCTCCAGCAAGGCATCGGGGTCGGGGTCGGGGTCGCAGTGATTGCACCACAGGGGGCCGAATCCTGCATAGAGTGTGAGATCGTTTCAGGCGTTACAAGATCTCCCTGGCTTCCGCCATCTATCGGTAGCAATAGGACGAACCGACCCGCCGAAGCGTACGACAGTCGACAGAAGACGCTCGCGCGCCTGATGGTTGATCTACTCACTTGCAGTACCCTCAACCTCTGTAGCGGCAGACGTCGTCGGGGCACCAGGTCCAGCCCTGGCGAGTGTACGGATGGAAAGGGTCGGATGTGACCACTCTGAACCCCTCGTCGACGCCCTACTGGATGAGAATGGCCGCTGAGTTGGGCGGCGTGATCGGGCGATCCTCCCGAGCGGCCTGCTTCATCCTGGGGGCGGGTTGCTCGCTCACCTCGGGCGCGCCACCCACGAGCATTGTTGATCAGGCGTTTCGCGATGCCACGAAGGCCCGCTTCGAAGGGATGGATTTGCGAGACGCGCTGCACACCATTCCAGAACACGAGAAGCAAGACCTTCTCCAGCCGCTGTTCTCCGACGTTCGGCCCGCGCGCGGATACCTGGCGATCGCGGCACTGGCGAGACACCGGCTCGTGACTGTCATAAACCTCAATTGGGATGCCGCTTTGACCCTTGCGTGTGAGCAGGTCGGGGTGCGATACGAGGTGAGGGAGCTCAGGCAACTCACCAGAAACCGACCGCCTCCGTTTGAGACGGGCCTCGTCAACATCCACGTGCACGGGATGATCGGCGTAGAGTGCCGCTACGGTCGACTGGAGACACTCACGTTCAGTAAGGCCGAGACTGCATGGTTGGTTGAACACGGGCTCGCGAACACGACCGTCATCATCGGCGCCTCGCTACAGGCCGAGACCGATATGACCATGGTCTTCAGCAGGTGGGCTGAGTCGGCCGGGGGGCGCCGGCCGACCTCGTCCCAATGGTTCTTCGTCCGTTCTGATGGAATTGAGGCGGACCACAAGCTCCGCCGGGCGAACGTTCACGCTCAGCCGATGACGTACATAAGTGACCCAGACATAGACTTCGACACCGTCTCCACGCTCCTCGCCGACCGCGCGATCGGCACCATTCTCGGCACCCCTCGAAAAGCCTGGAGGTAAGCGAATGTCTACGGAGCACTCCGTCTGGCAGACGCTGAGGAATCGCAAGGGGAACATGCTCGATCTGCCACCGCTGGAGCAACTCGTGCCACCCAAGGACAAAATCATGCGTGGCCTTCTCGCTAACCGTGTTTGTTGGGTCGCGGGGCCGCCGAAGGTTGGCAAGACGGTCGTCGCGCACTATGCGGCCTATCTCAAATGGATGGCTTTCGCCTCACATGACACGTACCCGCCTCAGATCATGACGATTGATGGTGGGCCAGAGTGCGCGAGAGCCGTGGATCTTGCGATCGAGGCGCCACACAAAGAGAATCTACACGTCGTTGTCTTCGAGAACCCTTTCGGCGCAACTGGCACACGTCCGAACGCTGTCTTCCTGCGCCAGTTGCGATTGCTGATCGAGGCGCGCCCGGATCTCTACATTCTCGTCACGACACGTCCGCGTGGTTACATCGAGTTCAATCGTGAGATTGAACCGCTCTCGCAATACACGACGCCATTGGCCCTGTCCGACTGGTACGCATCACATGACCTTGCCAGATACGCGGCAAGGGGAGAGCGCGAAGGCGTCGTCCCGCCCGCGCAGCTTCAACGTCTGAGCACCCCCGCGCTCATCGATGAATATCTGCTCCACAACGTCTCTCCCAACACGCCAGCGCAGCGCGATGTGCTACGCCGACGATTCGGTGGCAACGTCGAGGATGTCACGCTCGACAAGTTGGCGGTACTGAAGACTAGGCGCGACATCGGGAAGCTTGCTGTTCTCCTGCGGCTTCAGGAACATGCGCCAACCCTTCTGACGACCGACGAGATCTCCGCAGTGGCGGGGTTCGAGGTGACGGACCATCCACATCTCAGCCTCGTCGCCGTGCCTTATGAATTCGACGGCCTGCGGCGGCTGCGCTTCGAGCATTCCACTGCACGAGAAGCGGCCGACCTGTTGCTGTCCGAGTCGGCGGAGAGTAGTTTCTCTGAGTTTCGGGGTCTGGACGGCGGTGCGGGGCTCGGTGCCTGGATCGGGCGTGCCCTTGAACTCTGGACCGCCCAACAGGAAATTGCTCGGGGTGACTGGACAGGCTTTGGCGCCCGGCGTGAAGACATCCGAATCACCTTGGCCTCGGACGCGCTGGCACTCGCGGATCGCAGTATCGCCCCTGCGGTCAAGATGATTCTCGAGCTGTCCTACGACGAATGGACGGCGCAAGACCTCGGGTACGAAATCGCTTCCGCATGGCCGGACTATGCTCACAGCGAGGAGGTACGATCGCTCGCGCTGCGTCTCATGAGGAGCGCGCAGGTGGACGGCGGGTACGCACTCTTGGAGGCATTGCTTTACGTCCGAAGCAAGGACGTAAAGGAACTGTGGGAATGGCTTGACGGCTACCTGCTCGGCTTGGCCACGATGGACCGTGAGCCGACGAAGCAGCTCCTGCTCGCGCTTGATGGCCTTGCCTGGCGACCCCCGCCCGACTGGCATGAACTGGGCTTCTGGGCGAAGACGACGCTGGAGAGGCTCGACCCACACGAGGACGCCTGGGGCTTCATCCGGTTCATGGCGGGCTACCACCCTGAGGGCGTCGCCTACCTGGCCCGGAAGGCATCAGAGTCGGTCCAGACGCTCGTCGCGCAGGACCAAGGGGTGGAGTGGAATGCGGGTCAAGCCGACACTGCAAGCTGGCTGGTCCGCTGGCACTACGTTCACCAGTGCCGGGCTCGCGCCCAGCTGGCCCGGCAACCCTGGTTGGATCAGCAGTTCCTCTGCCAGTCGTTCCACCCGGAAGTCACCCATTACGACCGTGACCACAACGCGGCCCGGCTGATCCGTTCCCTGAGAACAAGCGGTCGAGACGCCGCAGGATGGGGATTCTTCCTCGCGGAGAACCTGCGCGCGGTCGCCCCGAGCACCTATGGGGAGAAGACCCAGACGGAGGGCAGGCTCTCCCTCCGGGAGGCCGAGCCCGGTGGCCAGGGTGTCCTCGCTGTAGTGCTGACATACTCGGTCGACCAGAATGTGCTAGCCGACGTCCAAAGTCATTTTCACCGTCCCGCCGCAGTCACTCGACTCATGGAGGCATTGACTGACGGTCTTGTGGTCAGCGGCACCCGGCTGCTCGAGCCCCGCTTCAGCTACCGACGCAACCTCGCCGCCATCTACTCGACCTGCGGGCTGGACTGGTCCGACGTGAAGGCCGCGATCCCGCCGAGCGACCTTCTCACCGCTGATGGAGTATTCGACGTGGAGGGCTTGATCAGGCGGCTGGAAGAGGCGGCACGAGCGCATCCGCTGAAGGAGGACCAGGCCCTGAATTCCCTCCTTGTCGAGGTCATTCGCCGGGTCCGTAGCGGTGACCTGACCGCGCTCACCCCAATGGAGCACCGGGCCCCACGGAACGCAGGTAGGGACCAGGCGTACCTGGCACTCCTCGAATCCTCGGTGGCATTCCTGGCAACGAAGGAGCATGCCGGTGGCTAGAGGCTCCAGGCTCGCCGATCTCAACGGTATGTGGGCGTCGCTCAGGTTGCTCGCCGGGGGCTGGGGATCGGCGGACGGTTACTCGGTCGAGCTGGCCGTGCGGCTCGCCCAGATGACCCGTGCAGAACTCGCCCGTCACGGGATCGACGACGTCCGGGGCTGGCGGGATCTTGGTGTATCGGTCGAGCGCCGGGTCCTGTTTTCCTCAGGAATGCTAATCGGTCGGACTTTCCCGATGAAAGTGTGGGTCAACGCGAAGGACGACTGGCGACGCCAGCGGTTCACCGTCGGCCACGAGATAGCGCACTACCTTTTGCCACCTCGCTACGGACTCCTGCCGGACCTGCTCGAGCAGATGTGCGACGCCTACGCCTCCGAAATGCTGCTACCGGCCTCCCGGGTCCGGTCCCGGCTGGGCGCCTCGGGGAACCTAACCTCGGCCCGCGACGTCGTGGAGATGGCCAACGAGGCGCGCATCAACTTTTCGCCCGTGCTCTACCAGGCGGCGCGGACGGCGTGGGATCCGAACTTCAGCATCATCCTGGGCTCTGCGAAAACGGGTTGTCTGCGGGTACTGACGGGGGCTGGACCGCGGATCGGTAGTCCGCCGAGGGGCCAGCGGATCTCTTCACTGGGACGGTGGCGGGTTCTCCGCACCGAGACCGCGGCGCTGGCTCGCCGATCTGGGGTGGCCGAGCTCGACTACAGGTTCATCCGGCCGTCGGAACCTGACGAGCAGGAATCCCAGTCCGGACGGGTGCAGGGCCTCGCCAGATGGGATTCCGTCGAGCTTCCCGGTAGACAGACCGTCATCACGGTCAACTTTTTGGGGCTGCCGAACGTAACGTTCCACTGATCACCGTAAACAGTCAGCGGGCCAGGACGTCGAACTCTGTGGCCCGGCTACCGTGAGGAAGGCATTGTGGAAGAGTTCGTAGATCTGGTAAACGCGAACGGAGAGGCTGTCCTCCGCCATGTACCGAGATCGGAGGTCCGGCGTCGTAAGAACGAACTGATCAGCCAAGGCCTCTTTCAGCCCATCGTCATCGTCGTCGTATTTGATGACGACGATCGAGTGATCGCCCAGGTGAGGGGAACGTCAAAGGGCGACGATGGCGCACTGGAAATCGACCATGTGTGCGGCGTCGTCGCTGCTGGCGAGGCATGGGAGGAGGCCGGCCGACGGGAGGCTGCTGAGGAGGTCGGCGTTGAATTGGCGGACCTGGAGTTGATTGAGCAGCGCGTCAACGTCTACCAAAGGTATCGGAGCCTGGCCGTGGCCAGAGCGCTTGGTGACCCGAAGGTGGTCAACCCCCACGAGGTGTCGCGGGTGTTCCGGGCATCTCCCGAAGAGTTGCGGACCATGCAAGCCGACGCTGCCTCATTCGTACGCGGCTTCTTCGACGACTTGAACATGGCGCTCGTTCGCCGACACCGACTGGAATCCGCGCTCGGCGTGTCGATGGTGCCTCACGGGGGCCGATCAGCGTAGGGCGGCGCGCAGCATGCGGAGCACGGAGGCGTACCGGGCATCAAATAAGGGATCCGCGAGAAATTGACGGGCACCTGGGTTGCCCTCGTGAGCCAACCGTCGGATCCATCGCTTTCGCCATTCGACGAAGGCTCGACCCGTCTCCAGGAGTTCGGCTGCCGAGCTGGACGATCCCCACTGGCGAAGGATCCTCCCGGCCCGCTCCGCCGGCTCAAGTGCGCTGCCGAGGCGCTCCCAGGAGGTGAGTTCGATGGGTTCCAGGGGTGCCCATGCGAAGACCAGAGAGATCAAGTTCCAATCGTGTGTTCCCACCGTGGAAAGTTCAAAGTCGACGATCGCGGTGGGATCACGGCGCCCGTTCAAGACGATGTTCGTCGGGTGCGGATCGCCGTGCACGAACGCGTCGCCGTCGGACATCGGTGGGGCCAACCAGTCAGCGTGCCGAATTTCCTGCCGGATTCCAGCGCTCGCGAAGGAGAACCGCTGCATAAATCTCGTCACCGCCGTCAACAGCGAGGGTTGCGCCGCCCAGCGCGGCAGCGTGCCCGGTAGCGCGAAGCCGGGCATGTAGGTGAGGATGACGGAACACGAGTCGATCCGTCGGATCTGTCGCGGGCAGCCGGTGAAGCCGCGTCGCGCCATCGCGCCCAGCGCCTCCTCGACGGCGAGCGGCCAGCGGTGACCCTGCCGCCGCACGACCTTGTTCGCTACTCTCTTTATCCTCCCGCCGTTCAGATACCCGCCGTGCAGTGTCCGGACCACGTTCGCCCGTCTCGCCTTCACAACGATGAGGGGCATGGGTCCCGCATGACCAGCCACCACCCGCCGAATGTGGCCTACGTCGGCCCTAGTCGCGGAGCTCAGCGTCGGGCTCAAGTTTGACGTCCAGGTGATCGGCGTCTCGCCAGATCTCCGAAGTCTGCCGTCGGAGTCGACCGAGAAAGACGAGCGAGGCGTGGAATCCTGGCTTGTACGGCACGTACGAGTGGATCTCGCCGAAGCGACAGAGATACGGGATCAGTGGGTAGCGGATTTTCCGTTTGACCACCTCTAGATCGGACTCGCCCTTGAGATGGTAACTGCGCTCACCGTCGCGCACTCCGTCGCGGTCCGCCACGTCGATCTTCAGATACCTGCCCGACGCGGGCACTTCGCGGAACCGGGTGTCCAGGAAGCGCCCGAACAGCGGCATCGACACGAACCACCACCGGTGGTTATGCCGGCTGTCCGTCCCCACGCCGTCCGGCCAGACGTGGAGTCGAAGGCGGTAACCGCGGAAGGACATGAGGATGTACTTGCGAAAGCCGATGGGGTGCATCTCAGTTTTCATGTTGCCCTCAACAGATCTAATGTCGGCTCTTCCCGGCCCGTTCCGGGGGTTAGGCGAGGAGTTCGAGGACTCGTGCGGCTCGTCGGTACTTGGAGTCGTGCACAGAGCTTGCACCGAGTGATTCATGCAAACTCGAGGAGAGGGTCGTCATCAACTGCTCGACTCGCGCGTCGGCCAGCATCGAGGGACTGATTCTCGGATAGATCGGAAGTTCTATCTCGCTGAACATCCCGGTCTCGCGACTCGCCTCCGGCTGCCGGAGGTTCGCCACGTCGGCTCGATCGAGGCTGCAACGCAATACGTCCTTTCCATCCAGCAGCACGTAGAACGTGTACCGGTACTGGGCGACGCAGATCGCCGGCCTCAGCTCATCCGGCCCGATGCCGGTCGCCTCCCATAGGAAGCTCCCTGGGTGGCGTATGTCCTGACGGGACAGCAGAGAGCGAACGACGCTGACCGCCTCCGGGGAGGTCGGTCGCAGTTGGATGATGCGTTTTTCGTCACCGTCGAAGATATGGCGGTGATCGCGTCTAACCTCATTCTCGTCCGCACCGTATTTAAAGGCGCAGAAGGCATGGGTTTTCGGGTTCGAAGTGGTGCGGAGAACCATGTGTGCGTGGAGCAGGGCGTAGTCCTCGGTGTCGTAGTAGACGCCGGTATTCCGCCGTGGGTCGATCCTGTCGTTGGGCTTCTCAAGGATTTCTGCCCCGGTCACGATGTCGCCTATTCGGCACGTCATGTAATCGAGCCAGGCGAAATAATCCAGATTGGTCGTTTCGTTCCGGATGGCCAGCTTGGGCCCGAACTGGTTGAAGAGCACGAGATTGCCGTCGCGTTGGAAAGTCGGAATGTCATGCAACACTTCACCGCCTGGCTCATGCGGCTGAACCGGCCGCTATGTCTAGTCATGCCGTTAGTGTTCCTTCTTCCGCGGACTCTCATTGAACCGCGTGCATCGCCTACGGTCAAGGGCTCATGGCATACCATAGATATCGGTGTCGTTACCGATCTTTCGCTGCGCGTCTAGTTGCCGGACCGATTTTCGATTGCTCGGCAACGAGAGTCCTCTCAATAGGGACCTCTCAGGTCTCCGAGCACAAAACCGTGGTAGCCGGACCTGCTTCGCCACCCCGGGCCGGGGACTGCGTAGATTTCCGTGTTTGACCTGGGTGTGGTCCGTTGGACAGGACGTTGATCCTGTCCGGAAAGGACCACGTCATGGCAGACAAGAAGAACGCTGCTCAGCTTCCTGAACCGACCGAGGTGGAGGTGGAGTTCGCGCAGCAACTGGTCGAGCGGGCGAAGGCCGACGGAGTGTCGTTGGTCGGGCCGGGTGGGCTCCTCGCGGGGATCACCCGCACGGTTCTCGAGTCAGCGCTCGATGCGGAGCTGGACGCGCACCTCGACGAGGCCGGTGTCGACGAGGCCACCGGCCGGCGGGCCAACGTCCGTAACGGTCGCGGGGCGAAGACGGTGCAGACCGAGGTCGGGCCGGTGCGGATCCAGGTCCCGCGGGACCGGGCAGGGTCGTTCACGCCGCGGATCGTGCCGAAGCACGCCCGCCGCCTGGACGGGTTCAACGAGGCGATCCTGTCGCTGTACGCGAAAGGATTGACGACCGGTGAGATCTCCGCGCATCTGGCGGACGTGTACGACGCCGAGGTGTCCCGGGAGCTGATCAGCCGGGTCACCGACAGCGTCGTGGACGAGATGGAAGCCTGGCGGCAGCGGCCCCTCGACAGGATCTATCCGGTGGTGTTCATCGACGCGCTGGTGATGAAGATCCGCCAAGGGCAGGTCGCGAACCGGCCTGTCTACGTCGTTGTCGGCATCAGCCTCGACGGGGAACGCGACGTGCTTGGTATGTGGGCCGGCACCGGCGGGGAAGGCGCCAAGCAGTGGGCCGGCTACCTCACCGAACTGCGTAACCGGGGCGTCGAGGACGTGTTCATGGTCTGCTCCGACGGCTTGAAAGGCATGACCGACGCTATCGAGCAGGTCTGGCCGCAGGCGGTGCACCAGCAGTGCGTCGTGCACCTCGTCCGGGCGTCGCTGCGGTACACCAACCGCAAGGACTGGCAGAAGATCACCCCCGCCCTGCGGGAGATCTACACCGCCCCCACCGTCGCCGCGGCGGAGGCACGCTTCGAGGCGTTCGCCGCCGAGTTCGGTGACCAGTACCCGGCCGTGATCCGGCTGTGGCGCACCTCCTGGCCGCAGTTCGTGCCGTTCCTCGACTACGACCACGAAGTCCGCAAGGTCCTCTACACGACCAACATCATCGAGAGTTTGAACGCCCGGTTCCGGCAAGCGGCCCGCCGGCGCGGGCACTTCCCGACCGAGCAGGCCGCGATGAAGGTCCTCTACCTCGTCGTCCAGCAGAAACGCCGGGGTGGCGGGAGTATCACCGGCCGGGTCTACGGTTGGGCCAAGGCCCTCAACGCCCTGATCCTCGCCTACGGCGACCGGATCACCATCTAAGAATCTCGATCACACCACAGGCCCAAACACGGAAATCGACACACTCCCGCGGGTGGTAAGCGCCGGCCGGCGGTGGGGCAGCGCCCGACGTGCTGCCATCTATGGCGGCCTGGGTCGGGGACGCCGCCCGTGAGCCGGGCGACCTCGATTACGTCGTCACCCCGCACACCATCACCAGCGACAGCGCCGACGCCCAGGCACGGCGCGACGACGCCAAGAACGCGGTCCGAGCCGACCCGGGTCCGGGGCTGCAACCAGACCGGATCACCGAGTCCGCGATCTGGAACATGTCGACGATCGACGGCGGGCAGGGGTGCCGGCCGCTGCGCAGCGCGCCTCGATCCACCGTCACGGTGCCCAACTTGATGCTCGACCCGCCCACTGGGACCAGAAACCCCAGGCCCGGGGCGAGTAGGACCGCTGGCCCTCACGGTCGGCGACGCTGAACTCGCGGCCCGGCTCCGGGGCGAGCCGGACCAAGGCGTCCACGCCGTGCGCCGGCGCTGGATCCGGGCCGTCCGTGCCGGCGGCCCGGGAGATCACCGCGAGCGCCACCTCGGTCCGCCGGCACCGCTGTTCGTCCAGGCCGGTGGCCTCCGCGTGGGCGGCCAGCGCCCAGTAGAGGGCGTAGTAGCGGGCGTAGTGGCTCAGCGTCGAGACGCCGGGGACCAGGATGTCGACGCCCGCCATGACTGGCGCCTCCACGGCCAACGGGTATCGGCCGGCACGCGCCGTCAGCCCCGGCTCGACCCAGGCCGGGCCCTCTAAACGGCTATCGAGGATGCGATCACGGTCAGTGTCCCCTCGCTGACATTTCGCCATTGTCGCCCGTCCGGACCGCGTATCACATCCGCCGAGCGGGCGACCACTATGGATGGGGACGGTGCGGCTGCCGGCGGCATCGCCGAGCTGCATGTCCGCGGATGGAGGGAGCCACCGCGAGCATTCGCCGGTCGTCCTGTTGAGGCCGACTGCGGGCAAGGCTTAACTTCGGAACCTACTTTTGAGGTACCAGCGAAGAAGATCCAGATCAGACGTTTTCGGCCGAAGTCAACGGGTTCCTGCTGAACGACCTCGGTGAGCTTCTCGAGGAAGTCGTCGCACCAGCCGCGGGGCAGATACAACTCCCGGTCATGAGCGGTTTCTGCCCCGGCCTTGACAACCGTGCCGTCGCTCCAGTTGATGTCCACGGTGTCGCTAGACTTGCGCGAGCTTGAGAGTCGTGCCGAGCGTAATCGGCGGTGGGGCAATGGTTCGTGTCGCTCGGACACATTATTTCCCCACGAAGCGTGATTTCTCTTCGCGTTTCGAGCGATCCCCGTCCCGTTGGGCGGGGATATTTGCTGTGCGGGTCAGGGCGTTCGTCGGGGCGGTGAGCGGGAGGACCGCCGTGTCGGTTTCGATGGTCCAGGCGTCGTGGTCACACACGATGATCATGTTGTTGAGCCGCAGGTAGCCTGCGACGCTGTCTGGATCCTGGTCGCGCATCGCCGGGTGGTGCCGACGCAGGCAGCTGTCGTGTCGAACCCTGTCCAGGAGATGGTCCTCTCGGATGTAGAGGGTTTTCTGTCGTCTCGATGACTGCGCCCGGGGGGCGGCGGTGTCGGTGGAAGGCTTGCGTACGTACGAATTTGGCGGGCCACCTGCGGCGACCAGCTGAACTCAGGAAATCCATCGATGCGCATCTTGCTCGACATCGTATCGATGGTCTATGGTGGACAGGTGTGCAACTCGTGATCATCTCGGCCGCAGCTAAACGCATTGGGCAAGCGGCGATTCTGAGAGTTGCTTGAATATCACATGTCCACACGCTCATCTACGGGGGGATGAAGCTATGGTCAACTCTTCGCTGCAATGATTGCTGCCGGCGCGGCGCCCCTTTCCCTGGTGCGCTCGTAAACCGCTGTGTGCCAATGACCTCTGTACGACAGCGAGCCGGTAGTTCTTTCGGTCGACAGGCTGCCCACCATGTACTCCGGCCGTGCCGTGCTGCACGGAGCCCCGGAGTGCAGTGGCGCCGTAGCCAGGTCGCCTTACCTTTATTACCGGGTTTCCGGCTGCGTCGTGCACATCGATGACACGGAGGAGTAATGCCGACAGCAGCCCGCCGGAGTTCCGTTTCCAGGCAAGGTGCTACCCATGCTGTTAACCCCGATCTCGCCGTCATGCGCCGGACCTCTCTGCACATACGGGCGAACCTGCCGGTGGAGGAGTGGAAGCGCATCGGCCTGCGGATCGGGGCGATCTCAGAATCGTCAGTCTGGTGGCTCGGTGACTGGCTCGTCTACGGCCAACGCACCTATCCGGACCGCTATCAGCGCGCGATCAAGGAAACCGAGCTCGACTATCAAACCCTGCGCAACTACGCCTGGGTGGCGGGCCGATTCCAGGCCGGCCGGCGCCGGCACACCCTGTCGTTCCAGCACCACGCCGAGGTCGCCGCGCTGCCGCCGCCCGACCAGGACAAGTGGCTCGACAAGGCGGAGCGCCTCAAGTGGTCGAGAAACCAGCTGCGCAACAACCTGCGCGAGGCCCGGGCCAGCGAGGCCGGGACAAGCCGCGCCTCGGCGGTCCGGGTGTCGGTCAACATCCCGCAGGAACAGGCGCAGGCCTGGCAGGAGGCGGCGAAACGTGCCCAGCAGGAGCTGCCTCAGTGGATCGCCAGCGTGCTGACTGAGGAAGCCCAGCGGAACGCCGCAGTCGACTCGGCTCAGCGCGGCGTTGCGGCAGGTGAGGCGATCGAGGCACACGGGTGACGCCGCTGGCGCCGCCCCTTGGCGGCGACCAACTGCTGTGGTTTCTCGTGCAGATCGCGCTGCTGTTGGCGGTGGCGACGCTGCTCGGCCGGCTCGCCATGCGTTG